>NZ_NRGV01000004.1:0-1664 GCF_002332385.1 Glutamicibacter sp. BW80 | reverse complement strand
AGCAGCGTGAAGTTCTCCCGCTCCATAATCGGATGGATATAGGAGACCGAGGAGGAGGACCGGGTGCCATCGGCACGCCGGTTGATCTGGAAGAAGTTCGCCCCGTTGACCACGGTCTCATCGTTGTTGAACTTCGCCCGCGGAATCCCGGCCTGCGCGCAAGCCTCCAGCAGCGCCACCCCGCACGGATCGGTGCCCGGCACATTCATCAGGTGCACCGGCCCCGAATCCCCATGGTGCGGGGCCTCCGGCCCGGCGTCCTCATTGCTCTCCAGCTGCTGATACAGCCGGTAGGCCATCGCCGAATTCCAGCCGGTGGCCCCGAACTTCGATTCCCATTCATCCAGGTCCTCGCGCGGCGCCCAGAACGCGATGCAGGAATTATGGCTCGAGCACCCGCCCATCACCTTGGCCCGGGAATGGCGCATGAAGGAGTTCCCGTTCTCCTGCGCCTCGATCGGGTAGTCCCAGTCCAGCCCGGATTCGAGCAATTCCATCCAGCGGTTCAGCTGCAAGACCTCCTCAAGACCCCGGTCATCGGGGCCGGCCTCCACCAGCGCGATGCGCACCGCCGGGTCTTCACTCAGCCGTGCGGCGGCCGCGGCGCCGGCCGAACCGCCGCCGATGACGATGTAGTCAAATTCGTTAGTGTTGCTCATAATCCTCAGTTTCCCTCTTCCCTACTTCTGGGCGAACCAGCCGGTGACCTGCGGGTCCAGATTCTGGTAGATGTGCTTGGCTTCCTGGTACTCGCCCAGCCCGGTCGGCCCCAGCTCGCGGCCGACCCCGGACTGGCCGAAGCCGCCCCACTCGGCCTGCGGCAGGTAGGGGTGGAAGTCGTTGATCCAGATCGTCCCGTGGCGCAACCGGGCCGCGATCCGCTGGGTCTTGGACGCGTCCTGGCTCCACACCGCCCCGGCCAGCCCGTAGTCGGTGTCGTTGGCGGTAGCCACCGCCTCATCTTCGGTGGCGAAGGTCTCCACGGTGACCACCGGGCCGAAGGCCTCCTCGATGACCACCGACATGCCGCGGGCCACCTGGTCAAAGACGGTGGGCAGGTAGAAATGCCCCGCCCCCAGCCCGGGGCCGTCCGCATCGGTGGCCGCCCGGCCCCCGCAGCGCAGCCGCGCGCCTTCGGCGAGCCCGGACTGCACATACGCCTCGACCTTTCCCAGATGCTCCGCGGAGATCAGCGCCCCGGTTTCGGCGTGCTCATCGAACGGGCCGCCGAGGGTGATCTGCTCCGCGCGGCGCACCAGTTCGTCGACGAACCGCTCCGCAATGGATTCCTCCACGATGATCCGCGCCCCGGCCGAGCAGACCTGCCCCGAATGCACGAACGCGCCATTCAGCGCGTTGTCCACCGCGGCGTCGAAGTCCGCGTCGGCGAAGATCACGTTCGGGTTCTTCCCGCCCAGCTCCAGGGCGACCTTCTTCACCGTTCCGGCCGCCGCGGCCGCGACCTTGCGCCCGGTGGCCAGGCCGCCGGTGAAGGAGACCAGGTCCACGTCGCGGTGCTCGGAGAGGACCGCGCCGACCTGCGCGCCGGTGCCGGTGACCAGGTTCGCCACCCCGGCCGGCAGGCCCAGCTCATGGAGCACGTCCAGCATCAGGATCGCGGTGGAGGGGCTCAGCTCGGCGGGCTTGAGCACGAAGGAGCAGCC
>NZ_NRGV01000003.1:0-4339 GCF_002332385.1 Glutamicibacter sp. BW80 | reverse complement strand
AGGTTAAATAGCAAGCTAAGAAATCCCGCCAATAGGCACAACGCGATTATTTAGGCTTTCGTTTTGGCCTTGAATCCCAACGATGACTCACCCATGCTTCCTTGATCAACCTTCGAAGAATGATGATGCTATTCGCGAAACTGATCAAAGCGTCAATGACCCGTGCGGTACGTTCAGTGCAGATGGACAGTTTCTTGAACCCACGGTTGTGCCAGGAGTTGGTTCGTTCTACCACCCATCGCGCCCCAGCCTGCAGCGGTTCACCTTTGGTACTGATGATGTAGCCGCACCCCAGCTCATCGAGCAGGTCACGGGTTTTCTGGCTGTCGTAGCCAGCATCCAGATGCACGGTGATCCGCTCTGGAAGAAAGTAGGCGAAGCGTGAAAGACGTTCCAACGTGGGGCGCAACAAAGGTGAATCGTGGCGGTTAGCTGGTGCGATCACGCAGCCCAGAGGGATACCTTTCCCGTCGGTCAGCAGTGAGCGTTTAGTACCTTGTTTACCGCGGTCTACCGGGGATTTCCCGGCGGCTTCGCCACCGCAAGGTGCTTTGACGATGCATCCGTCAACGGTGAGGTCTTCAAGTTCCAGCCCAACGATTCGGTCGTAGGTTTCAAGGCAGATCTGCTCTAGATCTAGGAAGACTCCGGCATTGATCCATTCGTCGCGGCGACGTCGAATGGTGGTTGCCGAGCAGAAGGAGTCACTGATTTTTTCGTAAGAAGCACCCAGAACGAGTACTTGGACGAGTTTTTCGAAGATGATCCGGTCGCTGATCCGTGGGCGGTGGCATCCCCACGGGTGCTCGTCTTTGACTTCTGGGATCAGTGCCTTGAATTGGCTCCAAAGGGGCTTAATAAGGAATGATGGGAGGGCAGGCACGTGACTTCCTGTGTCAGACTTTTTCTTGGTCGAAATATGTTTAACACTGTCCGTGCCTGCCTTTGACTTTAATGACTCTCTAGATGTGTTTAATTACGCTGTCATTGATAGCAACTGTCTTGACTGGTTCCCTATTGGCGCGATTTCTAACTTTATTTTTCTTATGGCACCTATGACCCAAACCACGTTTTCGATAGTGGTTTGGATCACTGCATGGGATCGTAGCTAAGACGCTTCCGGGCAGCCGGAATCCCCATCATCACTCGAACCCTACGGATAGCTATGAGCAAACTCAATTTTAAGAACGTGGCCTTTCTGGTCGCCAGCGTTCTGATCGCCACGCTCGCGCTGGTGACCTCGGCCGCCTCGGGCGGCGAGAACACGGTGCGCGCGAAACTCGTGATCATGGCCCCCGCCTCTCCCGGCGGCGGCTGGGACGGCTTTGCCCGCGAAGCGCAGCAGGCCATCAAATCCGATGGCATCAGCAACAACGTGCAGGTGGTCAACGTCCCCGGTGCCGGCGGCACCATCGGGCTGAGCCAGTTCGCGCAGATGACCGGCCGCTCGGACATGCTGATGGTCACCGGCGGGGTGATGATCGGCGCGATCGAACTCGCCGATTCGGGCACCTCGCTGGAAGACGTCACCCCGATCGCCCGGCTGGCCGATGACTATGCGGTGATCGTGGTCCCCGGCGACTCGGAGCTGGAGACGCTGGAGGACTTCGTCGAAGCCTGGAAGAAAGACCCGGGAGGAACCTCCATTGCCGGCGGTTCGCTTGGCGGCATCGACCACCTGCTGATGGGCATGGCCGCCCGCGAGGTGGGCATCGACCCGCAGCTGGTCAATTACATTCCCTACTCCGGCGGCGGCGAGGCGATCACCTCGGTGCTTTCGGGCACCACCAGCGCGGCCGTTTCCGGCTACAACGAACTCTCCGACCAGATCGAGACCGGAAGCCTGCGCGCCCTGGCGATCTCCTCCGAAGAGCGCCTGCCCGGCGTGGATGTGCCGACCTTCAAGGAGGCCGGGGTCGACGCGGCCATGGCCAATTGGCGCGGCTACGTCGCCGCCCCGGGCATTACCGCCGAGCAGAAGGCCGAACTGCAGCAGATTGTGGCCGAATTCCATGCCACGGAGCAGTGGAAGGACGCGGTGGCCCGGAACAACTGGACCGACAGCTACATGGTCGGCGATGAGCTCGACGCATTCATCGACACGGAGATCGCCACAACCACGGATCTCGTGGAAGGACTCGGACTATGAGCACCACCCAGAGCAGAGAAACCACCGAAGACACCGTACGCATTACCGGTTTCTTCTCGGGCCGCAGCGAGCTGGTGGTCACCGCGCTGCTGCTGGCCCTGGCCGTCGCGCTGACCATCGGCACGGCCTCCATGAACGTCATGGGCGATACCGTACCCGGTCCGCAGTTCTTCCCCTGGATCATCTGCATCGTGCTCTACGCGCTGGCGGTGCTCCATGGCCTTTCCGTGCTGCGCACCCGCCGTTTCCCGCAGGGCACCGACAGCGGCAACCCCGATTTCTCCGCCGAAATGCTGGCCGAATTGGGCGACACCCAGCGCACCGAGGTGCTTGGTGCCAGCGGAGCCCGTCCGCGCCGCACCGGCCGGGTGCGGCTGTACTCGGATTGGGCCACGATCGCCTGGATCGTCGGCGGCATCGCCTGCTTCATCCTCGTGCTTCCGGTACTGGGATGGATTATTTCCGCGGCCGGATTGTTCTGGGCCATCTGCAAGGCGTTGGGCAGCACCCGCCCGATTTTCGACATCGGGGTCGCCGTCATGGTTTCCTCGATCAGCTATTTGGCGTTCGGCCTCGGGTTGGGTCTCAGCCTGCCCGCCGGGTTCCTAGGAGGTTTGCTCTAAATGGATCAGCTCAGTCACTTAATGGCGGGTTTCGCCGGTGCGTTGACGCTCGTGAACCTCATGTGGGTGCTCATTGGCGCCTTGCTGGGCACCGCGGTCGGCGTGCTGCCGGGCCTTGGCTCCTCGATGGCCGTCGCCCTGCTGCTGCCGGTCACCTTCAGTCTGGACCCCACGGCCGCATTCATCATGTTCGCCGGAGTCTACTTCGGCGGGATGTTCGGCGATTCCACGGCCGGAATTCTGCTCAATACGCCCGGGGCCTCCTCGGCCATCGCCACCACCTTCGAGGGCCACAAGATGGCCAAGAGCGGGCAGGCGGCTCGGGCCTTGGCCACCGCCGCGATGGGCGCCTTCATCGGCGGGCTGATCGCCACCACGCTGGTGGTGTTCTTCGCCCCCTCGCTGGTGAAACTGGCGACCGCCTTCGGCCCGGCCGAATACTTCGCCTTGGCCGTCTTCGCCTTCGTCGCCATCTCCTCGGTGGTCTCCGAATCGATCATCAAGGGCCTGGGCGCACTGTCCATCGGCCTGGTCCTGGCGCTGATCGGGGTGGATGGAATCTCCGGTTCCGTGCGCTTCACCGGCGGCCTGCCGCAGCTCTTTGACGGGCTGTCCATTGTGGTCATCACCGTGGGCCTGCTGGCCCTGGGTGAAGTCATCCATGTGGCCTCGCGGATCCACCGCGACCCCAGCGCCCTGCGGATCCCGGCCAGCGGCCGGATCAAGCTCAGCGGCGCGGACTTCCGCAAGGCCCTGCCGGCCTGGCTGCGCGGCACCGCCTTCGGCGTTCCCTTCGGCGTCATCCCAGCCGGCGGCGCGGAGATCCCGACCTTCCTTGCCTACGGCACCGAGAAGCGCTTGGCCGCCAAGCGGAAGGATCCGGAGTTCGGAACCACCGGTTCCATCAACGGCGTGGCCGCCCCGGAGGCCGCCGGAAACGCGACCGCCGGCATGGCCATGGGCGCCCTGCTGGCCCTGGGGCTTCCGGTCTCGGCGACCGCAGCGCTGATGATCGCCGCGTTCCAGCAATACGGCATGCAGCCAGGCCCGCTGCTCTTCGAGCGCTCGGGCGACATGGTCTGGACCCTGCTCGCCTCGCTCTTCGTGGGATTGGTGATGCTGCTGATCATCAACATGCAATTCGCCGGGCTTTGGGCCAAGCTGCTGCTGGTGCCACGGCACTACCTGTATGCAGGCATTACCGTGCTCTCCATGCTGGGCGTCTATGCGGTGAGCTCCTCGGTGATCGACCTTTGGTTCCTGCTGGCCATCGGCATCCTCGGCTTCATCATGCGCCGCTACCAGTTCCCGGTAGCCCCGGTGCTGATCGCCGTGATCCTCGGGCCGCTGGCCGAAACCTCCCTGCGCCGGGCGCTGACCGTGTCCGAGGGCGACCTGGGCTACCTGGTCTCCTCGCCGACCACGATCATCATGTATCTTCTGCTGATCGCCGCGGTGGCGCTGACCATGGTCAAGCATGCGGCGAGCCGTCGCAAGCTGCGCTCCGAGGCGATGGTCCTGCAGGATTCGTAGACCGGATCCATCAACTAACCTCGGTATTTCATGG
>NZ_NRGV01000002.1:0-3095 GCF_002332385.1 Glutamicibacter sp. BW80 | reverse complement strand
CCTGAACCGCTCGGCATAATTCAGAGCGCTTCAAGGTAGTCAAGAAGCGAGTCAGGCGCTCGATAGCGGTTCCGAGTTTCTTTGAACGACGTCATTTTGTCCAACGCGCGTTGTTTGACGGCAAGATCGGCGTGCATATAGATCTGTGTCGAGGCGATGCTCTCGTGGCCGAGCCAGAGCGCGATGACCGAGATGTCCACACCGGCTTCGCGCAGGAACATGGCGGCGCTGTGGCGAAGGACATGAGGGGTGACTCGCTTGGTCGCCAATGATGGGCATCCAACGGCAGCAGTGGTGGAATATTTTGTCACCAGCCATTCAACGGCGTCGGTGCTCAACGTCGTGCCATTCCGGCTCGGGAACAGGGGTGCATCGGGTTGGACGCCACTGGCTTTGAACCACGCCCGCATCGTGGCCACGGTTCCCGTGGTCAGGGGCGTGGAGCGCTGTTTTCGGCCCTTGCCACGGCAGCGAACATGCGCACCGATTCCCAGGAACACATCTTCTCCGCGCAGGCCGGTAAGCTCGCTCACGCGCATACCGGTTTGGACGGCGAGAGTGAGCAGTGCATGGTCGCGGCGACCGATCCAGGCGCTGCAGTCGGGGACGGCGAGGATCGCCTCAACCTCCTCTTTGGTGAGGAATTCTACGATTCCCCTCTCGAACCGTTTCTGTGGGATCGACAGGACCCGGGCAATCAGCTCGGCATGTTCGGGGTGCTGGAGAGCGGCGAACCTGAAGAGCGAATGGATCGCGGCCAAACGGGCATTTCTGCTCCGTATGCAGTTCTTCCGCTCAGTTTCCAGGTGGCTGAGGAACGCTCCGATCGTCGGGGCATCCAGGTCGCGGAAGTCGAGGTTCGCCGGGGCGATCCGCTTTGTCTCAAGGATGAATGCCAGCAGCAGCCGGAACGTGTCACGGTAGGCAGCGACTGTGGCGGGGCTGACTTGTCGTTGGGTGATGAGGCGGTCGGTGAAAAACTTTTGCAGGGTTGGGGCGAGGGCGCTCATGGTAGTTCTCCCAGGAATTCTTCAAGGTGCTGCCCGACGATGGCGAACAGCTCGGGTGAGGCTTGCAGGTACCAATAGGTGGAGGCCGGGTCGCTGTGCCCAAGGACTGCCGAGAGCAGCGGTATCCGCGCGTCGACATCGACCTGTTGTTGGTGCCAATCGATCAACTGGCGAACCGCGTAGCTGTGTCTCAGGTCGTGGATCCGGGGGCGTGCTCGTTCTCCGCGCCCCGTCAGGCCGGCCTTGTCGATCAGGGAGGGGAACGTTGCATTGAGCGAATTCTTGTTCAGTCTGGTTCCCCGTGTAGAGACGAATACCGAGGGCGCCACGGGGAGCTGAAAGTGAAAGTCAACGCAGTCAAAGTAGTTTTGGAGTGCCTGAACGGTCGTTTCATGCAACGGCACTTTTCGGCCGCCACCTTTGGCATCACGGACTACCAGTAGTGATTGCTCCCGGTCGAGGTCCTCTCGGTTCAACGCCAAAGCTTCTCCCCGCCGGAGACCCGTGACTGAAAGCAAACCGATAAAGGCCTCGTAGGTGGCCGCACGCAGTGGCGGGTTCAGAGCCCGGGCGGCCTCCATCAACGCTCCGATATCGACATCGGAATATAGATATGGTGCAATTCGTTGCTGCCGTGCCGGAAGCAGGTCACGTGGCGGCACCTCGGTGTCAGGGTCAAGGTTGCGCAGGTATTGTGCGAAGCCGCGCACGAAACCCAATCGTTGGCGCCACCAGAGAGGTTCGGCATTCACCGGCTGGGTAGCCCACGCGAGAGCCAGCTCGGTGCTGACGTGCTCGGCGCCATGGTTGTGCAGGAAGCTGACGAAGTCGGGCAACAAGGAGCCGGCATCGACGAGTTTGAAGCCCAAGCCCCGGCGCATGGCGAGGTAGGTGTCGACGGCGGCGGAAAGATCGATCATCGCGCACCTGGCCAGGGTCGTGCCAACTCGCTCGTCCAGGCAGGGTCAATGGTGGTGTAGGAGACCGTGACTGCCAGGCTCCGGTGCCTCATGACTTGAGCGATCTCCAGCCACGAAGCGCCAACGCGCGCCAGCTGTGTTGCCGTGCCGTGCCGCAGCAGGTGCGCACCCATCGGTGGCAGCCCAACACGGTCGGCCACGCGTGCCACGACATCACCGACCCCTGTGGGGCTCATAGCGCCTTCTGGCGCTCTGACGTGAACGAACAAGGCCCTGCAACCGGCCGGGACGCGACGATGGGCCTCGTGGAGGTAGTGCACGAGCGCTTCACCGACATCGGTCGGGATTGGCAGAACTTCGTGGCGATTCCCTTTTCCCCGGACCGTGATTTCACCACGGCGCCAGTTGATGTCATCGACCCTCAAGCCGGCCACCTCGCCTCGGCGTAGTCCCATCCGCCACAGGACCGTCAGAATCGCACGGTCGCGTAAACCGACGTCGCTGGCGCATTCACAGCCATCGAGCAGGCGCAGGAAGTCGCTTTGGGTGAGCTCGCATGGAACGTGGGGACGGTGTCCGGTGAGTTTTGGCAGAGCCGCGGCGAGCGGTGCGGTGGTGATTCCGGCGACGTGGAGGAATCGGAGAAATGATGCCAACGCGGTCACGGTCTTCTTCGACCACCCGATACTTGAGCGCGCGCAGAGCGCCGCAATATACGTGGTGACCTCGGCCGCTGAGAGCTCCTCAAGCCGGAGTGTCCGCTGGTTGCAGAAAATATCAGCGACACGCATGTTGGCCACGATCGAGCTTTCAACAAGCCCACGTTCGGTGGACAGGTAACCGCGATACTGCTCAAGGATCTGTGAGGTCGGATCCAGCGGTGTGATCTTCGGAGGCACCACACCGATTTGGCGCAAATACGCGATCGGAACCGAAAAGTTTGCGACAGCCACAAACGTCGTTCGGTGTGCGGCTTGCCGGGCCGCGACGAACCGATCCACGCAGGAATCGTCCAGGTCGCTGGCAGTCAAACGATGCTCGTGCAACCACCGATCCAATGCCGCAAGTTGACGCAGCCGCCACCGAACCGAGTCCGGCGCATAACCGCGGTCTTCGAGATGCTTGCGAAAGCCTTCCACATACAGCGAAAGCGGGCTGGCTTCCC
>NZ_NRGV01000001.1:0-289552 GCF_002332385.1 Glutamicibacter sp. BW80 | reverse complement strand
GCAACAGAGAAAAACTATACAGAGACTTCGGTTAACTTACAAATCGACGGAGGGGGTTCTGCGTCACATTCAATTTGGTGTCCTAGTCTGGCGTTATGAGCGACCTTCAGACACTCCTTGGATACCGTGAGCCAATCTTTAACGCTTCGATGGCAGGAGCCGCCGGAGGCAAGCTCGCTGCCGCCGTCAGCGCCGCCGGCGGCGTAGGGATGATTGGCTGCCCGGCCAGCCCCACCGGCGAATGGATCTCGGAGCAGGCAGCCCATATGGGCTCAACAGATTCCCCGTGGGGTGTTGGTTTCATGGCGTGGTCTTTGGAAAATGACTTGAGCGCCCTGGAAAGCTTCCTCGACTACGAGCCGTCATTGGTTGTTTTGAGTTTCGGCGACCCCACCAGGAGTGCGGCCCTGGCCCACGAAGCGGGAGTGCTCACGGCCATGCAGGTGGGAAACGCCGAAGACCTCGCCCGGGCCATGCAAGATGATATCGATGTAGTCATTGCCCGGGGCGGGGAAGGTGGCGGACATGGCCGCAATGAAGCGGGAACGCTACCGCTGGTGCAGCTGGCGACGATGCAGAACGTGAAACCGGTGATCGCCGCCGGCGGCATCGGAACCGCTCGGGCTGTCGCTGCGGTGTTAAGCGCCGGCGCAGATGCGGCTTGGGTAGGGACGCGTTTCCTTGCTAGTGCCGAAGCCAGCGGACACGAGAACGTAAAGGTCGCGGTCTTGGCCGCCGGACTAGACGACACCGTATACACCCGCGCATTTGATATCGCTCAACAGCTCCCCTGGGCGGAAGAGTTTGGCGGACGGGCACTGAGAAACGAATTCAGCCAGCGCTGGGCCGGAGACATTCCCGGGCTGCAGGCCGCTGCCACGGAACAGCTGCTTGAACAGATGCGCAATGCCCGCGCGCAAGCCCTGGTCTCGATGGCCCCGGTTTATGCGGGTGAAGCGGTCCAATTCGTTCAAGCGGAGGAGAGCACCGCGCAGATCATGGCCGAGCTGGGACAATTCCGCGAAATTCTCGAGCAGACCGCACGACGCTTCGGCTGACTCAAATAGGCTGGTTATCGATCAAGCGCACATTACCGACCTTCGCCGCCACCAGCACGAGGCCCTGCCCGGTAAAGGGAGTGTCCTGGCAATTGAAGGCGAGCTCCTGGAGCGTATTGGGGTCAACCACCACGAAATAGTCGAGCTCGACTAGTGGTTCCATTTGGAACAGGCCCAGCGCGTCGTCAATATTCAGCGGTTCATGACGGGCAGCACGCCCGGAAATCAGTTCGATCGCACGGTGCAGCACCAACGCGGCCCGCAATTCTTCGGAGTTGAGCAACGCATTGCGGCTGGACAGCGCCAGTCCTTCGGGGCTTCTGACGATCGGCACCGAGCGCAACTGAACCGGGTAGTCCAAATCTGCGACCATCCGCCGAATGAGCGCCAACTGCTGTGCATCCTTCTGCCCGAAATAGGCACGGTATTCGCCTTGCCGCGGATCTGCCAGGTGAAGCAGCTTAGCCACCACTGCCAGCATCCCGTCGAAATGCCCCGGGCGGGAGGCCCCCTCGTACATTTCGCCCAGCACCCCGCTGTTCAGCCGAATCAACGGCATCCCCGCGTGGTAGATTTCCTCCGCGCGCGGCGCGAAGACGATATCAACCCCGGCCTGCGCGGCTAACTGCACATCGGCATCGAGGTCACGCGGATAATTGGCATAGTCCTGCGCGTCATTGAATTGCAGCTCATTGACGAAGACCGAACTGACCACCAGCTCGTTTTCGCTACGCGCCTTGGCAAAAAGTCGCGCGTGCCCCTGGTGCAATGCCCCCATGGTGGGGACAAAGCCCAGAGTTTGCGGGTTGGCCTGAGCGATCGCTGTCTTCAGCTCATCGCGGGTTTGAACAATCATCGGGGTCTTCACGCCCTCTATTCTAGAACCTGCAGCAGTTCTTGAAGTGTCCCCGGTGAGATCCGCCCGAGTGCCGCCGCGCGTTGCGCGGTAGCCCGTGACAGGCTGCGGTAGCTGTCCACGGTCTCGGTTTGGTCCTTGGCCATCGCGGCCAGATGCGCTCTGACGGTTCCCACATCTCCCCGGGCTACCGGACCGGTCAAGGCTCCGGCTCCCGAACGCAAGGCGTTATCCAGGCTTGCGCCCATCAACCCACGCAGGATGGCCGCCGGGTCTTGCACCCCGATCCGGCGCAGCATATCGGCCGATTGCGCGGTAATTGTATTCAGATGGTTTGCCGCATGGGCCAGCGCCGCGTGATAGCTCACGCGGTCCTCCTCGGCGATCACCACCGGCTCTCCGCGCATCTCCACCACTAGTGCCTGAGCCACGGGGAGCATGATTTCATCCGCGGTGACGGCGAAGACGCAGTCGGTAAGGCGTTGCAGATCCAAGCTCATCCCGGTAAAGGTCATCGCCGGGTGGATGGCCAGCGGGAAGGCTCCGGCAGCTCGCGCGGGCTCCAGGATCCCGGTGCCGTAACGTCCGGCGGTGTGGGCAACCAGCTGACCGGTCACAAAGTGTCCAGCGGCGGCCAGGCCCTGAACCAGTTCGCCGAGCACATCATCGGGAACCGCGAAGAGCACCAGCTCGCTGCGCCGCAGGATTTCGGCCGGATCCAGAATTTCCACGCCGGGCAGCAACACCTCGGCACGGTCCCGCGACGCTTCGGAGACCGCATGCACGCCGGTGATCCGGTGTCCGGCGGCCGCCAACGCGGCCCCGAGGATCGCTCCGACCTTGCCGGCGGAGATGATTCCAATTCCTAAGCGGGGTGCCTCCATGGATCTACCTCTCAACCTGTCGCCGCGCTTGCGCCGCAAAAAATTCTGTCGCTACCTGCTCATCGAGCTGATGCATGTAGCCCATGATCGAGCCGCCGGCGCTGTACAGGCGGATCCCCGCCAACTCCCGGCGACGCTCCCAGGGGCCCTGCTGCAGCACCATCCCCTGGATCCGCCGATGCGGCACAAAAGCTGCGCTGCGCGAGAGCCAGCCGAAGCGGGTGATCACGCAACTGCTGGTGCTCAAAAACGCCTGATGCTTCCAGGCACCCGGGGACAAGGCCTTGGCACGAGCCGGTGAGCTGGTGAAACCGTGGTCGGTTCCGCTGGTGATGGCGGTATGCAGCACCGCGCGCTGGTTCTCGACCCCCAACTCGGGCAGCAAGATCCCCATCACCTGGGTGACCGCTTCGAAGTCCCCGACGGGCAGCACCAGCAGATTCGACATTTCTTCTTCACCGACACCGAGCGCGTTGACCTCCACCCGGTACCAGCCGAGCAGCCGCCAAAAGGCCGGCGAACTGATCTGGATCGACTGCACCCGGCCGGCCGGCAACGACTGCTGCTTGGTATCGGCCAGCCCGTGGCTGATCCGCAGGCCGGTATCCGTGGCGCTCGCACTGAAGTTCCATGAGTTGTTCAGTTCCTTGTAGAACCAGCCGCCGAAGCCGAGCAGCATCGGCACCAGGCCGGCAACCAGCACGCCAACCCCCGAGAGGCTCAGGATGCCCAGAACCAACGCCAAGAGCACGCCAACCACCGTGGGAAGCCGCAGGAACAGCGAGGCGAGCAGGCGTCCGGCTGGCACCTTGGCCATCAGCGGAACCGGCTGCGCGGCTTCTTCGGCCTCGGGGATCTCGCCCTGGGCCAGCGCCAGGATCTCGGCACGCAGCTGGTGGGCGTGCGCCTTGCGCAGGAAGGACAGGCGCATGACCGAGGCCGAACCGTCGGCCACATCGAAGCGCAGTTCGGCCAAGCCGAGCAGCCGGGCCACCAAGGGCTGGGCGATGTCGATGCCCTGCACCCGGTCGATGCGCGCCTGCTTTTGGCTGCGGAATACCATTCCGGAATTTACATAAACGTGGGTTTCGCTGATCCGGTAGCGGGTGAAATACCAGGACAGCGCGTAGAAGATGAGCACCAGCACCAGCGCCGCCGAGCCGAGGCCCACCGTCCAGGTCAGCCGGCTGCCGGTGAACCGCTCTTCCCAGGAAATGTCATCGGTGTTCTGCCAGTACACCCAGGCCAAACCCACGATGGCCAGCCAGCCGTGCACAAAGGGGCTGGCCGGGTGGACCCGCTGCCATTCGTTCACAGCAGGTTCGCCTCGCCGGCCGCGACCAAGCGTTCGCGCAACGCCTGCCCGGTGTCCTCACGAAGCCCGGGAATGACCGCGGTGGCAGACCCGGCGGCGGTGTTCAGCGTCAGCTTGCACAATCCATAGCGGCGTTCCAGCGGCCCGCTGGTGACCTCGACGTATTGCATGCGCCCGTAGGGGATGACAAGTTGTTTGCGCCAGAGCACCCCGGAACGCACCAGCAGATCTTCGTCGCGTTCCCGGTAGCCCAGCGCCTGCACCTGGCGGCGCAGCATGCGCAGGATCGGCAAGGCCAGGCCAAGCACAACCAGCGGCGGCGCGATGAGAAGCCACCAGGGCACGGGGATGCCGAACAGGCGCAGGATCAGCGGCAGCAGCGCCACCAGCAGGTAGCTGCCGGTCTGGATCAGCCAGGTGACCAGCTTGACCCTGAAATAGTCGGGGTCCACCGCGGTGAAGTTATTCGGTGACGATTCCATCGGTGTTTTCATCGGTGTCCTCGGGCGGTAGTTTGCAAAGGTGCTGAACAAGGTAGCCGATGATCACCATCAGGATCCCGGCGCCGGTGAGGACCATCGCGCGGGTGAGCGTGGGGCTCGAGCCGGAGGCGAACAGCAAGGTCAGCAGCGGGGCCAGATGCCAGCCGGTAATCAGTGCGCCGGCGTAGGCGGCCGCCTGCGCGAGCACCAGCGTGCGCGCGGCGGCGATCGGGTCGATATGGCCGCGGCCCAGGGTCGAACGCTTGACCCGGATGCCGAGGAAGAGGACCACCGCGCACACCGCGCCCAAGGAGAACAACGCGGCGTAGTCGAGCACCGGGGAGAACCTGCCGGTGGCCGTGAGCAGGCGCAGCGCAACCCAACCGGTCACGCCGCCGAGCAGCGTGCACCAGATGAGCGTGCGCAGCTTGAGCCGGTTCATAGCCTGATGATGTCCGCGGTGTCCGCCGCTTCGGCCGCCAGCCGGGATACCAGCTGGCCATTCAATACCGCGTCGGCGTCCATCCAGCTCCACGGGGCGAGCACGAACCCGCGGGTGTGGGCGCGCGGATGCGGCAGGGTCAGCGATTCCCCGTCCAGGCGCAGCTGGTCGAAGGTGATCAGATCCAGGTCCAGCGTGCGCGCCTCCCAGCGCACCTCGCGGGTGCGCTCGTGGTTGGCCTCGATGCTTTGGCACAGCTCAAGCAGCTCGTGCGGGCCCAGGGTGGTGCGCACCTCGATGACCTGGTTGGTGTAGTCCGGCTGTTCGGGCGGGCCGCCCACCGGCTTGGTAATCGCTACCGGGGAGGTCCGCAGCACCTCGAGGTGCTCGCGCAGTTCCGCGATCGCCGAGCGCAGCGTCGCGGCGCTGTCCCCGAGGTTGGCGCCCAGCGCGATAATCGCGGTATGCACGCTCTGCTGCCGGGTCAGCGAGATGCTCACATCGGAAAAAGGCACCGGAATCGGAGCCTGCGGCTTGTGCACCACCACCTCCACGGTGGCCACCGAGCGCCAGGCGGCGAGGATCGCCTCGGCGATCTGCGCTCCGAGCTTTTCGATCAGGTCCCAGGGGCCGGCCTGGATCTGATCGACCACCAGCTGGCTGACGGCCCCGTAGTCCACGGTGTCCGCCACGTCATCGCTCAGTGCGGCCCGGGTGATGTCCACGTGCAGCACCACGTCGATGCGGAATTCCTGGCCCTCGCGCTTCTCGTGGTCGAAGACCCCGTGATAGCCGGTGGCGGAAATCCCCTGAATGCTAATGCGATCCATAGGCCTGCACGACTTCCAACGCGTCGCGGCTGGCCGCCACATCGTGCACGCGTACCGCCCAGGCGTTGTCCCGGGCGGCGAGCACGGTGGTCGCGGCGGTCGCTACGTCGCGGCCCAGCGGTTCACGCGGGGTCTTGCCGTCGGCGAGCAGTTCGCCGAGGAAACGCTTGCGGCTGGTGCCGACCAGCACCGGGTGGCCCAGCGACTCGAAGGCCGCCAGGTTGGCCAGCAGCGCCCAGTTGTGCTCGGCGTCCTTGGCGAAGCCCAGGCCCGGGTCGAGGATCAGCTGTTCGGGCTTCACGCCCTTGGCCAGGAATTCGTCGCGCAGGGTGCGCAGCTCGGCGAGCACCTCGGCCACCGGGTCCCCGTAGTTTGCCTCGTGCACCATATTCGCGGCGGTGCCGCGGCGGTGCATCAGCACGTAGGGGACCCCGGTTTCGGCGATCAGTTCCGCCATGCCCTGCTCATAGGTCAGCCCGGAGACGTCGTTGATCAGGTGCGCCCCGGCGGCGATGGCCGCGCGGGCGGTGGACACGTGCATGGTGTCCACGGAGATCACCGCGCCGGCCTTGGCCAGCGCCTCGATCACCGGGATGATGCGCGCCTGCTCCAGGGCGGGATCCACGGCCTTGGCTCCCGGACGGGTGGATTCCCCGCCCACGTCGATGATGTCGGCTCCGGCGTAGAGCAGCTTCAGCCCGTGGTCCAGCGCCTTGTCGGTGCCCAGGAACTCGCCGCCGTCGGAGAAGGAATCCTCGGTGACGTTCAGGATCCCCATCACCAGGGTGCGCCCGGTGGGAAGGTCCGCGAAGGTCTTCCGCTTCGACTTGCGGATCACGGTCAGCGGGCTGGTGGCCGGGCCGGTGCCCGGGATGGCTCCAAGTGACATAGTTGCTACCTTCCGAGGATCAGGCTCATGGCTTCGGCACGGGTTGCGGTCTCCCGCAGCTGTCCGCGCACCGCACTGGTGACGGTCTTTGCGCCGGGTTTGCGCACCCCGCGCATCGACATGCACATGTGCTCGCATTCGATCACGACGATCGCGCCGGTGGGTTCGAGGTGTTCAACGAGCGCATCGACGATCTGGGTGGTCAAGCGCTCTTGCACCTGCGGGCGGCGGGCGAAGACCTCGACCAGGCGCGCCAGCTTGCTCAGCCCGGTGACTTTGCCGCCGCGGCCCGGAATGTAGCCGATATGCGCGGTGCCGTAGAACGGGACCAGATGGTGTTCGCAGGTGGAATAGAACGGGATGTCCTTGACCAGCACCAGTTCGTCATGTTCGATGTCGAAAGTGGTGGACAGGTGTTCGGCGGCATCCTGATGCAAACCGGCGAAGAATTCGGCGTAGGCCTTGGCTACCCGCTTCGGGGTGTCCAGCAGGCCATCGCGGTCCGGATCTTCGCCGATCGCTTCGAGGATTTCGCGGACCGCCGCGGCAATGCGCGGCTGGTCGATCTCATTGACTTCAATCACGACTTCGATACTAGTCGGTCGAACGCGCCGCGCGCTCCTTGGGGCTTAATACCGGGCCTTGTTCGTGGACCGGGCGCCCGTCGTTGCTCAGCCACACCTCGCGCTTGTCGAGCTTGACCAGGTCGACGAAGAGCTCGGCGATTTCCTTCTGGTTCAGCGTTTCGTGCTCCAGCAGGGCCAGGGCCAGGCGGTCCAGCACGTGGCGGTTGGCGGTCAGCGCCCAGTAGGCGTCGTCATGCGCCTGCTCGATGAGCGTGCGCACCTCCTCGTCGACCAGGTGGGCCATCTCATCGGAGTAGTCCCGGCTCGCGGTGCCCATGCCCTGCGCGGCGGCCGAGGAGGCCAGGCGCACCGCGCCGATCTTCTCGCTCATGCCGTATTCGGTGACCATCTTGCGTGCGGTGTCGGTGGCCTTCTCGATGTCGTTGGAGGCGCCGGTGGAGGGATCGTGGAAGACGATCTCCTCGGCCACGCGCCCGCCCATGGCGTAGGCCATCTGGTCCAGCAGCTCGTTGCGGGTGATCGAGTACTTGTCGGACTCCGGGACCACCATGGTGTAGCCCAGGGCGCGGCCGCGGGGCAGGATGGTGATCTTGGTGACCGGTGCGGTCTGGTTCATCGCCGCGGCCACCAGCGCGTGGCCGCCCTCGTGGTAGGCGGTGACCTTGCGCTCGTGCTCGTCCATCAGCCGGGTGCGCTTCTGCGGGCCGGCCATGACGCGGTCGATGGCCTCATCCAGCGCGCGGTCATCGATCAGGTTTGCGTTCGAGCGGGCGGTGAGCAGCGCGGCCTCGTTGAGCACGTTGGCCAAATCCGCGCCGGTGTAGCCCGGGGTCTTCTTCGCCACCGCGTTCAGATCCACCGTGGCGTCCATCGGCTTGCCGGCCACGTGGACCTTCAGAATCTGTTCGCGGCCCTTCAGATCCGGTGCCTCCACCGGGATCTGCCGGTCGAAGCGTCCCGGGCGCAGCAGCGCCGGGTCCAGCACGTCCGGGCGGTTGGTCGCGGCAATCAGGATGACGTTGGTGGTGGCGTCGAAGCCGTCCATTTCGACCAGCAGCTGGTTCAGCGTCTGCTCGCGTTCATCGTTGCCGCCGCCGATGCCGGCGCCGCGGTGCCGGCCCACGGCGTCGATCTCGTCAACGAAGATGATCGCCGGGGAGTTGGTCTTGGCCTGTTCGAACAAATCGCGGACGCGCGAGGCACCCACGCCGACGAACATCTCGACAAAGTCGGAACCCGAAATCGAGTAGAACGGGACCGCCGCCTCGCCGGCCACGGCCTTGGCCAGCAGCGTCTTGCCGGTGCCCGGAGGGCCGTAGAGCAGCACGCCCTTGGGGATCTTCGCGCCCAGGGCCTGGAATTTGGCGGGCTCCTGCAGGAACTCCTTGATTTCGTGCAGTTCCTCCACCGCCTCTTCGGCGCCGGCCACATCCACGAAGGTCACCTGCGGCATATCCTTGGTGATCAGTTTCGCCTTGGACTTGCCGAACTGCATCACCTTCGAGCCACCACCCTGGCTGCGCGCCAAGATGAACCAGAAGATGCCTGCAATCAGGATGAAGGGGATGATGATGCCGAGCATCGAGAGCAGCCAGTTGTTTTCCACCGGCTGATCGGTGAACTTGCTCAGCTGCGCGTCGTTCATCGCGTCGACCACCTGGTCGGCGCGGGGCACGGAGTAGTAGAAGGAAATCTTCTTTCCCTTGTCCACTCCGTCGACGTTCAGCGCGTCGCGCAGGGTCAGGTCTACTCGTTGATCTCCGTCGAAGATCTTCGCTTCGGTGGCGTTACCGCTGGTGAGTTGGTTCAGGCCCACGGAGGTATCCACTTGTGCCGAACCGTTGCCGAATACCATCGGCAGGAACAACACCATCGCGGTCACACCGACCAGGACCCAAATGATCCAGCTGTTAAAAATCTTCTTAGTTTTCATCGACCCGAAAGGTCCCGTACCTTTCGCATCCCCCTCACGCGTTCTGCCGGCGTCCGGGCAACGCCACCTTCGATTCAGTTCAACGCCTAAGCGGCGTTAAAAGTTCCCTACTCGTAGATGTGCGGAGCCAAGGTGCCCACGCAGTCCAGGTTGCGGTACTTTTCCGCGTAATCCAAGCCGTAGCCGACAACAAATTCGTTGGGAATGTCCATGCCGACGTATTTCACGTCGATTTCCACCTTCGCCGCTTCCGGCTTGCGCAGCAGGGTGCAGATTTCCACCGAGGCCGGGCCGCGGGATTCCAGGTTGGCCTTCAACCAGGACAGGGTCAGGCCCGAGTCGATGATGTCTTCGACGATGAGCACATGCTTGCCCATCAAATCGGTGTCCAGGTCCTTGAGGATGCGCACCACGCCGGAAGACTGGGTTCCGGAACCGTAGGAGGAGACCGCCATCCAGTCCATGGACAGGTGGGACTTCAGCGCGCGGACCAGATCCGCCATGACCATCACCGCACCCTTGAGCACGCCGACAACGAGGATGTCGCGTCCCTCGTAATCCTTGTCGATCTGTGCAGCCAGTTCGTCGATACGAGCCTGGATGTCTTCCTTGGTATACAGTACGTGCGCGAGATCGGCCTTGACTGTGTTCGAATCCACGAGGGTTCTCCTGATTCTCAGAGGTGGGGTACTCAACTAGAGTGCCACATTTAGTTTAGTGTTGTTGAGCTTGTGGTGGTGAAAACTATCACCGAGGAGCGCCGCAGCGCGCTGATCTTGCCTTCGAGCTGCACCGGACCGGCCGAACGGGACTTGCTCGCCCCCACCCCGGCCAGCGCGCACAGGGCCGCCGTGCGCTCGCTGCCCAGGTTCAGCGCCCCGGCGTCGGCGGCGGCCAGACGCAGCACCCTGGAGGCGATGGCCTCGGGAAAAGTGGCAAGAATACGCAAGTCCACCCCGGCGGCGCTGCGCGCCTGCTCCCACGCCCGCCCGGCCCAGGCGTCCAGCGCGTCTGCATCCGCCGCCGCCAGCGCCGCAGTGCGGGCCAGCGCCTCGGTCAGGTGCCCGCCGAGCTGCGCACGCAAAAACGGGAGCACCTCGTGGCGGATGTGGTTGCGCCGGTAGGCGGTGTCCGCGTTGCTCGGGTCTTCCCAGTACTCCACTGAGGCCCGTGCGCAGATTTGCTCGGTGTCCTGGCGGGTCAGCTCCAGCAGCGGACGGGCGTAGGGGCCGCGCGAAACAGGTATTCCGGCCAGGGACCTGGTGCCCGAACCGCGCAGGATCCCCAGCAGCACCTGTTCGGCCTGATCGTCTTTGGTGTGCGCGAGCAGCAGGCGTTGCGCCCCGGTCTGCTCCATGGCCTGCTCGAAGGCCGCATACCGGGCGGCCCGGGCGGAGGCCTCGTCCCCGGCGGTGTGCACCGTCTTGAGCAGCACCTCTTCCAGGCCCAGCGCCTGGCATTGCGCGGCGGCGCGCGCCGCCACCGCGGCGCTGCCCGGTTGCAGGCCATGGTCCACGATCACCACGGCAAAGCGGATTCGCTCGCGCAGCTGGCTCGCGGCGATGGCCAGCGCCAGGGAGTCGGCCCCGCCCGAAACGCCGAGCAGCGCGAATTCTCCGGCCTGCGCCGCCACCGCGTTGCGGGCCAGGTCGATCGGCCGGCTCATCGGGTGCGGGCCAGCCAGCGTGCGGGGTTATCGAGTTCCGCGGAGCTCGGGAACAATTCCCGGTCGGTGAAGATCTCATTGAAGCCGGCATAGCCGATCTCGTCCACCAGGTGGCGCACGAACTTCGCGCCGCGCTCGTACTGGCGGGCCTTGGCGTCCATGCCCAGCAGCTTGCCGATCCAGCTGGCCCAGGGCGAACGGTTCTTGCCGCGGGCGGTGAAGCGGTTGCGGATGGTCTTGATCGTGCGGATCGAGCTGACGTCGTTCATCACGACCATGGCGTGGCCTTCGAGCACCGACATGATGCTGGTCAGCTCGCCGACCTCGCTGCGCATGGTTTTGATCCGCGCCCCGAGGTCATTCATCGAGCTGGTCTTTCCGCCCAGCGGCTCGAAGACCTCGGCCAGGGTCTGCTTCATCACCCCCGGGATCCATGGCGCATGCTCGAACTGCAGCCGGTGGGTCTGCTCGTGGGTGGCGATCCACAGGTAGAAGTCCCGCGCGTTCAGGTTCAGCTCGCCGCGGATCTGGGTGATCGTCGGGGCGTTGAGCAGCAGCCGGGGACCGGCGAACGGGTCGAATTGCCCCAGCACTCTGGTGCCGAGCACCGAAAGCACCGCGCCGAGTTCCGCCCCGGCGATCAGCGGCAGGGCGGTGGGGGTTTTGGGCATCTCGGGAAGCATTGCGGCAAAGTTCTGGCTGACCGCCTTGGCCCAGCCGGCGCGGTCCACCACCAGGGTTTCGGATGGTGCGGTGGAGGTCAGCTGCGAGATCCGTTCGGCTTCTCCGAGCCCCTGCCCGCCGGCGATGCGCAGTTCTTCCACGATCCGCGCCGCCTGTTTGCCGCTCAGCGCCGGCCCGGCGGGCATGAGCGTTTTTGCGGTGCCTACGGCGAGATCCCAATCGATGAACTGGCTCATGTAATTCTCCTACCGGCACCCACAGCCGCGCAGGGCGGTGACTGCCTGGTCGATGGTTGGTTTATGTGGTGCCAGCGTCCCGTCGGGCTGCGCGGCAAAGATGCTGAAGGCGATCAGCCGCCCGTCTTCGGTCAGCGTCATTCCGGTCAGCGTGGCCACCCCGGTCAGCGATCCGGTTTTTGCCCGCACCAGCCCGAGGGTAGCGGCCGCATCGAGCCGATTCATCAGGGTGCCGTTGTACCCGGCGACGGGCAGCGAGTAGACCAGCTCGCGCAGTTCGGGTTTTCCGCTGGTGGCCGCGGCGCGCAGCAACGTGGTCAACGCGGCCGGTGAAATTTGGTTGGTTGCCGCCAGCCCGCTGGTATCCACCAAAGATATGACGGTGGCGCCATATGTTTGCGCCACCTGCTGCACGGCCAGCCCGGCCTGCTTCGGGTCCATGCCCTTGTGCACCGCGACCATTCGGCCCATGGCTTCGGTCAGGTAGTTGTCCGAGACCAGCAGCATGTGCTTGATCTGGACGCGCAGCGGGGCCGAGAGCACCTCGGTGAGCTGTTCCCCGCCCTCGTAGGCGCCGCGTCCGCCCGCGTTGACCTTCACCTGCTTGCCCAGCTCGGCGGCGAAGACCTTGCGCACCTGCTGTGCGGCATCGGACTGATAGGCCGAGCGGGTGCTTTCGGCGGCGCGTCCGGCGTAGTGCGCGATCGGGTAGACCGCGCCGATGTTATTCGAGGTGAACAACGACTTATCCCAGGCCGGATTCCGCTGCGCATCGCCGAAGAGCGAATCGTCGAGCCAGAGCTCCACCTCCCCGATGCCGCGATCCGCCAGGGCCTTCGCGGTTTGCGCCGCGAGGGTGGCCAGGCCCGCATATCCCTTGGGGTGCGCGGGATCGGATGCACCGTCGCCCAGCAGCACGTCCCCGCCGCCGCGCAGCACCAGGGTGCCCCCGTCGAGCCACACGCTGGTGGACAGTTGGTGCTCCCCGCCGAAGGTATCCAGCGCGGCCAGCGCGGTGGCCACCTTCAGGCTTGAGGCCGGAGTTCCGGGAGTTTGCGCATTCTTGTCGTAGAGTACCTTGCCGCTGGCCACGTCGACCACCTGGGCGTTGAAGGAGGTCTTATCCCCCTTGGTGCCCAGGATCGCATCCAGCTGCGCGGAGAGCACCGCGCTATCGGGCATCGGAGCCTCGGGATCCAGATCCTGCAGGGCGACAGGTTCGGCTGCCGGGGCGGTTGCACTGGCGCGCACGTAATGCGCCTGCGGTTCACCGGTGAAGCTGCGCGGCGCGCTGAACATCGCCACGGCCATGCCCACCACCGCCAACAGGGCCACCGCCAGCGTCAGTGCGCGTCTTGCGGCAGTGTTCATGTGAGCATGTTCCTCTCGCGGGTTTAGCTACTTATGCCCCCGGGGGCGATACGCTTATTAGCGGATATCCCTAAGACTAGTTTAGGAGTGTGCTTTTTATGAGCCACGACGTGACCATCGAGATCCCAACTGGATCACGCGTCAAGTACGAAATCGACCACGAGACCCATCGCTTACGCCTGGATCGAGTGCTCTTCACCTCCATGCAGTACCCGACCCACTACGGCTACTTCGACGACACCCTGGGCGAAGACGGCGATCCATTGGACGCCATGGTTTACATCCCGGGTGTCGATTTGATCCCTGGCGTCATCGTCGAGTCCCGCCCCATCGGCGTTTTCAACATGACCGACGATGGCGGTGGCGACGCGAAGCTGCTGTGCGTGCCGACCGACAAGCGCTTCGACCACATCAAGGAACTCGAAGACATCGATCAGTGGCTGATCAAGGAAATCGAGCACTTCTTCACCCGCTACAAGGACCTGGAACCGGGCAAGTGGGTCAAGGCCGAGGGCTGGGAGGGGCGCGCGGCCGCCGAGGCCGAACTGGCTCGCTCCATCGAGCGTTTCAAGGCTTAACCACGATCTAGGGGCGGGGACCGATTGGTCCTCGCCCCTAGTTATTTCGAAAGGCAACCCGTGCTCGCTGCTCTCGACCTGCCCACGCCGCTGAATGCCGAGGTAATGCTGCGTCGCGCCGAAGCGGCGGACCTTCCGGCATTGCGCCGGCTCTTGGCCGATGATGTGCTTGGCGCCGCCCGCGAAGCAACGGTCGAGTCCGAGGGCTATGCGCAGGCCCTGGAACGGTTGCTGGCCGATCCCGGCAACGACCTGGTGCTCGGCGAACGCGCCGGCGAGGTGATCGCGATGCTGCAGTTGACTTCCATCCCCGGGATCTCCCGGGGCGGATCCGTCAGATTGAACGTGGAGGCGGTCCGCGTGCGCTCCGATTCCCGCTCGACGGGCCTGGGTTCGGCGATGCTGCGCTGGGTAATCGACGCGGCGGCGCCGGCCTGCGCCGCCGGGCTGATCCAGCTCACCTCCGACGCCTCGCGGCTCGAAGCCCACCAGTTCTACCAGCGGCTGGGCTTCAGCGCCTCGCATCTCGGATTCAAGCTCCGGCTGAACCGTTAGAGCCCGAGAACCTTCTCCAAAACAGGCTCTTCGGGCAGGCTCTGCACATCCTTCAACCTGCGTTCCACCGCCCGGGTTCGGGTTCCGGCCTCCTTGACGGTGTTCTGCGCGGTGGTCAACTGCTTCTCCAGCTTGTCCCACACGTCCCCATACTTGCCAAACTCGGCCTTCGCCGCGGAAAGCACCTGCCAGACCTCGCTGCTGCGCTTTTCGATGGCCAGGGTCCGGAAGCCCATCTGCAGGGAATTGAGCAGGCTCATCAGCGTCGTCGGACCGGTGACCAGCACCCGGTGTTCGGTTTGCAGCCGGCTGGCGAGTCCCGGGCGGCGCACCACCTCGGCGAAGAGCCCCTCGGTGGGCAGATACATGATCGCGAAGTCCGTGCTGTGCGGCGGTTCGATGTACTTCTCCGCGATTTTCTTCGCCTGGATGATGATGGCCTTATCCAGCGCCTTGCTCGCCGCATCGATTTGCACCTTGTCGCCCGATTCCTGGGCGTCCAAGAGCCGCTCGTAGTCTTCCTGCGGCAGCTTCGAGTCAATCGGCAGATATACCGGATTCTCGTCCCGACCAGGCATGATCACCGCGAACTCGACGCTGTCGCGGCTCTCGGGCCGGATCACCACGTTCTGCGCATACTGCTCCGTGGTGAGCAGGTCTTCCAATTGGCGCGAGAGCTGCACCTCACCCCAGGTGCCCCGGCTTTTCACATTTGTCAGCACACGCTTGAGCCCGCCGACATCTGCCGCAAGATTCTGCATTTCGCCCAGCCCCTTTTGCACCTGCTCCAAACGCTGGCTGACCAGCTCAAAAGATTCACCGAGCCGCTTCTCCAAGGTCCCTTGCAGTTTCTCGTCGACCGTCTCGCGCATCTTCTCGAGCTTCGACTCGTTGCCCACGCGCAAGCGCTCGAGTTCTTCGCGCAGCGCACCTTGCAGCTGGCGGTGCATGTGCTGATTCGATTCGTTCAGCGCGGTGATCTTCGCATCCACGGTGGTGCGGATCGCTTCCAGCCGCTGTTCGCTGTCCCGGCGCACCTCGTGCAGCGAATCGCGCAGCTCGCCGCGTTGCGCGCCCAGGTCCTGGCGCAGCTCGCCATGGGTTGCGCGCACCGTCGCGGCAATCTGTTCCTGATCATTCGAACCGGTCCGCCGTACGATCAGCAAGAGCGCGCCGACGGCAAGCAGGATATTGAGTAGCACAAGCACCAACAGCACAATAGTCATAGCTCAAGAGGTATCAGCACCGTCGGACATAATGGACCCATGCGCATCCTGGTCACCGGCTTTGAGCCCTTCGGAACCGACACCCACAACGCCAGCGCCGAGCTCGTGCGCCGGTTGCCGGCCACGGCCGGCGAACACCAGATCGTAACCGGACTCCTGCCAGTATCCTTCACCCGTGCATTCCCGGCCCTGGGCGAGTTGCTTAGCATGCACCAACCGGACGCGCTGGTGCTGCTCGGAGAGGCCGGCGGGCGCACCGAGATCAATCTGGAGCGCTGGGCGGTCAACGAGCACACTGCGCGCATCGCCGATAACGACGGCCACCAACCGGCCGGCGAGCGCATCATTCCCAACGGTCCGCGCCGCCGCGAGGCGACGCTGAAAACACCTAGTCAACTGGCAGTCAGCGAGGATGCCGGCAGGTTTGTGTGCAACCACATCGCCTACCACGCCTACGGTTTGAGCATCCCGGCGCAATTTATCCACGTCCCCGCATGGCGCCCCGGCAACGCGCGGGCGCTGGTTGGTGCGGAGACCGACACGGTAGCACTGGCACACAGTGAACTGAGCTTTGCCGGCCTTAGCGAGGCAGTAATTACTTTCTGTTCACAGTTGGTTGAGGGATAGTTCATTGCAACACAGTTCGACCGACGTTTGATTAATGAAAAAGAAGTCAGCACTAAATCCGGAGTAGAACGGGAATTTTGAAACCAATGGACAATGGCACCAACCTTGGCAAAATCTTTACTACAGAACCGATGGCAATGCGTGCCCTGGCTGCCGAACTGCGTTTCGCGCCAACGGTCACTCAACAGGTTTTCGAAAGTGTATTTCAAATCAGGATCGGCAGCCTCAATCGCATTTCATGCGAAGTTTCAAAACGCGAGAATTTGGACATCGTAATCGAATTTGAACGCGCAACAATCGGTATCGAAGGGAAGATCGGGCACGAAGTCACGCTGGGTCAACTCGAACGCGAATGGAACCACGTCGATCATTTGATGGTGCTGGTCAAAGAACCAGAGGATGTCATGATTCAAGACTCCAGCGTGCCTTATCAGGTGATTAGTTGGGACCAGCTTTTGGAGCATTACCCAACATCTCGTATCACCGCAGCGGACATAAATTCGGTAAATGACAGGTCCCGTATTGCTCGACGAGTATTGAATGCGGTGGATGTTGCAGAAATTCTTCCAACAACCTGGACGTACAACGTCCGTCCCGGAGGGTCGGGCTATCCAGGAATCGAGGCCTACAGTCCAATTCTTGATTCCGGACGCCAGATGATCGTCCAAATTGAGGCTGACCGTCAAAATCCCAGCGGTTCTTATCTGGGGAACGTTGGTATCTCTGTGAAACCATCTGACTTTTCATTGGACGAGCCCGAAGCTGAACCACTCTGGATCTCACTTATCAAGCAAATGGCTCCAAATTTGGAAGCAACCTTGGCTGGGACACCTGCTCAGATCTCTTGCGGCGCCGGACGCGGCGCTAAGGGGTTCTCCAAAAGAAAAATTGAGCTAGCCAAACGTTTTCATCTCGACCTTCATCGAGCAACGGGTTATACAGATTCATATATAGGTGTTCGAACGCTCAAGGTGGGTCCAGATAAACTCCCCGAATTGGTCAAGGCACTGCTTCCGGCAGCGGTGAAAATTTTCGAAGATGAGTTAGCGAACTAACCTTTACCACGCCGGCTTCCGCGCAGGCCGATTACTTGCAAGTCTTGTGTTTTCACTTATCACGCCGGCACTGGCTACCGTTGAGCCTATGAGCTTGACGAACCTATCCCCGCGCCAGCAGTTTGCCGCCGGCCGGGTCCCGCTGCGCCTGGCGAACCTGTTCGGCGGGCTGCTGCTCTTCGCGTTGGCGATGGCGCTGATGGTGCGCGCCGATCTGGGCGTGGACCCGTGGAACGTCTTCCACCTGGGCATCACCCACCACGTACCGCTGTCCTTGGGCACCGTGGTGATCATCGTGGGCGTTCTGATGCTGCTGACCTGGATCCCGATGAAGCAGTGGCCGGGGATCGGCACCGTGGCCAATGTCTTTGTCATCGGCCTGGCCCTGGACCTCTTTCTGCTCATCCTTCCGCAGGTCTCCGGGCTGGGCTGGCAGATCCTCACGTTGCTCGGCGCGATCGCAATCAACGGGCTGGGCGGTGCGATGTACATCGGCAGCCACTTCGGCGCCGGGCCGCGCGACGGGTTGATGACCGGGCTGCACCTGCGCACCGGGTTGAGCATCCGGCTGGTGCGCACCAGCATCGAGCTGCTGGTGCTGGGCATCGGCTGGCTGCTCGGCGGCCCGGTGGGCCTGGGCACGGTGGCCTATGCGCTGCTCATCGGTCCCGCCACGCAGTTCTTCTTCCGCTTCACCATCATCAAGCTAGGCGCCACCGGCGCGCGGATCTGAGGCCAGTTCGCCCAGCGCCGCGATGACCATGGCTTCCACGCCGCGGGCCAGGGTCGGCTCGATCAGCGGGGCGAAATGCGGCGAATGGTTCGCCGCCGCCTTGCCTTCCGCGTAGGCCTGCGGGTCCATTCCGCCGAGCAGCCAGTAGCTGTAGGGCACGCCGAACGCGTCGGGGATCCGGCTGAAGTCCTCCGAGGCGCTCTGCCGGCTGGCGTTGCCCACCGTCCCGAAGTACGCTTCGAAGGCCGCGCTCACCCGCGCGGTGACCGCCTCGTCGTTGGCGGTCAGCGGGAACTGGTCGTAGTACTCGAACTCGGGTTCCACCGGGGAGCCGGCCGCCGCGCACTCCCCGCGGACGATCCGCTCCACCGCGGCGATCAGCGTTTCGCGCACCGCGTTGTCGTAGCTGCGCAGGTTCAGCAGCAGCGTTGCCCTATCCGCGATGATATTGGACTTCGTGCCCACCTGCACCGAGCCGATGGTCAGCACCGCGAATTCGCCGGGCTGCACCTCGCGGGAGACCACCGACTGCAGGCGCAGCACGATCGCCGCGGCCAGCACCACCGGGTCCACCGACAGCTGCGGCATCGAACCGTGTGCCCCCTGGCCGTGCACGGTGATGCGGATCGAGTCCCCGGCCGAAAGCACCGGACCGGCGACGGTCTGCAGGCTCCCGGCCGGCTGCGCCATCACATGCTGGGCGAAGGCCACATCGGGGGCGGGGATCTTGTCCGCCAACCCGTCGGCGAGCATCGCCGCGGAGCCCTGCGCGGTCTCCTCGGCCGGCTGGAAGAGCGCAAGGTACGTGCCGGCCCACTGTTCGCGGTGGTCGGCCAGCAGCTTCGCGGCGCCCAGCAGGGCCGCGACGTGCACATCGTGCCCGCAGGCGTGCATCACCCCGTCATTTTCCGAGGCGTAGTCCAGCCCGGTGGCCTCGCGCACCGGCAGTGCATCCATCTCCGCGCGGGCCAGCACGGTGCGCCCGGGGCCGTTGTCCAGCACGCCGACCACCCCGGTGCCGCCCACCCGATGCACCCGGTAGCCGAACTCTTCCAGCTTGCGGACCACCAGCGCCGAGGTGCGGGTTTCCTCCAGGCTCAATTCCGGATGCCGATGCAGGTCACGATAGGTCTCATGGATCCATTCCAGTTCCGGGTCGAGTTCGGCCAATACCTTGCGTGCGGCGTCCATGGGGCTCCCTTTCAGCAGACAAGACCCAATATATGCCCCGCGGCGACCCTGCGGAAAGCATATGTCGCGCTCCCCGGTTGCACTGCAAAACCACCAACTCAAGCAATGCTTGAACCATGTACTCCGATTCGGCTCGTCCCGTCGAGGTCAAGCACTACAAGGTCCACGTGGCCGGCGGCCAGCGCCTCGCGATCGTCATTTTCGCCGGTTGCACGACAAAACCACCGGCTCAGGCAATACTTGAATCATGTTTGTCCTTGCGCTCAGCCCGAAGCCGCGCTCCGTCACCGACGTGCAGGCGGCCGCCGAACTCCTCTGGGACCAACTAGAGCACGTGCACGCCCATGCACCGTTCATGGCGCTCAGCGGCCAGCTCTTGCTTGGAGTGCCGCATGACGCACAGTCGGCTATCGACGCGATCATGCGTTGCGCCCGGTTGAATTTCTGCCACATCGGCCTAGGGATAGGCACGCTCTATGAGCCGGTCCCGGACCAAGCCGACCTCATTGAGGGCATCGCCCAGCGCCGCGCCCTGGGTGCGCTGGAGGCCGCCACGCACCGCGGGGAACGCGTGCCGATCAGCGTCTCCTGCGGCGATCCGGACCTGGACCTCGAGCTCGAAGGCCTGCTGCGCCTGCTCGGCCATTCGGTGCGCACCCGCACCGAGGCCGAATGGGCGGTGGTCGACCTGCTGACCCCCGGTGTGCGCGGCCAGCAGAAGGCCATCGCCGAGGTCCTGGACATCACCCCGCAGGCGGTCTCCGCCGCGATCGTGCGCTCCGGCTACCACGATGAGATCGACGCCCGTGGTGGCATCGCAAGGCTGCTGGAGCTCGCCGATCAGCATTAAAACCACTATATTCGAAGACATTTTCGAACTAATGCGGTAGAATTATAGTATGTCCGAAGCAATGGTGCGACGACATCGCCCACCAACACCGGCGCTGCATCAGGATCTCGAATCGCTGATGGGTCGGCTGCAGAGCAAACTGGCGTGGATCGAAGAACACGGCAGCGAAGCGGAATGCGCCCAAGCCATTGAGGAACTCGAAGAGCTCATCTCCAGCTACCGCTATCACCAGGCGGCCCTCTCGCACCAAGTCGAAAAGGAAGTTGTGCGCCAGCATGAGTTCCAGGGAACCTGCTCCGCCGATCTCACCCGGGGAGCGGCCAGTACGATCGCCCTGGCCCGGAAGCAGTCACCCAACGGATACCGCAGTTATCTGGTCAACTGCCGGATCTTGGCCGAAGATACCCCCTACCTCGCAGAGTGCTTCTCTCGCGGCGAACTCACCGAAGCCCAAGTCCTGGCGGTTCTTACGCCCCTGCAAGAGGTCAAAGCCGAACGCCGGACCGAATTCGACGCCACCTTCTGTGACAACCCGGACATGTTCGAGTCCCAAGGCCCCAAACAGCTCACCGACACGGTGCAACGCTTCACCTTGGCCCATGCCTCAGATGATCAGTGCCGGAAAATGAAGCAAGCGGACACCAAACGCCATGTCCGCTTCTCCAAAGGAAAGAACTGCGTACGCATCAGCGGCACCTTGCCCGTCGTCGCCGGCACAGCACTGCAAATGCATCTGCGCCAAGAGTCATTCCGTCTGAAGAAACAAGGCGATCTGCGTACCAGGGAGCAGATCAAAGCCGACCTGCTCTGCACCTACTTGCTGGCCGGCCGGCCGGAGAAGTTGCCGTTGCAACTGCACGTCGGGCTGATCATGACCGATAAGACCCTCCTCCTCGGCGAACGCGAACCGGCCTATATGGAAGGCTACGGATACGTTCCGCCGCAATACGCGCGGGAACTAATCGCCGGAAATTCCATTGGCAATGAGCAGAGTTTCGCCGAAATGGAATCCGCCAAAGCTCAGGAGCATCTGGATCGCCTAGAGACCCTGGCCGACGTGACGCGACTCTACACCGCCCCAGGGGACGGGGAATTGATCGCAATGGACTCCAAGGCCCGCGCCTTCCCCGAAAAGCTTCGCCGCTTCGTGAGGATTCGAGACCGGCACTGCCGCACCCCATTCTGCGATGGGCTGGTCGAAGAGACCGACCACGTACTTCAGCATCACCTAGGCGGCCCTACGGATAGCGACAATGCGGCAGGGCGCTGCCCGACCTGCAATAAGGCCAAAGAAAAACCCGGTTGGCTTGAAGTCGTAGCGCTCAAGGGACCGCACACCATGCGAGTGAACCCGGGCTCCTCGATGATGTATCTATCGACGGCCCCGCCGGCGACCGGATACCTGCACAAACCATTTCCGCAACTACTGCGTGATTCAAAATGGGTGCGAGGCGTCAAGCTCCGGCTGATAAATCAGGAATCCAGCGGTCCCGGACCATAGCCCACGCTCCGTAGGCAGTGCTTACTCCCAGCTAGCGCTGCAACAGCCGTTCTAGAACGATCGCCAAACCATCTTCGTCCACCGAAGCGGTTACCTCGTCTGCGACGATTTTGACCTCGTCGGGGGCTTGGCCCATCGCGACCCCGAGGCCGGCCCACTGGAGCATCTCAATGTCGTTACGACCATCGCCCACAGCGATTGATTGAGCCGATTCGAACTTCAGCTCGGTGCGCAACCGCTCAAGCCCACTGGCCTTGGTGACACCCTCGGCGGCGATATCCAACCATGCGGTCCAACCCACCGAGTAGGTGACGCCGGAAAGGCCCAGACCGTGTACGGCCTGGCCGAAGTCTTCGGCCGTCGCATCGGTGGAGAAGACCACCACGCGGACAGCCCTGCTGCGTAGCAATTCGTCAAAGTCAACGACCTTGGATTCGGCACCAAAACTCGCATCGGTAAAAACATCGCTGGACAAGAATTCACCGCGTTCATTCTCCACCGCATATTTCGCGTTCGGCAGCTGACGCATCAACGCCGCCAGTGCGAGCGACGGGTCAAAGACCTCGCGGTGCAGTACTTCTACCTTCTCGCCCTGCACGCGGGCGAGCACGCCACCGTTGCTGGCCACGACAAAGCCGTGGTCGATGCCTAGCTCGCTCATAATAGGCAGTGCCGCACCGAGCGAACGCCCGGTGGAGATCACGACCTCATGCCCGGCGGACACCACCGCGCGGGCAACGTCGCGCACCCGGGCGCTCATCAAACCTTGGTGATTGACGATCGTCCCGTCGACATCCAGGCAAATCATCAACTTTTCGTTCTGCAGCCGGTCGTCGTTGCCGGTCTTAGTCAAAATAGTCATGATTCAAGTGAACCACCGCTGCGTGGATATTGCGATGATCCACGGCACAATGGCAGGTGAACTGCGGATTAAAAGACAATCGACCGGCCTTTGCGGGGCCGGTCGATTAGCTTACTTCAGGACTTCAAGCCCACCCAGGTAGGGTTGCAGCGCCTTAGGCACGTTGACCGTGCCATCCGCGTTCTGGTGGTTTTCCAGAATCGCAACGATCCAACGGGTCGTGGCGAGTGTGCCGTTCAGGGTGGCTACCGCGCGGGTCTTGCCAGGCTTGCCGTCGACGATCTCGCGTTCGCGGATATTCAACCGGCGGGACTGGAAGGTCGTGCAGTTCGAGGTCGAGGTCAGCTCGCGGAAGGTCTCCTGCGATGGCACCCAAGCCTCGCAGTCAAACTTACGCGCCGCACTCATCCCCAGGTCCCCGGCGGCGGTGTCGATGACACGGTATGGAAGCTCCATGCGCTTGAGCATTTCTTCCTCCATCGCCAGCAGACGCTCGTGTTCGGCCTCGGCCTGGTCAACCGTGGTGTAAATGAACATTTCGAGCTTATTGAACTGGTGCACGCGGATGATGCCACGGGTGTCCTTGCCCGCGGAACCGGCCTCGCGGCGGTAGCAGGAGGACCAGCCGGCGTAGCGGATCGGACCCTCGGACAGGTCCATGATCTCGTTGGCGTGGTAGCCGGCCAGCGCGACCTCTGAGGTGCCGACCAGATACAGGTCGTCACGTTCCAGCTTGTAGATCTCATCGTCGTGTTCGACGTCGAAGCCGGTACCCTGCATGGTTTCCGGGCGGACTAGGGTCGGGGTGATCATTGGAATGAATTCGCGTTCGACCGCGAGCTCCAGCGCCATGTTCATCATCGCGATTTCCAGCCGCGCGCCGATGCCCTTCAGGAAATAGAAGCGTGATCCGGAGACCTTCGCCCCGCGTTCCATGTCGATCGCTCCGAGCTTCTCGGCGATCTGCAGATGATCCAGCGGTTCGAAGCCTTCGGCGGCGAAGTCGCGCGGGGTGCCGACGGTCTTCACCAGGGCGAAGTCGTCTTCACCGCCGGCTGGGATACCGTCGATGATCAGGTTTGGGATGGAGCGCTGCAAGGAGGTGCAGGTAGCGGCCGCTTCGTCGGAGGAAGCCTGGGCAGCCTTGACGGCCACCGCAAGCTCCTTGACCTCCGCAAGCAGTGCTGCACGTTCCTCGCCCTTGGCGGCGCCAACCTTCTTGGAGAACGCATTCTGCTCTGCGCGCAGGCGTTCGTAGGTGGCTATGGTTTCGCGACGCGCCGAGTCAGCCTCAATCAGCTGGTCAATCAGCGCTTCGTCGGCACCGCGCGCGCGTTGCGAGGCGCGGTACATATCCGGATTATCGGTGAGCATTTTCAGGTCGATCACATCTTAAGCGTAGCAATCTTGAGTACGATGAGAGCACTATGCAGAGAAACCGCGTGATCTTATTATCCGTAGCCGGTGCCGCAGCTGTGCTCGCGGCCGTAACCGGGTATTCCGTGCGTAAGCTGTCTCAGGACGGGAAACCGATGAGCCAGCACCCTTCGGCGAAGGAGCAATCCGAGTCGAAGAAGGTTGGGCTGGTCATCAATCCATCCAAGTCAGGTGCCGTCGAAGCGCGTGATGCGGTAGCCCACGTGTGTGCCGAGGCCGGCCTCGAAGAGCCGCTGGTTTTCGAAACGACACCGGAGAATGCGGGTCAAGAAGCCGCCCAAAATGCGCTCGATGCCGGATGCGACACAATTATTGCCGCCGGTGGCGACGGCACGATTCGCGCCGTCGCAGAAGTACTCGAAGGCACCGAAACGACTCTCGGGTTGCTGCCGCTGGGCACCGGCAACCTGCTGGCCCGAAACGTCGAGGTGCCGCTCGACGACCTGCACACCGCGGCGCTGGTCGCCGTGCGCGGCATGGTGCGACGCATCGACGTGGGCCATATGAAGCTGAAACTGCTGGATGGCAGTAGCGCGGACCACGCGTTCTTGGTGATCGCCGGGGTGGGCACCGACGCGGACCTGTTCGACGACACCGACGAGGAGCTGAAATCCAAGGTCGGCTGGCTTGCCTACTCGGAGGCCGGGCTGCGCCAGCTGCCCGGGCGGCGCAAAAAGGTCGAGATCAAGCTCTCCAACGACGACGCCTGGCAGACCCGTAAGGTCCGCTCGGTGCTCTTCGCCAACTGCGGCAAGCTGCAGGGCGTGGACTTTGTCCCGGATGCGAAGATCGACGACGGGGTGCTCGACGCGGTGGTGCTCTCGCCGCGTTCGGCCGCCGGATGGGGCTGGATCCTGTTGAAGACCGCATTCCGCTCGCGCAACAAGATCCCGGTGATGAGCTTCTACCAGAGCACCGACATCTCATTGCGCTGCGTGGAACCGATGAACACGCAGATCGACGGGGATCCAACCGGCCAAGTCAACGAGCTGCAGGTCTCGGTCAACCCGTCCTCGCTGCGCATTCGCACGCCCTAGAGGCGGGCCTTCAGCTTGAGCACCCAGTCCCGGGCCTCGCTGAACGCACCGTCTGAATTGTGCGTATCGATGAACGGGCGGGTGCCCTGCGCCGCCGGGTAGGACCCCAAGAAGCGCAGCTCCGGGCAGAGCCGGTGCAACCCGGCAAGGGCCGCGGAGACGCGCTCTTCGGCGATGTGCCCCTCGACGTCGACGGAGAAGAAGTAGCGCCCCAGGCCCGCGCCGGTGGGGCGGGATTCGATGCGCGAGAGGTTGACCCCGCGCGCGGTGAATTGCTCCAGAATTCCCATCAACGCGCCCGGCCGGTCCTCGGAAAGCGGCAGAATCAGCGTCGACTTATCCACACCCGTCGGCGCCGGGATCGCCCCCGGCGAGGTGACCAGGATAAATCGGGTGACCGCCCCGGCGTTGTCTTCCACGCCACGCACCAGCACCTTCAGGCCGCGCGCTTCGGCAACCAGCGGTGAGCAGATCGCCGCGTCGTGGTGCTGCTCCGGGTCCAGCAGTCCCAGCGCGCCGGCGGCCGTGGAAGCAGCCGGGGTGAAAACCGCGGCCGGGATATTCGCTTCGGCCCACAACCGGCATTGCGCCCAAGCGTGCCCGTGTGTGGAAATTTCGCGGATCTGCTCCAGCGCGCCGATATTCGCCCGGACCGCCAGCACGAAGCTGATCGGCACCAGCACCTCGGCGACGATCTGCAGGGATTCTCCGGCGGCGATGGCGTCCAGGGTGGCCGACACGCCGCCCTCCACCGAGTTCTCGATCGGCACCATCGCGGCGTCGGCACTGCCCTCGCGGACCATCGCCAATGCGCTATTAACGCTGCTGGCCGGAATGCGCTCGGAATCGAGCGCCCCGGGAACCTGCAAAAGTGCCGCCTCGGTGAAAGTTCCGGCAGGGCCTAAATAGGCGTATTTCATCGAACGGTGGGTTCCTGACCGTTATCCGCTTCCATCGGGAGCTTGGCTTCGAGCCACGCGTCCGAGCCACCGGCGATGTTGAACGCCGTGTAGCCCAGGCCGGTCAGCCAGGCCGCCGCCTGCGCCGAGCGTCCACCGGTGCGGCAGATGACGTAGGTGTCAACATCCGGGTCCAGCTCTTCCACGCGGGTCGGCAGCTCGCCGAGCACGATGTGCTTGGCTCCAACGGCGCGGCCGGCCTCCCACTCGAAGTCCTCGCGCACGTCGAGAATCAACGCGTCCTTAGGTACGTCGGTGACCTGAACAGTCTCAAAGTCGCTCATGGTTGGCATTCCTCTCTGGTTGGGTGTTTGCTTATAAGACTAGTCATTCCCCGCCTCGAAAGCAGATATGAAGACGAGATCCGCCCTGAAATTGCGTGATGAGCTGGCCAGTGGAGAGCGTTCCAGCCGCGAGGTGACCGAACACTATCTGCGTCGCATCGATGAGCTCGACTCGCTTGGCGCATTTGTGTACGTGTCTCCCGACGCGATGGATGCGGCGGCGGCGGCCGATGAGAAGCAGGTGCGCGGGCAGATCGGCCGGTTGCACGGGCTGCCTTCGGCATTCAAGGACCTGAACGAGGTGGCCGGCATGCCCACCACCTACGGATCCGCCGCCATGGAGCACCAGCTCGCGACGGCGGATCACCCGCTGGTCGCGCGGTTGCGTTCCGAGGGCGTGGTGATCACCGGCAAGACGCAGGTTCCGGAATTCGGACTGAGCAGCTACTCGGAAAATCTCGTCGCTCCGCCCTCGCGCAATCCCCTGGATCCGCGGCTGACCTCAGGGGGTTCCTCCGGCGGCCAGGCCGCGGCGATCGCCGCCGGGATGATTCCCGTAGGCCCGGGCTCCGATGGCGGCGGGTCGGTGCGGATCCCCGCCGCAGCCTGCGGCCTGGTGGGGCTCAAGCCCTCGCTGGGCCGGGTGCCCAGCGACGTGGTCGACGGCTATCTGGACGCGTTCGGCGCACCGAAGATGACGGTTTCCGGCCCGTTGGCCCACGATGCCTTGGATGCGGCGATGCTGCTCGATGCGATGCGCGGCAGCGACCACTTTCTGCCGCTGCTGCGCGGCAGCTACCCCGAAAGGCTCAAGGGGTTGCGCATCGGCTACAGCACCCTCTCCCCCTTCGAAAGCGCCTACCCGATCACCCTGCAGGCGCCCGCGCGCGAGGCCTTCGAACGCGCCAAGCGGCTGCTGGAGGCCAGGCACCGGGTGGAACCGGCGGATCTTCACTACGCGGGCGACTACCCGGAAACCTTCGCCCGGGTGTGGACCAATGGATTGCGCAATATTCCGGTCGACGATGAGAGCCTGCTCGGCGAGTTGGCCAGAGACTTCCGCCGGCGCTCCACCGCGCGCAGCCTCGAGGTGAGCCTGCAGGCGGCATCCCGGCTGAAGCAGATCGCTGCGGATTTTGTGCGACAATGGTCCGCCCATGACGTGATCCTCACCCCGGCGATGGCTTCGACTCCGCCGGAGATTGGCTATTTCACCCGCAAGGATGCGGATACCGACTATATGCTGCAGTGCCAGTACACCCCCTATACCTCTATGGTGAACGTCTCCTCGGTCGCCGCAATCACGGTTCCGATCACGAATTCGAGCTCCGGAATGCCGATGAGCGTCCAGCTGATCTCGCCGCGCGCCGATGAGGGACTGCTTTTGGCGTTGGCCAAACAATTGGGCAAGTGAGCCGGGAAATTTACCGTTACCAGCAGTATGGGTAACATGTGAAATAGATCGCAAAAGTGGGCACTTGCCCAAGGAAAAGCGAAAAATGTTACGCATGTCTACTGTTACTTCGAGCACCCCGGGTACCAATAAAACTTTCTTTGGCCATCCGCGTGCGCTCGCAAACCTCTTTAGTGTCGAAATGTGGGAGCGCTTCTCCTTCTACGGCATGCAGGCTCTGCTGGCCTACTACATGTACTACTCGGTCACCGATGGTGGCCTGGGCATGGATCAAAGCTTGGCGCTGTCGCTCGTCGGCGCCTACGGCGGCGCCGTCTACCTGTCCACAATTCTTGGCGCCTGGCTCTCGGACCGCCTCTTCGGCTCCGAACGGGTGCTGTTCTTCTCGGCGATCGGCATTATGGCCGGCCACGTCGCCCTGGCGCTGCTGCCGGGCTACCTTGGACTGACCTTGGGCCTGATCCTGGTGGCCGTCGGCTCCGGCGGATTGAAGGCCAACGCGGTGGCCTTGGTCGGTTCGCTGTACTCCAAGGAAGACTCGCGCATCGACGCGGGCTTCTCGCTGTTCTACATGGGCGTGAACATCGGCGGTCTGCTCGGCCCGCTGCTGACCGGCCTGCTGCACCAGAAGCTCGGCTTCCATTACGGTTTTGGCGCCGCGGCCGTCGGCATGGCCCTCGGACTGATTATCTACACCAAGGGGCGCAAGAACCTCCCGGACACCGCGGGGCAGGTGGCCAACCCGCTGCCGGCCAACGAGCGCAAGCGCTACGCGGGCATCTTCGCGGGGATCTTGGCGGTGATCGTGCTCGTCTTCGCGCTGAAGATCGTCACCCCGGCAAACCTTGCAAGCACCATCGCCTACGTGGTGATCGCCGCCAGCGTGGTGTACTTCGTATTGATCCTGCGCAGCAAGAAGGTCAGCGCCGTCGAACGCAAGCACGTCTGGGCGTTCATCCCGTTCTACATCGGCTCGGCGGCCTTCTGGGCGCTGTTCCAGCAGCAGTTCACCTTCATCGCGGCCTACTCCGATAGCCGCTTGGATCGCACCCTGGGCGGCTGGGAGATGCCGGCGAGCTGGGTGCAGTCGATCAACCCGGTATTCATCATCTTGCTAGCCAGCGTGTTCGCCGCCATGTGGACCAAGCTGGGGAAGCGCCAGCCGCGCACTTCGGTGAAATTCGGCTTGGCTCTGGTCGTCGTGGGTGCCGCGTTCTTGTGCTTCATCCCGCTCGAATCCCTGGAGATGACTCCGCTGCTTGCGATGGTCGGCATCCTGTTGCTGTGCACCATTGCCGAGCTGCTGCTCTCCCCGATCGGGCAGGCGGTTGCCACCAAGCTGGCTCCGGCGGCGTTCGGGACGCAGATGATCGCGCTGTTCTTCCTCTCGGTATCCCTGGGCACCACGCTTTCGGGCGTGCTGGCAGGCTACTATGTTGCGGGCAACGAAATCCCGTACTTCCTCGCGATGGGCGGCACCGCCATCGTGCTGGGCGTGGCAATGATCGCGGCCACCCCGGCGCTGAAGAAGCTCATGGGCTCGGTGCTCTAAGCTCCGAATTTTTGGCAGGCCTCCGCATCCATGCGGGGGCCTGCCTTCGTTTTAAGCCAAGACCAGCAGTTCGCCGATCTCGCAGTCGAGCGCTTGGCAGATCGCGACGAGAGTGGAGTAGCGGATCGCCTTCGCTCGGTCATTCTTGAGAATCGATAGATTCACCACCGAGACATCGACGAGCTCACTGAGCCGTGCGAGGGTCATCCCACGCTCCGCGAGCAAGTCACCAAGCCTGCAATGCACGCTGCCCATGGGCCTACACCAGCCCATCTGTATCTGCTTGGAGACGCTGGTTCTGCGTAGTCAGCGTCAGGCCAACGGTGACGAGCTCGGCGACCACCAGAATGCCCAGAGCCAAGAACAGCGCACCGAATTCGAAGTAGATCGCGAAGGTCGGTTCAGGCCAGGGGGTGGCGGCGGTAAATTCTTGAGCCGCGCTGGTGAATCCGTCGATCCGCAGGGTTTCTTCACCGGCAAGGCTACTGCCAAAGCCATTCAAGAATTGCCCGAGGGTATTGCCCAGGGCAAGGATCGCCGCTACTAGCCAGCCGGCGCGGCGCAACCGCGGGGTAAACGCCACCCCGGCGCGAAGCCGGTTGCATAACAGGATCACCGCGAGAATCACCGCGCAGCCGGCCAGCCCCTCGAAGATGGCCCCGGAGGCGAGCAGCAGGCGGACACCCAGGCTCAGGTTGCTCGCGGTCACCAGCACTTCGTTGATTTCCGCGGCGACAGCTTCGCCGTGTTCCGGAGTCACGTCCGTGACGTTTGGGTATTCCGGCCAATATGGCACCACCGGAACCAAGACTTCAACCGGGCCGCCGAAGATCAAGACGGCAGCTGACGCGATCGTGGTTACCCCGACTCCGACAAGTCCGATGATCGCTACGATGCGGGTGAAAGCAACAATCGAGGGCCCACGCTTCGAGCCGAAAACCGCGATGAGCAGCAGGGCGAGAGCCCCAATGGCGAGGACTGCCGCGAGTCCGAAGGCTAAGCCCGACATGGCCGATCCTATCGATAGTCGTTAACAACGAATATCGTTATGCTAACTCGGAAGCTTGATGAATACCAGCGGCCTAGGCGAACTCGTTCAGGCCCGAATAGTCGACCTCGTAGTTCTCGATCACCCCCACGGAGAAGACAACCAACCAGATGATGAACGCGTAAAGCAATACCGCGATCGCCAGGCCGACCCACGAGGTAATCAAGCCGGCCAAACTAAGCCCGCGGCTTGACGGTTCACGGCGCTGGGCCAGGTGCCCGGTGATTACCCCGGCCAAGGGAACTAGGATGATTATGCAGAAGCCGAGCATCGAGAGGATGCCCAGCACAAGCGAAGCCGTCGAAAGCCCTGCAGGCTCTCGCGGTTGCTGATACGGATTATTCGGATAGTAAGTCATCGACTTCGATTATTCTATGAACCCAGCCAAAATGCACGAAGACAAGAGGGACCACATGGCACACGAACGAGCCGGAACGCCTGCGCGCGAGGCAGATCTCATCGACCTGGACGCGGTACTCGACGCGTACGCATCGATCCTCCCGTCGCCGGACAACCCGGACCAGGCGGTCATCTTCGGCACCTCCGGCCACCGGGGAAGCTCGCTGAACGGAACGTTCAACGAGCTCCACATCGCGGCCATCACCCAGGCGGTCGTCGATTACCGCAAGGCCGCGGGAATCACCGGGCCGATGTATGTGGGCAAGGACAGCCACGCGCTCTCCGAACCCGCCTACCGGACCGCCCTTCAGGTCTTGGCGGGCAATGGCGTGCGGGTTCTCGCCGACGCCGGCCTGACCCCTACCCCGGCGGTCAGCCACGCGATCCTGGTCCACAATGCCGCGGCCGGCGAGCTGGCCGACGGCCTGGTCATCACCCCCTCGCATAATCCACCGGCCGACGGCGGCATCAAATACAACCCGCCGCACGGCGGGCCGGCGGAATCCGAAATCACCGGACCGATCGCGGCTCGGGCCAATGAATTGATGGCCAGCGGGGCTATCCTGCGTGGGGTCGCGAACCCGGAGGACTTCGATTTCCGCGAGCTGTACATTGCGGATTTGGCGCAGGTGATCGACTTCGAGGCGATCGCCGCCTCCGGGATCTCGATCGGCGCGGATCCGCTCGGCGGCGCCTCGGTGCACTACTGGGGCGAGATCTCACGGCGCTACGGGCTGAACCTGAGCGTGGTGAACGAAGAGGTGGACCCGCGCTTTGGCTTCATGACGCTGGATAAGGATGGCAAGATCCGCATGGATTGCTCCTCGGCGCATGCGATGGCCTCGCTGGTCGCTAACCGGGATAAATTCGATATCGCCACGGGCAACGATGCGGACGCCGACCGGCACGGAATCGTCACCCCGGATGGCGGCTTGATGAACCCGAACCATTTCCTGGCCGTGGCCATCGACTACCTGCTCACGCACCGCCCGCAGTGGCCCGCCGACGCGCAGATCGGCAAGACTTTGGTCTCTTCGGTGCTGATCGACAAGGTGGTTGCGGCGCACGGGCGCGAATTACGCGAGGTGCCGGTGGGCTTCAAATACTTTGTCGAACCGCTGGCCTCCGGCAAGGTGGCCTTCTGCGGTGAAGAATCGGCCGGAGCGAGCTTCCTGGACTTCAACGGACGGGCCTTCAGCACCGACAAGGATGGGCTGATGCTCGCGCTGCTTGCCAGCGAAATCCGCGCGGTGACCGGCAAGAGCCCGAGCCAGCGGCATGCCGAGCTGGTCGCCGCGCACGGGCAGAGTTTCTATGACCGCTTCGACGCCCCGGCAACGCGGGCGCAGAAGGCCGTGCTGGGCAAGCTGGATCCGCAGGCCGTCACCGCGACCGAGCTCGCCGCGGATCCGATCACCGCGAAACTCACCGAGGCCTCGGGATTCGCCATTGGCGGGCTGAAGGTTTCCAGCGAACACGCGTGGTTTGCCGCACGCCCCTCGGGGACCGAGGACATCTACAAGATCTACGCCGAATCCACCCGCTCGGCCGAGCACCTCGCGCAGGTTTTGCGCGAGGCCCAGGTCATCGTTAACGCCGCACTGGCCGCTTAGCGCAGGCTCCAGGGGTCGATTTTGACCTCGGGCTGCTTGCGCGTCTTCCACCAGTGGCCCGCCCAGAGCAGCAGGAAGAGCGGAAGCCCGATGTAGCTGGAGAGCACCTCCAGCACCCGGCCTTGGAGTACCGCTTCGTAGTTCTGCCCGGCGATCACCACGATCAGGATCACGAAGGCGAGGATCGGCCCCAGCGGGAATAGCGGCGCCCGGTAGGGAAGTTTGGCCAGGTCCTGTCCGCTGGCGATATATGCCTTGCGGAACTTGTAGTGGCTAACCGCGATGCCCACCCAGGCGATAAAACCGGACAGCCCGGAGACGTTCAGCAGCCAGGTGTAGGCCGAGCCTTGCCCGATGAGGGCGGTGAGGAAGCCGAAAAGGCCCACCGAGGCGGTTAAGAGCATGGCCGGCACCGGCACTCCGCGGCGGTTGAGCCGGCCGAAGATCTTCGGCGCCTTGCCGTCGCGGGCCATAGAATAAAGCATACGTGCTGAGGCATATAGTCCGGAGTTGCCCGCCGAAAGGATCGCGGAGAGGATCACCGCATTCATCAGTGCCGCGGCGAAGGCGATTCCGGCGCGCTCGAAGACCATGGTGAATGGCGAATTGGCGATATCCGACTCACCGCTGGCGAGCAGGGTTGGGTCGGTATATGGCAGCAGGGTACCAATAATGAAGATTGCGCCCACATAGAAGAGCATGATGCGCCAGAAGATCGCCTTGATCGCCTTGGGGATATCGCGCTGCGGATTCTCCGCTTCGCCGGCGGCCACACCCACCAGCTCGGTGCCCTGGAACGAGAAGCCGGCGATCATGAACACCGAGACCACCGAGAGCCACCCGCCAACAAACGGCGCGTCTCCGGTTGACCAGTTGCTGAAGCCCGGGGAGCTGCCGCCCATAATACCCAGCACCATGGCTACGCCGCAGATGAGGAACACGATCACCGTGATGACCTTGATCATCGCCAGCCAATATTCGCTTTCGCCGAAGGCCTTCGTGGACAGCGCGTTCAGCGCGGTGAGCAAGAGCAGGAAGGTCCCGGCCCAGATCCAGCCGGGGACATCCGGCAGCCAGTAGGACATCACAATGCCCGCGGCAACCAGTTCAGCGGCGACGGTAATGGCCCAGTTGAACCAGTAGTTCCAGCCGATAGCGAAGCCGAAGTGGCGGTTGACGAAGACCGAAGCATAGGTCTGGAAGGAGCCGGCCACCGGCAACCGTGCGCTCATTTCGCCCAAGGACTGCATTAGGAGCAGGACCATCAGGCCGATCAGCGCGTAGGCGAGCAGCGAACCGCCCGGGCCTGCCTGGGCGATCGTGCCGCCGGAGGCGACAAAGAGTCCGGTGCCGATCGACCCGCCGATGGCGATCATCTGCATATGGCGCGCTTTGAGGCCACGCTTCAAACCATCGGTGGACGGTGCGGGCTCGGTCATGCAGATGCTCCTGAAGTAAGGTTTTTGGGCCTTAACAATCATTCCACCTGGAAAGCTTCAGCAGCTATGAACCGCGCTACAGTAAGCGATCAATAATCTTTCGCTTAGCCCATGTATATGGAGGATATATTGCGCTCAAGGTGTCAATGACCGTCGTTTTGCTGAGTTCTGAGCGGATCTGCGAAAGCCGGTCGAAGCCATACTTGCCGTGGTACGAGCCCATTCCACTGGCCCCCACCCCGCCAAATGGCAGGGACGGGATGACCATTTGGGCCAGTGGCGCATTGTGCACAATCGCTCCGGCGCGCACTCGATCGGAGAAGATCGACTGCAGCCGCGGGGACTCGCTCATCAGGTACGCGGCCAGCGGGGAGGGGCGTGCGGCGATGAATTCAAGCGCCTCGTCGAAGGAGGCCACCTCGACGACCGGAAGGATCGGACCGAAGATCTCTTCCTGCATCAGCTTCGAGTCGAGGTCGACCTGGCGCATGATGGTCGGGGCGATGCGCAAGGTGTCCGCGTCGTAGTCGCCGCCGTGGACCACCTCACCCGAATCGAGCATGCCCACCAGTCGGTCGAAATGCTTCCGGCTGACGATTCGGCCGTAATCCGGGTGGTTGATCGGGTCTTTGCCGTAGAAGCCGGCAATCGCCTGGCCGAGCCGGGCGATCAATGCGTCGGTGTCCCCGATGGAGAGCACATAGTCCGGGGCCACGCAGGTCTGTCCGGTATTCATGAATTTCGCATAGGCCAGGCGCTTGGCGGTGGGCAATGACTGGTTGTCTACCACCGCGGGGCTCTTGCCGCCGAGCTCGAGGGTGGTGGGTGTCAGCTGCTTGGCGGCCGCTTCGGCGACCACCCGCGCGACCTGCTGTCCACCGGTGAAGAAGATGTGGTCCCAGCGTGCGGCGAGCAGCTCGGTGGCGGTGTCCACTCCGCCCTCGATAACCGCGTAGACCCGGGCGTCCAGGTACATCGGGAGCAGTTTCGCCAGCACCCCCGAGGTGGCCGGTGCGAGCTCCGAAGGCTTGAGCACCGCGGCGTTTCCGGCGGCGATCGCGGCGACCAGTGGAGCCAGCATCAACTGCAAGGGATAGTTCCACGGCCCGATGATCAGCACGACCCCCAGCGGCCGGGGTTCGACCTTGGCCATGGCCGGCTGCAGCGCGAAGGGAACCTTGACGGCGGTTGAATCCATCCACTCCGAGAGATGCCGTTGGGCGTGGTCGATTTCGGAACGGACCACGTCGATTTCGCTGAACTTCGCCTCGGTGGCGCTCTTGCCAAGGTCCTCGGCGAGCGCGTCGAGGAATTCTCCCGTGCGTTCGGCCAGCATCTTTTCCAGGGCACGCAGCTGCTGGGCGCGAAAGCGCCGCGGGTGCGTGATGCGGGTGTCGGCGGATCGGCGCAGGTGCCCGAGGACCTCGGTGATGCGCGAGGGATGCTCGTCTACCGGCGGTGCGGCGTCGCCGACGGGATCTGGAAGCGGATTTGAGGTAAAGAGACCCATGGCTCGATGCTACTTCATTGATTCCCCGGGATATTCCATTTGTATCAGGTGTTTGATACATTAGTTTTTCAACTTACGGAGGTAATTATGGATCAACTCTCCACCGCCGCGTTCAGCATGGCGATCGGCGCAGCCCTGATCTACGCGTGGCTGCGCACGGTTGCCCGTCAAGACAACAGGCCCGCACTGCTGCGGGCGAGATCCCACTCCTTCTGGTGCGCGCTGATTGCCTTCTTCGTAAGCAGTTCCGGCGGGGTGAGCAACCAGCAAGCGGCCCATGCCGGCGCCGGCGAATCCCTGTGGGCCAGCGATCTGCTCGCCGCCACCGGTCCGGCACTCTGGCTGCTGTCGATCTATCTGATCGGCCTCTACTCCTGGCCGGCGTCGGTGGCGAATGTGCGCGCGGCCTCCCTGGAACCTCGCTCGATGATGACGCCGTTGCCTAAGGCCTTGAGTGCCGTCGCCGCGCTGGTACTCCTCGGCGCCGGTCTTACCCTGTGGATGATCCGCGACGTCACCGGGGTCCCCCCGCAATATGAGGTTGCCTCCTCGGACGCCTACGGAAGCACCTGGGTTTCGCAGTCCGCGACCGACGGACTGCGTGCGGCGGACCAGATGCTGGCCCTGTTTGCCATCAACCTGGCCTCCCTGGCGCTGGCCCTACTCATCGCGATGCTCTTCATTTTGCTGCGCAAACCGCTTGGTTCGCTCAGCCCCCACGATAACCAGGTATTGCGCGAAGTCTGGCTCAACCGGCTGCTGCGCACCTCGATCCTGGCCTTTGCCTCCGTTGGAGCCTCGTCGCTGCATTACAAGGCCTCGTGGCTTATGTCGCTGGATCGCACCATGTATCAACCCTGGCAAAACACCGCTAACGTGGCCATGCTCATCACCTTCATCGCCATGGCATTGTGGAAGCCACCGGAAAATTTTGCCAGAACCACTAGCCCAAAGCCTGCCTCCTCCTTTTTGCGGATGCGCGAAAATTTGTTTGCCATTGGATTCCTCACCACCGCGCTCACACTCATCGCACTGGCCTGCTCCTCCTCGCTTGTGCAGACCGAGTACGCGGACAATGCGCGCCCCGGTGAGAATGCCCCGCAGGCAATTGTGTCGCTCCTGGTGGTAGCCCTCTTGTTCTTGGTGCTCAATGCCGGGTTCCTGGGCTACCTGCACCTGAAGTCCAGGGGAACCCATTCACTGGCTCGGCACAGCGCAGACCTGCCGCGCTATGTCTATGTGCTCGCCGGACTCTTGCTCATCGGCGCCACATACCTGCTGATCAATCCACCATTCGAATATTTTTGGGGTCTAGTTCCGGTCAAACCGGTCTTTGCGCTGGGTGCGCTCCTCGCGTTGCTTGCCGCTACCGCCTGCCACATCTGGTGGGTTCGGCGTGCGGCCTTGCCTTGGGATGTCACCGTGGAGCAAGAAATTTGGTATCGCCAGGTTCACGAACTACGCGCCCTCCGTGTAGTCACCGCGGCGGCCGTCGCCATGCTGGCCTGGGGTTACGAGGCAGGTCCCTACGTTTCGGCCGTGGGGATCATCGTCTTCTGCTGCCCGGCAGTGATCATTTTGGCCCGCCCAGAAACTAGGGTGCCGCAGCGCGTATGAGCCAACATATTTTCGTGGACCTGGACGCGGCGGTTCCGCCCTATGAACAGATCCGCACGCAAATCTCTTCGCTGATTTCCTTGGGCGAGCTGCCGGCGGGAAGCAAGCTCCCTACGGTGCGGGCACTGGCCACCGATTTGGGGGTCGCTTCCGGGACGGTGGCCCGCGCTTACAAGGAACTCGAAGCCACCGGCCTGGTTTCCTCCCGGCGGCGTGCCGGAACGGTGGTGAACGCCGGAGCCGATATGGAGAAATCCTCCGGTGATCTGGTTCAAGCGGTGGATCGGGTGTGGGAGCTGGCCCGAGCTCAGGGAATCGACGAGGCCACCGTCAGGGCGCTGGTGCAACGCCGGGCGCGGCAATAATTTGTTCTTCCGCGGCTTTGGTGAGTACGCTCTAGCCAGTGACACGGGGTGTCGGATTCACCGACTGAGATGAGACCCGTCGAACCTGAACTAGTTCAAACTAGCGGAGGGATGTCGCATGACCCTGACTTCCGTTGCCCGGAATTACCGGCAACAATCCCCTTTGGTGTTTTGCCTGACCAATACCGTGGTCACCAACTTCACCGCGAATGCGCTGCTGGCCTCCGGGGCGGCTCCGGCCATGACCGACCTGCCCGGCGAAGCCGGGCCATTTGCCGCGGTGGCCTCCGCGGTCCTGGTGAACCTGGGCACCCCGAGCACCGAACAGCTGCGCGCCATGGACGAAGCGGTTCACGGTGCGAACCAGGCCGGCACCCCCTGGGTGCTGGACCCGGTGGCCGTGGGCGCATTGCCGGTGCGCACTGACTTCGCGCGAAAAATCGTGACCCAGCGCCCCACCCTGATCCGCGGCAATGCCTCGGAAATTCTGGCGCTGGCCGGGCGGAGCTCGACCGGGCGCGGAGTGGACGCGCAGGACACCGTGCACGCGGCCATCGAGGCCGGACGCCAGTTGGCCGCCGAATATGGTTCGGTGGTCGCGATCTCCGGGGCGGCCGATGCGATCATCGATGCCAAACGCACCACGCTGGTGCACAGCAACGGGATCGGCTTGACCGGGATTACCGGCGGCGGCTGCGCCCTGGGTGCAATCTGCGCCGGAATGCTCGCGGTGAGCGAAGACCCGTTCGACGCGGCGATCGCAGCCCACGGCCTGTACGGACTGGCCGCCGAAAAGGCCCTGGCCATCGGCCGCGGTCCGGGAAGTTTCGCCGCGGCCTTCCTCGACGAACTCTCGCTGCTGGACCCCGAGGAATTGCACAACCTGCGCCTTGAGGAGGCAAATAATGCGTGATCTGGGAATCTACCTGGTAGCCAACACCGAAAGCTGCCAGCCGCGCAGCACCTTGGAAGTCATCGAAGGTGCGGTGGCCGCGGGTGTGCAATGGGTGCAGCTGCGGGCCAAGAACGAGACCGCCCGCGAATTCTTCGAACTTACCTGCGCGGCGGCAGAACTCACCGCCGGCAAGGCCGAACTGCTGGTCAACGACCGCATCGACGTATTCCTCGCGGCACGGGCAGCGGGTGCCGCGGTCACCGGCATCCACATCGGGCAGAAGGATATTGCGGTGCGCTACGCCCGCGAAATCATCGGCGAGGGGATTATCGGGCTCAGCGCTTCCACCGATGAACAGCTGACCGGGGCCAACGCCGACGCGAAATACCTCGATTACCTGGGGGTCGGGGCGATCCGCGCGACGCCCACGAAGAAGGACCATCCCACCCCGCTGGGCATCGATGGATTCCTGCGGGCCAAGCGGCTCACCGAGCTGCCCGCCGTGGCCATCGGCTCGCTGACCGCCGCGGATGCCGCGGCGCTGCGCGACGGCGGGGCCGCCGGCATGGCGGTGGTCCGCGCGATCTGCGCCGCCGAGGATCCGCAGGCGGCCAGCGCCGAACTGCTGGACCGCTGGGAAGGTGCCAAATGAGCCTCAACATTCTTTCCATTGCCGGCTCCGACCCCTCGGGAGGCGCGGGCATCCAGGCGGATCTGAAGGCCATCGGCGCCAACGGCGGCTACGGCATGGCCGTGATCACCGCGCTCACCGCGCAGAACACCCTAGGGGTGGATGCGGTGCAGGCCGTCGACGCGGAATTCGTGGCCAAGCAGCTGGAATCGGTGTCCGCAGATGTGCGCATCGACGCGATCAAGATCGGCATGCTGGCCGATCCGCAGATCATCGCCGCGGTGTCCCGATGGCTGGAAACGGTGCACGCCCCGGTGGTGCTGGACCCGGTGATGATCTCGACCAGCGGGGACCGGCTGCTGGCCGATGGCTCGGCGTTGGACGCGCTGCTTTCCCGGGCGGAGGTGCTCACCCCGAATACCGCAGAGCTTGCGGCGCTGCTCGGGGAGCCGCCGGTGCGCGGCTGGGAGGAACTGCTGGAGCAGGCCCAGCGCCTGGCGGCCAAATACGAGGTGCTGGTGATCGCCAAGGGCGGCCACCTGCCCACCGAAAGCTGCCCCGACGCGCTGGTGGGTCCGGCCGGGGTGATCGCCTGCTATGACGGCCCACGCCACGCCACCGGCAACACCCACGGCACCGGTTGCACGCTATCCAGCGCGCTGGCCACGCACTATGCCCGCGGCGGGGATTGGGCCAAGGCCCTGGGCGCGGCGAAGGAGTACCTCTTCGCGGCGATTGCCGCGGCCGATGAGCTGCAGGTGGGCAGCGGGCACGGACCGGTGAACCACTTTGCCGGGCTCTTCGCGGGGCAAAGCGCGGATCCGATGGCCGATTGGTGGGAGCGGATCGCCGGGTTGCGCGGTGGAATCGATGAGCTTCAGTTCATCCGCGAGCTCTCCGCGGGCACGCTGGAGCGCAAACGCTTCGAGTACTATCTGGCCCAGGACGCCCTGTATCTGCAGCGCTATGCGCAGGTGCTCGCGCAGGCCAGCGCGCTGGCCCCGCAGCTCGAGGCCCAGCGCTTCTGGGCCAAGGGTGCGGAAGGCATCCTGGAAGGCGAGCTGAAGCTGCACCGCAGCGAGCTGCTGGACCTGGCCCCCGAGCCGAGCGCCACCACGTTGAACTACGTCAACCACCTCAGCTCCTGCGCCGGAAGCTATCCGGAGCTGATCGCCGCGATCCTGCCCTGCTACTGGATCTACCAGGACATTGGCAATCGGCTGAGCGCCGCGAATCATGCCGGGCACCGGTATGAGAGCTGGCTGGCCACCTACAGTTCGGCGGAGTTCGACGAGGCCACCGCGGCGGCCATCGAGCTGGTGGCGGCCGCCTGGCGGCTCGCGGACCCGGGGTTGCGCGAGCGGATGTGGGATGCATTCCGGCGTTCGGCCGAGCATGAGCTGACTTTCTTCGCCCAAGCGCACGCGAAGGGCGTATACTTCTCTACGGCCTAAACGCGGGGCCAGGAATTCTGGAGGAACGCATGAAGTGGAGCATTCACGGCAACGGGAAGACCATCACCGAAGGTGAGGTTGTTGCCCCGGATGAGCGGCTGCATTGGCCGCAGACCATTTCGATCGGAGCCCAGCATATTCTGGCGATGTTCGGCGCCAGCATCCTGGTGCCGACGCTGACCGGCTTCCCGGTGACCACCACGCTGCTGTTCACCGGCGTCGCGACGATCATCTTCTTGCTGATCACTAAGAACAAGGTGCCCAGCTACCTGGGCTCCTCCTTCGCGCTGATCGCCCCGGTGATGGCCTCGAAGGTCGGCGACGACTTCTCCGCGGCGCTGGGCGGCATCGCGATGACCGGTGCGGCGCTGTTCATCGTCGGCGCGATCGTGGCGAAGACCGGCACCCGGTGGATCCACGCGTTGATGCCGCCGGTGGTCATGGGCACCATCGTCGCGCTGATCGGCTTGAACCTCGCCAGCGCCACGCTGGCTCCGATGCGCGACTTCCCGGCGACGACCTTCCTCACGGTGCTCGCCGTGGTGCTGTCCACCGTCGCGTTCAAGGGGCTGCTCGGGCGCCTGTCGATCCTGGTGGGCCTGGTGATCGGCTACGCGATTGCACTCCTCCAGGGCCAGGTGGACTTTGCCGCCGTGGGCCAGGCCGGCTGGATTGGGCTGCCGCAGTTCCATGCCCCCAGCTTTGATTTCAGCGTGGCGTTGATGTTCCTGCCGGCGGTATTCGTGCTGATCGCCGAGAATATCGGCCATGTGCGCACCGTGGGCATCATGACCGGCAAGGACCTCTCCGAATTCAATGGGCGAGCGCTGATGGCCGATGGCGTCGGAACCCTGGTGGCCGGCATGGGCGGCGGCTCGGCGACGACCACCTATGCGGAGAATATCGGCGTGATGGCCGCCTCGCGCGTCTACTCCACCGCGGCCTACTGGGTCGCGGCGGTCGCCGCGATAGCGCTGGCCTTCCTGCCGAAATTCGGCGCCCTGATCAATACCATTCCGGCCGGGGTGATCGGCGGTCTGGGGATCGTGCTGTACGGAATGATCGGCATTATCGGTGCCCGGTTGTGGATCGAGGCGAAGGTGGACTTCCAGAACCCGGTGAACCTGATGACCGCCGGAACCGGACTGATTATCGCGATTGCGGTCACCACCGATCTGAGTTTCGGCCAGTTCCAGGTGGGCGGCATCGCGCTGGGCACCATCGCGACCCTGGTGGTTTACCACCTGATGAATACCGTGGCCAAGCTGCGCAATAGCAACCTTGAGCCGGTTGAGCGCTAAGCCAAGACCGAAGAACCAGCCGGCATTGTGATCAAGCTCATGATGCCGGTTTTCTTTTGCCCTGCCGGAACTGCCCGGCGTCGGCGCCTCGTCCGATTTGCGCGGGATTTCGGGGCTGGGTTGCGCGGATCCCCGCACCGCCCGAACGCCTATTGTAAGGATTCTTTCCAAATTATGGCCGAGCTCGCATGAACCGGCGGCCCGCACGGCCATGAAACCCGCTGGAAATGTTTTGCGCCCCAGCCCAATCCGATAGCATGGCTCCTTGTGACTGCGACTACATCTGACGGAAAGATATCCGCTCGACTCATCCTGATCGCCCTCGGCGCTGCCCTGGGTGGGTTCGTTTTTGGATATGACTCATCAATCGTTAACGGCACCGTGGACGCTGTCGAGCACGAATTCGGGCTCAACGCGCTGACCATCGGTTTCACCGTTTCCTGCGCCCTGCTTGGCGCTGCGCTCGGCGCCTGGATCGCCGGAATGGTCTCCGAACGCATCGGACGCGTACGCACCATGGTGATCGCCTCCGCGATGCTGCTGATCTCCGCGCTGGGCTGCGGATTGTGCGTCGGCGCGTTTGACCTCATCATCTGGCGCATCGTCGGCGGCATCGGCGTCGGCTTCGCCTCGGTGATCGCCCCGGCCTACATTGCCGAGGTATCCCCCGCCAAGCACCGCGGACGCCTGGGCTCCATGCAGCAGATGGCCATCGTGCTCGGTATCTTCGTGGCCTTCCTGGTCAGCGCGCTGCTGGTCTTCGTGATGGGTTCGGCCGACGCCATCGGCTGGTTCGGCCTTTCGGCCTGGCGCTGGATGTACCTCTCGCTGGCCATCCCGGCAATCCTCTATGGCGTGCTGGCCATGCGCCTGCCGGAATCCCCTCGCTATCTGGTCGAGCGTGGCCGCTACGTCGAGGCGGCTACCGTACTGACCCGCGATATGGGCATGCTCCCGGGGGCCGAGACCGAAGCCAAGATCGAAGAAATCCGCACCACCGTCCACGTCGAGCGCCGCCAGGTGTTCAAGGATCTGCTCGGACGCTTCGGCTTCCACCCGCTGGTCTGGGTGGGCATCCTGCTCTCGGTCTTCCAGCAGTTCGTCGGCATCAACGTGATCTTCTACTACTCCACGACGCTGTGGAAGTCCGTCGGCTTTGCCGAATCCGATTCCTTCACCATCTCGCTGATCACCTCGATCACCAACGTGGTGGCCACGATCGTTGCGGTGCTGCTGATCGACGTGCTCGGCCGCAAGCTGCTGCTGATGATCGGCTCGTCCATCATGACCGTGTCATTGGGCATGATGGCCATCGCCTTCGCCCAGTCGGTCACCATCGACGGCGCAGTTTCCCTGCCCGGCAGCTGGGGCATCGTGGCGCTGGTCTCCGCGAACCTGTTCGTGGTTGGCTTCGGCGCGACCTGGGGACCTGCCGTCTGGGTGCTGCTCGGCGAAATCTTCCCGAACTCCATCCGTGCGCTGGCGCTCGGCGTTGCCGCCTCCGCCCAGTGGATCGCCAACTTCGCCGTCTCCACCACCTTCCCGGCCCTCGCCGAGGCAGGCTTGGCGTTGGCCTACGGCATCTACGCGTTCTTCGCACTGCTTTCGCTGATCTTCGTGATCTTCCTGGTCAAGGAAACCAAGGGACGCCAGCTCGAGGAAATGACCCTCTAGGATAAGAACTCCTCCGGGGCAAAAGTCGTCGGGTGGACACNNGTGTCCACCCGACGACTTTTTTATTGTGCGGGCCGGCAGCCCTCCGCGCACGATCCGCTTTGGCTACCAGGGCTTGTTGGGCACCTCGACGCCGGCTTCACGTTGCAGCGAGAGCACATGCTCCAGGCTCGGACGCCCGGAGAGCTGCGGCCCCTGATCGCGCAGGGCCACCCGGTGGCGCTGGCCGCTCTGCAGCACGATCTCCTCCCCGCGCACCCAGAGGCTTTGCGGGCCCTGGCCGGTGAGGGAGAATTCGATTCCGCTGGCGTCGAGCAGCACCTTGATCACCGAACCGTTATAGGCCAGCTGGAAGCGCAGGGATCTGAAGCGCTCGGGCAGCCGCGGGTCGAAATGCAACCGCTGGTCATCGTCGCGCAGCCCGGCGAAGCCATTGACCAGCGCGGCCCACACCCCACCGGTGGACGCCACATGCACCCCGTCGGCGGTATTTCCGTGGAGGTTTTCAAGGTCGACATTCAACGCATGTTCGAAGTAGTCGAAGGCCAGATCCCGATAGCCGACCTCGGCCGCAAGGATTGACTGCACGGTGGCCGAAAGCGACGAGTCTCCGGTGGTCAATGGGTCGTAGTAGTTGAAATTGGCGAGTTTCTGCTCGGCGGTGAAATCGCTGGAGCGCAGCCATAGCGCCAGCACCGTATCGGCCTGCTTGATGACCTGGAAGCGGTAGATCACCAATGGGTGGTAGTGCAGCAGCAGCGGACGTTTATCCGGTCCGCTGGCCTCAAGATCCCAGACCTCGCGATTGAGGAAATGCTCGTCCTGCGGGTGGATTCCCACGGCTTTCGAATACGGGATATGGATTCGTTCGGCCGCCAGCTGCCAGGTGGAGATCTCCGCTGAGTCTAGTCCCATCCGCTCGGCCAGCTCGGCATAGAACTGCGGGCGCCGGGCGGCTAGCTCGCCTAGCAGCTGCGCCGAACGGCGCAGGTTAAAGCGCGCCATCACATTGGTGTAGGTGTTGTCGTTGACCACCGCGGTGTATTCATCCGGGCCGGTCACCCCGTGAATGTGGAAGCTGCGCTGTTCCCCTGAGTCGCGCCAGAAACCCAAAGACGCCCACATCCGGGCGGTGCCGACCAGAATTTCTGCGGCGCCTGCCTCGAGGAACTCGTCGTCGCAGGCGGCGTCGAGATAGCGGTTGAGCGAATACACCACGTCGGCGTTGATGTGATATTGCGCGGTACCCGCCGGGTAGTACGCGCTGGCTTCCTCACCGTTAATGGTGCGCCAAGGAAAGAGCAGCCCCTCCTCGTTCATGATGCGAGCCCGGCGCGTCGCCGCCGGGATCATCGAGACCCGCGCGCGGAGCGTATTTCTGGCCCACTGCTGGTTCGTGTAGGTCAAAAACGGCAGCACATAGATTTCGGTGTCCCAGAAGTAGTGTCCGGAATATCCGTTGCCGCTAACCCCCTTGGCACTGATTCCTAAACCGTCGGCTCGGGCCGAGGCCTGGGCAAGCTGGAAGAGATTCCAACGGATCTTGCGTTGCAGGCTCGGATCGTCGCTGTCCACCAAAACGTCGCTGCGCTGCCAGTAATCCTTCATAAATGCGCGCTGTGCACGGAAGTGCTCGTCGATCCCTCGGGGCACCAGATGATTCAGCGCGCGGCTTGAACGCTGCAGCATTTCTTTGGCCGGATGGCGGCGCGAGGAGTGGTAGGCCGCGAACTTGGCCACGCGCAGCCCCTGGCCCGCTTCGAGGTTCGCGCTGGAGACCTCATCGGCGCGATCAGGCTTCGCCGAACGCTCGGTATGGATCTGGGCGCTGGCACCACCGGTGGTATTCACCAGGTGTTCCACGACTGCCGACACGGACATATTGGAACCCGCCACGGTGTAGGAAAGCCCGAGGCGGGGTCCTTCCTCGATGTGGCCGGCCGGGTGCAAGGGATTATCCGAGGACTCCTCGGACTTGCGCGGGTCCTGGCCCGAGTCGAGATCGGCCGGGGAGGATACCTCCGGTTCGGAGCGATAGCCGATCACCGAGGACTGGATCAGCACATGAGCCGGCCCGTCGAGCAGGCGCACATGCAGGTCTTGGAGGGCTAGGTGCCGGTCGCTGAAGGAGATCATGGTCCGTGCCGTGACCGCCACCCGATGGCCTTCCGCGGTGCGCCACAGGGTCCGCGAAATCAACGTGCCTTCGCGGAAGTCCAAGCGCAATTCATCGCGGAGCATCTCGGTTCGCCCCACCTCCAGCGCCTCGTCGTTGATGAACACCCGCAGGGTCCGGAAATCTGGGGCGCTGATCATCGTCTGCCCGGTTTCGGCCAGCCCGAACGCGCTTTCCGCGTGGCGGATCTGCCACGTTTCGTGCAACCCGTTGAGGAACGTCCCGGCAACTTGCTCGCCCAGTCCCACCTGTGCCGAATGAGCGCCAAGGAAGCCGTTGCCCAGAGCGAAGACCGTGTCCTGGGCGCCCGTCTCATCGCGTTCGGCTTCGCGGGTGATGGACCAGGGGTCAAAGTTCCAGGCCTGCACCGCGGAGGCGGACACCAGCTCGCTGAGGTCCTGGACCACGAAGTGCGCACCAGCATCCAATAGCTGTTGCTCATTGTCTTCACGTGCCACCCCGACGACCATGAAGCCGCCCTCACGGGCGGCTTGCACGCCGCTGCTGGCATCCTCGACGACCACGCACTCTTCGGGGCGCCAGCCTAGGTCCTTGGCGGTAGCCAAGAACGTGGCGGGCGACGGCTTGCCAGGCAGCTCGCGTGCCGCTGCCTCGTGCCCGCCCATGATGGTGTTGAAGAACCCAGCCAATCCCGCGGCTTCCAGCACCGAGCGGGCGTTGCGTGATGAGGAGACCACTGCAACATCCAGACCTGCCTCCAGCACCTGCTGCAGGTAGTTGCTAGACCCGGAATAGGGCGCAATCCCATCGCGCTCCAGCACCGCGGTGAAAACCGAATTCTTCAGATTTCCCAGCGCGCACACCGAGGTGTACCCCGCAGGGTCATTCGGATCTCCCCAGGGCAGCGCTATCCCCCGGGATTCGAGCACGGCACCGACGCCCTCATAGCGTGGCCTGCCGTCGAGCAGTTCGAAATAATCCGGGTCGGCATAAGGCGGCACGCCCGGGTGTTCTTGGGCGAAAAATCCGGTAAACAACTCTTTCCATGCCGCACGGTGCAATAGCGCGGTAGGTGTGAGAACTCCATCCAAATCAAAAAGGACGGCCTTGAAATCACGGTGGCGGTACGTCGGGCGTGCAGCGTTCACGATCGAAATCCTTCGTCGAGGAGCAATTATTGGCCGTAGACCCAACGGTAGCAAGTGATCTCGCTTGCATCGACATACTACGATTAGGATTGTGGCTCAGTGGATAGATGAATGGAATAGCGAACAATGGCGTGAGTCTGCCGCCAATTGGATCGATGAGGCCTGCTCCGCCTACGGCATCGAGCGTGTCGCGGGCCCGGATTTTTGGCCGGCATCCTTGGACCAGGTTTCGGCGCTGGTAGGGACCGACGCGGCCGAGCTGGTGTTTAAGGCGAACGCGCCGGGACTGGCAGCCGAAGCTGCGGTGACGATCACCGCCGGCGGACTGCAGCCCGAACGCGTGGTGATGCCGCTGGCAATCGACCGCATGGCCGGCTATATGCTCTCCCCCGATTTTGGCCATACCCTGGCGGATTTGGGCGACAGCGCGGAGAACTGGCAGCTGGCGCTTGCCTCACTGGGCTCCTTCCAGGTGGCTTTGATGGGCAACGAAGAGGCCTTCTTCGACGTCGGCATGCCGGTGGTGGATCCGCAGTTCCTCCCAGAACAGTTCGAGCAGGCATTGACCATGCATGTGTCTCTCGAGGCAAACCATCCGTTGCATTTGGACCCGCAACAGGCCGACGCTTTGCACGGCCAATTAAAGACCCTTTCCGACGCCTGCGAAGCCTTGCATCGCGGTCCCATCCCGCTGAGCCTGGAACATGGCGCCTTCGATTTGGCGCAGACGGTGGTGCCCTCGGAAAAGGGCCAGCATGCGCGGATCACGAACTTTGCGACGGCCCACTGGGCTCATCCGTTTTCCTCGCTGGCGGCCCCACTGGCGGCAATGACCCAGTCGTGGAAATGCCGGACCGACGACGAGCGCGTGATGCGTGCCCTGGGCGCCTACCTAGGTGAGTTCGCCGCATACGGTAGCCCCGACGAGCTCTATGACTTAGTCGCCCCCGCATGCCTAGTGGCTCCGCTATCCCAGCATGAGACTTGGTTGCGGCTCCTGCTTGACGCGGACGATGAGCATCTGCAGGAAAACGCCGCATCAGTCTTGGACACCCTGTTTATAAACTAAAAAGCCTGGCGGGGAATTAAACATTCCCCGCCAAGCTTATATTCAGATCAAATCATGTGTTTGCTATTCAACGGCAGAGCGCATCTCGTTCAACGCGTTGGTTGCCGCATCTTGCGGCGACTGCCGCTTGAAGAAGATTTCCATCTCGTAGCGGTACAAAATGTCTTGGATCTTGCTGAATCCCATTGGTGGAATTGGTTCAGACCCTGCCAGCTCACTTTCAATTCCGGTGACGAACTCCGCTGAAGCGGCCTCGATTGGCTCAAGGTCGGACACTACCAAGTCGCGAATCTCCGTGTTGGCCGGCAGCCCGCGGTCCATTTTGTTCAGCTCGCCAGCTTCTTCGGAGTTCACCATGAAGTCAATGAACTTCTTGACCTCTTCGGGATGCTTGGACTTGCTGTACCCGGACATCATCATCGATGACTTGTACCAAAGCCCGTTGTCTTCGGCTTCGCCCGTGGAGCTAGGCAGGCGCAGGGGCACCAGATCAACACCGGCCGCTGCGGAAAGCGAGCCGAGCTGGTTACTCCACCACATGCCAAAGGCCGACGTACCGGTGCCGGTCATGGAACGATCAGGCCCGGCATTCTGATTCTCGGCTAGAACCGAGGCCACTGGATAGGATCCACTGTCCAACAAGTCCTGGTGGTGCTGGAAATAGCCGGCAAGATCCTCAACGGTCAAACCAAGCTCTCCGGATTCAGTGGTTAAATGCTTATCGGATTGCCTCAGCCAGGACTGCAATCCAGCGGGTTCATTCGGCGCCTCGGAACCGTATTTCCCTTCGGCTTTTTCGCTAACGGTTTTGGTGATTTCGCGATAATCGTCCCACGTCCAAGTCTTGTCGTCCGGGATATCCAGCCCAGCTTCCTTCAAAACCTTGGGGTTTGCGGTCAACGTAAACGAGTTAATTCCCGTCGTGATGCCTACCAATCCATCTTCGGTAGTGCCGTTGGAAACGGAAACCTCTTCAAAGTTGGAGACGTCAACACCGTCAAGATCGAGAAGCGCGCCACGGTCGGCGTATTCGCGAAGGTACTTGTCGTCCATCTGGATAATATCCGGGGCATCATTCGAGGCAACTTGGGTAGCGAGCTTGTCCCAATATCCGCTCCAGTCCGAATACTCGCCCTGAACGTCGATATTTGGATTCTCTGCCTCGAAGGCCTCGATGATCTCATTGGTAGCCTGCGCCCTTGAGTCCGAACCCCACCAGGCGAATCGCAAACTCACCTTTCCATCGGCGCTGTCAGCCGCGTTCCCACCTCCGCCGCACCCCGTCAATACCAGCGCTGCGACCGCAGCTATGGCAAGGGACTTGGTTAGTCGTTGACCGGCATTGCGACGCATGCCTTCGGACCGTTGTTGATTGTTCATGGGCTCCTCCTTGGATGGGCGAGAACTCGCGAGGGTTTACTCAGTGTCGAGACATCTGTGCGCCGACGCGAATGGAAAGCGCTTCCCAAGTAATCTAGATGTGATTCAGCTCACGAGTCAAGGTCGAAGTGGGAATATGTCGATGACACCTTTGAATCGAATGATTCCAAAAAGGTATCGACGGATCAGCGATTCCCGGTGCTTTCCCGCAAAACCGGGGTTCCCGAAACGACCAGCAGCTTCGAATCGCTATGCGTAAGAACCATCTCGCCGGCCATGCGGCCCATTTCTTCGAGCGGCAGGCGGGCGGTAGACACCGACGGGGTGACATCAATCAGCGTTGGGATGTCGTCGAAGCCGGCAATCGCAATATCGCCGGGAATCCGCAAGCCGTGCTCGCGAATTGCGCGAATCGCCCCCAGTGCCATGACGTCAGATACGCAGAAGACACAGACCGGATCGGTGTATTCGGTGGATTGATACCGTCGCAAGTAGTCGCTCATGACCAAATAACCCCCCTCGCGCGAGAAAGCTCCGTGGAGCACTTCCTCAACCGGCACGCCGGAGCGCTCAAGCTTGGACACAAACCCGTCGGCACGATGTTTCGCGGTCACCAAGTTCTGGTCGCCGGCCAAAACGACAAAACGGCGATGACCGGCCTTGAGCAGTTCCCCGGCCAGGTCGCTTGCGGTCCCGGCGTTATCGACCTGAATTCCGCCCGTTGCGGGAAAGGTTTGCCCAATCATCGCCACTTGGCCACCATTGCTCTGGTAGCTTTCCAGCAATTCCATGAGCTCCTGGTCGCCGCTCAAGCGCCGGGTTCCCGAGATGATAATAGCGTCGGTCCGGTGTGACATGAAGGCGCGAACGGCAGCTATTTCCCGGTCATGTTCCGCGCCAGTACTGGTCAGCAGCAGTTGGATGCCACTGGCGTCCAGCCCGCGCTGCACCCCGCGTGCAATGGACGAGAAATACGGGTCGGCAATGTCGTGTACCACGAGGCCCACCAGCTTTGTCGAGGATCGGGCAAGCGCTTGCGCCTGAGCGTTGGGGAAATATCCCAATTTCTCTGCCGCCGCACGAACTCGGAGGGAGATTTCCTCGGCAGGCTTGCGCGCCGACCCGTTCAGTACGCGCGATGCGGTTGCCAATGAAACTCCGGCTTCATTAGCCACGTCAGTTAGTCGAATAGCCACATGAAATCCTTATCACCCATTGCAATTTTGAACAAGCTTATCTCCCTGAACGGAGATGGTTGACACACTAATTGGGCAACACTATCGTGGAAAGCGCATTCCCATTTCCTTTCTTAAACAATCCCTTGCACGAGGAGCACCCCCATGACAGAACCACGAGTACTTCGCATCGCCATGAGTGGCATCACCGGCCGCATGGGCTATCGGCAGCATCTGCTCCGCTCCATCCTGCCGATCCGTGATCAGGGAGGAATTACCTTGCCCGACGGTTCCAAGGTGACCGTCGAGCCAATTCTCGTTGGCCGCAACGAGGCGAAACTCAAGGAACTGGCCCAGCTCCACAACGTTGAGCACTACTCCACCGACCTCGACTCGCTAATCAACGACGGTTCCGTCGACATCGTCTTTGACGCCTCGATGACGTCGCTACGCTACGACACCCTGTCCAAGGCCATCACAGCCGGTAAGCACATCTTCACCGAAAAACCGACCGCCGAGACCCTTACCGAAGCGGTAGACCTGGCGCGCCAAGCCAAGAGCAAGGGCATTACCGCCGGCGTAGTGCACGACAAGTTGTATCTGCCAGGCTTGGTCAAACTGCGCCGGCTTGTCGACGAGGGCTTCTTTGGCCGGATCCTGTCCCTGCGCGGAGAATTCGGTTACTGGGTCTTCGAAGGCGAAATCCAGGAAGCCCAACGTCCGTCGTGGAACTACCGGCTGGCCGATGGCGGATCGATGACCACCGACATGTACTGCCACTGGAACTACGTCCTCGAAGGCATCATCGGCAAGGTCAAATCAGTTACCTCCAAAACCGCAACACACATCCCCACCCGGTGGGATGAAAAGGGTGCGCCCTACGAGGCAACCGCGGATGACGCCGCCTACGGAATCTTTGAACTTGAAACTCCTGCCGGAGATCAAGTTGTTGCCCAGATCAACTCCTCCTGGGCGGTGCGTGTCTATCGCGACGAGCTCGTTGAGTTCCAGATCGACGGAACTCACGGATCCGCGGTGGCAGGTCTGAACAAATGCGTCGCCCAACAGCGAGCCAACACACCCAAGCCGGTCTGGAACCCGGACCTTCCGGTCACCGAATCCTTCCGCGATCAATGGCTGGAAGTGCCAGCCAACGCGGATCTGGACAACGGGTTCAAATTGCAGTGGGAAGAATTCCTGGCCGATGTCGTGGCCGGCCGCGAACACCGCTACGGCTTGCTGTCGGCCGCTCGTGGCGTGCAGCTTGCCGAGTTGGGCCTGCAGTCCAGCGCCGAACGGCGCACCATCGACATCCCGGAGATCACCCTGTGAGCCAGCAACAAGCACAACCGACGATCATCCTGCCCAACGAGCACGGGGAACCCTACAGCTACACGCTCTCCGGCCCCGGCGATTTTCGCCGCCCCTCCGCACCGATCAGCACACGTAAGGTCTACGCTGCGGCCCACGTAATTCCGCTGATGACCGCCGATAACACTCCGGGGGCACCGGCCGCCTTGGACTGGGAAGCAACCTTGGCTTACCGCCACGAACTGTGGTCCTACGGTTTAGGCGTCGCCGATGCCATGGACACCGCTCAACGTGGCATGGGCTTGGACTACGCGGCGACCAGGGAACTCATTCAACGTTCCGCCGCCGAAGCGGCAAGGGTAGTTGCCAGCAATAACTATCCGGCGCTGACCGGGCGTAGCGTGCGTGACCTGCTGGCCTGCGGAGTCGGCACCGACCAGCTGGATCCGCTCAGTGTGCAGGCCGGCGACTTGGCCCGGGTCACAGACGCCTATTTGGAGATGCTGGGACTCGTAGAAGAGTCCGGGGCGAAGGTCATTTTGATGTGTTCGCGGGCGCTGGTCCGCGCCGCCGAATCGTCCGAAGACTACCTGAACGTCTACGGCACCCTGCTGGAGGCCGCCACCGAACCGGTGATTCTGCATTGGCTCGGAGAAATGTTTGATCCAGCGCTGGCTGGCTACTGGGGGGACACCGATATCGAGACGGCAACCGCCACCTTCGCCAGCCTGGTGGAGAACCATGCGGCCAAGATCGATGGCGTCAAGGTTTCGCTTTTGGATGCCGAGCATGAAAAGTATTTGCGCGCACGGCTGCCACAGGGTGTCCGTCTCTACACCGGTGACGACTTCAACTACCCGGAACTTATCCAAGGCGACGGCACCAGGCACTCGGATGCCCTGCTAGGCATCTTCGCTGCAATCTACCCGGCGGCCTCGACCGCACTGCAGGCCTTCGATGCGAGAGATGGACAGCGGGCACGCACCATCCTGGATTCCACTCGGGATCTGGGACTGCATATTTTTTCCGCACCGACGTTCTACTACAAGACCGGAATTGCCTTCCTTTCCTGGCTCAACGGGCACCAAGCCGGTTTCCAAATGGTCGGCGGACTGCATGCCGGCCGCTCGATTCTGCATCTGGTGCGCACGTTTGTCCTGGCCGATCAGGCCGGTCTGTTGCTGAATCCCGAGCTAGCCGCTGAACGCCTGAAACAGCTATTGGAAATTAATGGCGTGTTCTCCCCCGTCCCAACTCTGACTGGAGTCGCATGAGCTTCGAACTGGCACTGAACACCGGCACGACCCCTCAGCTGAATCTGCGCGAAGCAGTGCAGGCAGCGGCCGAGGCGGGCCTGAGCCATATTGGTCCCTGGCGCCACCTCATTAGCGACGTGGGCGGGGCAGAACCGGCGGCGAAGATCATCGGCGGCGCCGGGTTGAAGGCAAGCACGCTGTGCCGCGGCGGTTTCCTGACCAGCAATTCGGCTGCGGGGCGAAGCGAAGCGTTGGAATCGAACCGCGAGGCGATCCGCGAGGCTGCCATCATCGGAGCCAACGAGCTGATCATGGTTGTGGGCGGGCTTCCCGCCGCCGCGCATATCCTCGGTGGCCAGGGGGACAGGGCCGACAAAAACATTGTTGCGGCCCGCGACCGCGTCGCCAAGGCCCTGGGGGAATTGGTTCCCTACGCCGCCGAACATGGCGTGCGGCTGGTTCTCGAAGCCCTGCACCCCATGTACGTGGTCGACCGCGCGGTGCTCTCCACCTTGGGCCAGGCCTTGGACTTGGCCACTCCCTACCCGACTTCGACCGTGGGTGTCGTGGTGGATACCTTCCACGTATTCTGGGATCCCCAGCTTCAAGCTCAAATTCAGCGGGCCGGCCACGAGGGACGACTAGCAAGCTACCAGATCTGCGACTTCAACCTCCCGATCGCCCGCGATGCCCTGCAGTCACGGGGCATGATGGGCGATGGATACATTGAGTTCGCTTCCATCTCCCGCTGGGTCGCCCAAGCCGGATACCGCGGTCCCGTTGAGGTGGAGATCTTCAACGAAGAAGTTAATAATCAAGCCGCGGAGCTGACCATTCGCACCATGAAAGAGCGTTACGAGCAGCTAGTGCTCCCGCACCTCAATGAAGCTTCCGGGGTGCTTCCGGCGAGTGCGGCCAACTAGCTCGTATCCCTATTTCACTTAGTCAACGACATTAACCAAGGACGGGTATGACCGACTCTTCGCAGCAAGGTGCCACGACAACGAATGCGCCGGATCTCAGAGTACCGGGGATCGCGCTAGTAGGGCTGAACGGGTTCGGACGCCAGCACCTGCTGAACATCCACCGCCTCGTTGCACTGGGCAAAGCCAATTTTGTGGCCGGTGCCGGCCCCGACGATCCGGGGCCGGACATCCGCGGTGAAGATACCCCCATATTCGCTTCCCTTGATGCGCTGATCGACGCCGGTATCAGCCCGGATATCATCATTGTTTCGACGCCAATCAACACCCACCATGAACTGGCACTCAAGGCACTTGTGACCGGCGCCGATCTGTACCTGGAGAAGCCTCCTACGGCTACCTTCGCGCAATACCAGGAACTGCTTTCTGCTGCCCGGGAGGCCGGAGCCCGGGTGCAGGTCGGTTTTCAGGCAGTTGGCTCCTTGGCTTTAGAGGCTCTCGAGGAGTTTTTTGTTGATGATGCGCGTGATTCACCCATCGGCGAGTTGCGCGCTGTCGGTGCCTCCGGTACCTGGCTGCGCACTCAGGGGTACTATGATCGGGCGCCTTGGGCCGGCCACCGAGTCCTGGATGGCATCCACATTGCCGACGGGGTCATCACCAATCCGTTGGCCCACGCGGTGATGAGTGCCCTGCACATTGCCGGGGCACGCCGAGCCGAGGATGTCGCCGAACTTTCCACCGAGCTTTACCGCGCCCATGATATCGAAGCCGATGACACCTCGGTGCTCTGCCTGCGCACGGTGAAGGGGATCCCGGTGACTGCCGCATTAACCGTGTGCGCGGCCGAGCAACGCGACCCGTGGGTCACCGTCTACGGGACCGAAGGCCAAGCAACCCTGTACTACACACGAGACGAGCTGGTGGTTCGCCCCAACCCGGATCTCGGCGGTAAAGAATATATCCGCAGCTTCGGTCGAGTTAACCTGCTCGAAAATCTTGTGGATGTGCGAAGCGGCGCAGCGCCAAAACTGCTGTGCCCCGTGGAAAATGCCGGAGCGTTCATGAAAGTCCTCGAACAGGTGCGGACCTCACCCGATCCGCAAGCGATCTGCCGCAGCGATGTTTATGACGTAGGCGAAGATGGAGAATATCATCCGGTGGTTCCGGACATCGAGAAGTTCATTGACCGCGCGGTGGCCGCGCAAACTGCGTTCTCTTCCCTAGGAGCCCCGTGGGCCAAGCCGGCACCCACTAGCGGAACACTCCAAATCGCCCATCCGATAAGTGGCGATCCCGTGGAGGTTGCGAGGCTACGCACCGGAACGGACATTGCCCCGACAAACTCACCACGCCCATTCCTTGATCAGCTGCGCACGCTCGACGGTGTCACCGTCAGTGACCAGCAACCCCTGGACCACACCTGGCATCTCGGTCTGGGAGTCGCGCTGCAGGATGTCAATGGAACCAATTTCTGGGGCGGACGAACCTACACGCGCTCCGCTGGGCGTTATCTCTGGAAAGCTGACCATGGGCACATTCGCGCCGTCTGCGAGGAATTCAACGAATCCAATTCCGCTGTTACTTCGCATCTTGAATGGGTTGACCACCATGGACAAGTGCTCCTTGATGAACACCGTACCGTTCGAGCCGAGGCTTTTGAACGGTTGCAAATCCGAGGCTGGTCATTGGACTTTGAGTTTGCCCTGCAGGCGCGCGACCAGCAGGTATCGCTGGGGTCCCCTGGTTCCAACGGGCGGGACCAGGGCGGTTATGGCGGATTCTTCTGGCGCCTGCCGGCCGTGCATCGGGGCGAAATCTATACAGCAAATGCCTCCGGTGAATCGGCCGTGCATGGCTCCACCAGTGATTGGCTGGCATTTAGCGCAGTTTTTTCCGCCGATTCGGTGGGATTGGATTCCCGCGACCTGGGCCATGGGGCCGCAACGCTCATCTTCTGTTCCACAGCGCATGACCCATGGTTTGTTCGGTACTCGGGATATCCCGGCATCGGCGCATCGCTGGCGTGGGATAGCCCGGTGATTCTGGAGCCGAGCGCCTTGGCCAGCCGCAAGGTTCGGATTCTGGTCGTTGACGGAGCACTCTCCAAGCAGCAAAGTGCCCAGCTGGCCGAAATGTTCAATCAAGAATAACTTCCTATTCCATCTCGGCAGGAGAAGTATGCCCCTCAATGAATATAACCTCAAGCATGCCCAGTTGGTGGATCTGCTCGACGAGCTGGGCGCGGACGCTATCTTGCTGTCCACCGCGGGGACCCTGTCGTGGTACCTAGCCGGCGCTCGAACCCATGTTTCGCTGGCGGGTCCTCCGGCACTGCGTGTGTTGGTGCACCGCGAAGGTTGTGAGATCGCCACGCCGCTGAGCGAAGCGGACCGCTTGCTTGCCGAAGAACTGCGCAAAGTCCCCGAGGCCCGGTTGCACATTCTGGACTGGTACGAGTCCCTCGACGACTATGCGGCATGGTGCCCAGAGGTGCGTGGACTGGAGGTCTTGTCCGAGGCCCGAGTGGAGGTGCAGCTGCGAGGCTTGCGTACCGTTCTAAGCGACGCCGAGGTCAGCAGGTACCGAGGTCTCTGTGTGGCTGTCGCCGGGATTTTCACGCAAGTGCTCGGTGAGGCGAGCCCCGAAGACTCCGAACGGGATATTGCTGCCAGGCTCAGTGCCGCAGCAATCAGCCTCGGCGGCGAAGTGCTCGTGGCATTGGTCTGCGGGGATTCTCGCTCGGCATTCCGCCACCCCCTGCCCACAAAGGCCCTGCTTGGGCGCAAAGCCATGGCGGTACTCTGCGTTCGCCGCGGTGGATTGATCGCCAATGTCACCCGGTGGGTCCGTTTTGGCGACCCGTTGCCAGGAGAGCTGGAAGCAGAGCACGCGATTCTTCAGGTGGAGCACGAGATTTTCAGATCCTTGCAACCGGGCACCGAACTAAGATCGATGCTCCCCGTCGTTCAGGCCGCGTATCCTCTGCATGGGTTCGATCCCCAAGAATGGCAGAACCATCATCAAGGTGGGATTGCCGGTTACAACGGCAGAGATCCTCGCCTGACCCCAGATGCTACCGACCTCATCCGCGCGAATCAGGCTTTCGCGTGGAATCCCAGTGCGGTACAGGACGCCATGACCTTTAAAGTTGAGGATACCGTCCTGCTCATCGAGCATGGCGGTAAGCCAACCGTGGAGGTACTCAGCGTCGATCCCCGGTGGCCGGTGATTCGGGTAGGCAATTTGGATCGCCCCGCAGTGTTGGCGCGCTGAAACCGCAGAGCGAGAGGTGGGCTCCCGCAGGACCGGTTAGACCAGTTGTTTCAATTCGGTTCTCCAGCTGCGCTTTGGCTCCCAGCCGATGACGCTTCGAGCCTTCTCGATACTGAAAGCCGGAGAATCCCCGGTCAGGTTGGCCGCCAGCTCCGCCAGCTCTGGATAGATTTCCGGGATGAGCTCCGACAATGGGGAGGTAGCCATGGCGTCCTTGGCCCCCACAAAGAAGACCGAACCATTCTCCACTCGGTCAAAGCGTTCCAGCAGCAAGAGCAGAAAATCCGTGACATCCCGGGCGTCCACGTAGTTGAACAACGCCGGAGCCGACAGTTTAGGATCGGCCAAGCGTTCGGCCACGGTGTGCCCCTGCTGCGTTATGGCACCAGCCCATTCCTCTTCGGCAATGACATAGCAAGGCCGGAAGGAGGCGAACTTGACCGTGCTTGCTGGGCCCATCTTTGCGGCGAACATTGCCCCGATCTGTTCGGCAACGTATTTGGAAAGGCCGTACGCGTGCCACGGGCGCGGGGTTTCGGTCTCGTCCAGCGGCAGCTTGCCAGGCTTCCAGCCGCCCGGGGATCCGTAGCCCATGATCGATGGGCTGGAAGCCAGGACCACGCGGGTTGCCCCGGATTCCACGGCGGCTGAGGTGACGTTGTGAGCGATCGTTGCGTTGGTGCGCAGCAGCACTTCCTCCGGCGCCATAAAGGGCACCGCCATGGCCGCTAGGGAGACTACCGCCTGCGGGGTGGCTTCCTTGAACAATGCACAAGTGGCTGCGGCATCCAAGAGGTCCACGCTTCGGTAGTCGACACCGTCCAGAGGATCCTCGGGAAGGGTTCGGTCCAAGGACACAACATGGTGCCCCGCGTGGGCAAATCCGGCTACGACAGCACGACCTAGACGGCCTGATCCGCCAGTGATAATAACTTTCTCGCTCATTTTTCCGATTACACCTGAACCCGTTCCACGAGGGCTAAATTTACACCAAGTCCGGCTTGTTCTACGGCTACCGCTTGACCAGATTCCAGGGATTGGTTGCCGCAGATTCCCACGGCGATAGCTCGCGCTCCATCGAGGAATCCGGCCTGCCGTGAATACCTGTCGACTGTGGTGCCGCGGAAGAGTTCCTCCAGCAGCAGTGCATCCCCGCCGCCGTGCGAACCTTCCCCGTTGATGATTTCCAGTTCCTCGGCCGGCCCCCAGTGGCGCTGGAGGACAAGCTTCTCCCCCTTGGAGCGCACCGCGGTATTCTGTCCGTCGTCCGAGAAGGACGGATCCACGGGATTTCCCCCTGCGGCAGGAAGCACCGCTGCTCGCTCGACCACATCCAATTCCAGGCGTCCTGCGGTGCCGTTGACTGCCACCCGGTACCCCTCCCAGGGGCTGTGCGCATTCAGAGAGTAGGACAGCACCGGGCCGCCTTCGTACTCCACCGTCAACGCCAGATTATCCTCAATCTCGATCTCGCCTGCGAATACTCCTTGGTCGCGGCGGTATCCGTCATGATGTTCGCTATCCAAGTACAGCTTCTCCAGGCGACGGTCGCTGCGTAGATCCAGGTCGAAGGGATCTGCCTCGCTGTGTTCGTGGGTTCCACGTTCACTGGCCTGCTGCCCGCGCCGTGCGGCATTATCCGGGCCGTAGAATTTCAACCCTCCGGCCGCAAAGACCCGTTGCGGGGTATCGGACAGCCACCAGTTCACAAGGTCGAAATGGTGACTTGATTTATGCACCAGCAGACCGCCGGAGTTCTCCTTGATCCGGTGCCAGCGGCGGAAATAGTCCGCACCATGCACGGTGTCGAGCACCCAACTGAAGTCGATGGAGGTTACCTCGCCGATTAATCCGTCATCGATGGCCTTCTTCAACGCGGTATTGCGCGGTGAGTAGCGGTAGTTGAAGGTGACGATGACTTCTCGGCCGGTTTCCGCAACCGCCGCCGCGATACACGTGGTGCTTGCAGCGTCGATGGTCAGCGGCTTTTCAACAATCACATCAGCACCGGCACGGAGCGCGGCGCAAACGAGGTCTGCGTGGGTGTAGTCCGGACTGGTGATGATCACCCGGTTAATCTCGTGCTCGGCAACATAGTCGGCCAGTTGCGCCGGATCAAAGGCATCCAGGCGCTGCCCGAACGTCTGTTCCACAACGTCTTGGTAGTACTCGATCCGCCCGGGGTTTGGATCGGATAGTGCCACGAGCTCGGCGACGTCGCTGTGCTCACCCAGGATCGCGGTGAGGTACATTTCGCAACGGTTTCCGGTGCCGATTAGTACGTACCGGGTACGGGTAGGTGCAGTCATCTGGGTGGGTCCTTAAGAAATCGTTGACCAGCGGATGGGCTCGAACGTTTCAGCCGAGCCCACCCCTTGTGGTTATTTGATGCCGGTAGTGGCGATGCCCTTGATCAGGAACTTCTGGCCGAAGAGGAAGGCCAAGAAAACGGGCACGAGAGTAATGATCGACATTGCGAACAACGCTCCCCAGTTCGATTCGCCGGTCGAGTCGATGAAGGCATTCAACGCCACCTGAACCGTGTAGTTACTTGGATTTGTCAGGTAGATCAGCGAGGTGAAGAAGTCGCTCCAGGTCCAGATGAAGGTGAAGATCGCGGTGGTAGCCAGTGCCGGCACCATCAATGGCAAGATGACCTGCAAGAAGATGCGTGGGTGGCCCGCGCCATCGATGCGCGCGGCTTCATCCATGTCCTTGGGAATGCCACGGATGAACTGAATCATCAAGAAGATGAAAAATGCGTCCGTGGCTAGTAGTTTCGGAACGATGATAGGCCAGAAGGTGTTGACCCAACCGATCTGCGAGAACATGATGTACTGGGGAACGATGATGACGTGAATGGGAAGCATGATGGTCATCAGCATGAGCACGAACATGATCTTCTTGAACTTAAACTCCAGGCGGGCGAAGGCATAGGCCGCCATCGAACAAGAAACCAGATTTCCTAGGATGCAACCGAGCACGACGATGGCCGAGTTCATCAGGTATTTGCTGAATGGTTCCGACAGTGCGCTCCAACCGTTGGGATAGTTCTCCCATTCCACGCTCGAGATCACCAGACCGGCTTCGCGGAAGATCAGATCGTTTGGCCTGAAGGAACTGGCAATCATCCAGAGCAGCGGGTATATCATGATCAGCGCGGCCAGAATCAAAATGGTGTGCTTGATGATCGCACGTGCGCGGGTTCGTGCGCTGGGGCGGTGGCCCTTGACTTTTTTCCCCTTGGAATCGGTTCCGCCCACGGGAGGCCGACCCCCAAACAGCGCTTCTTCGTCAAGTGCCGTCAATTTATTCGCGTCTAGTTCCTCGCGCGAAGTTGAAGTCTGATTAGTCATCGTAGAACACCCAATACTTAGAAACGAAGAAGTTCAGTGCTGTGAAACCACCGACGATCAGGACCAATAGCCAAGCCATCGCCGAGGCGTAGCCCATGTCAAACTGCTTGAAGCCCTGCTGGTAGAGGTACAAGGTAAAGAACATTGTTGAATCCGCCGGTCCGCCAGAACCATTGGAGACGATGAATGCCTGAGTGAAGTTCTGGAAGGCTCCAATCACCTGCAGTACGAGGTTGAAGAAAATGATCGGGCTCAGCATCGGAAGAGTGATGCTGACAAATTGGCGCCATTTGGTGGCCCCGTCGATCGAAGCGGCTTCGTAGTACATCGCAGGGATCTGGCGCAGACCCGCCAGGAAGATCACCATCGGCGAGCCGAAGGTCCACACGTTGAGCAGAATGAGGCTGCTCAGTGACGTGCTCGGATCGGAGATCCAGCCCATGCCTTCGATGCCCACGAGTCCCAGGAGCTGGTTAACCAGCCCGGTAGTTCCAAAGATCTGCTTCCATAGCACCGCGATGGCTACGGATGAGCCGAGCATCGAGGGCAGGTAGAAGATCGAGCGGTAGAAGGACAACCCGCGCATTCCGCGATCCAACAGCATGGCGACGCCGAGCGCGACGCCGAGCTGGAGCGGAACGCCGACCAGTACATAGGTAAACGTCACGCGCAGCGAATTGTGCAGCCGCTCGTCGCTGAACATCCGTTCGATGTTGTCCATGCCGACGAATTCCGGGGCCTGCAAGAGGTTGTAGTCCGTAAATGACAAGTACAGGGACATTGCCATCGGGCCCAGCGTGATCAGGAACAGCCCGATAGTCCACGGCAGCAAGAAGAGGTGGCCGGCCTTGTTGTCTTTGGCGGGAGCCTTGCGGCCTTTGGTCTTGCTAAGTCTTGATAATTCAGCAATGGCACTCATTGACCAACGCCCTCGTTCGAAGGGGTGCGTTGGGACCCCTGGCGAGTGTGGACCAACATGGCTGACTCCTCGGTTTGATGCTTCCTAGAGAAGCTGAATAACTAATAGTTAGGAATGCGCTTTCCAAAGCGTATTCCCCCACGCTAAACTAAAAACCAACGTGAGGTCAACCACATTGAGCGCAGCAATTCAGTGAACGGTTCCACAATTCACCAAAGGCTCATGCCCCGCACCTTGCCAAGCCGGAAAATCCCCCAGAGAAAATGAAAGATTGATGCATTGACTCAAGTCAACGAGAACTTAATGGATTACATTCAGTCTATTGAACTGCTTCTGATTTCCATGCCTTTCGAGGCCGGGCGCCAAGAACTCGAAGATTCCGATGTGGAATCAATCGATACGTTCAATGCATCGTCGCGAAATTTCACACACATGGAATCCCTGATGGTCAAGGTCAGTACCAAAAACGGGCTTACCGGATGGGGTGAAGCCTTTGGCCACAAATCGAACCCCGCCACATGGGCGGCGCTGCAAGAGATCGTCGGCCCATTTTTTATCGGCAGAGAAACCGGGATCGCCAATTCCATACCCGCGGCCGAGTATGCATTTCATGCCTTTGGGCGGACCGGACCGGTGCATTACGCGCTCTCGGCTATGGACATCGCGTTGTGGGACCTCGAGGCACAACAAGCCGGAGCGACCTTGCGTGAATACATTGAGCCCGGCGCGCGAGACCAGATCCGCGCCTACGCCTCCCTGGTGCATTACGCCGAAGATCCGGATGAAGTTTCATCCCACGTGAAGCAGGCGCAAAGCCTGGGATTTACGGCCTTCAAACTGCATGAATCCAGCCGCGAGGCCATCGCAGCAGCCCGCCAGAGCATTGGCAGCTCGGCGCTCATGGTCGACGTCAACTGCGCTTGGGATCAGGACGGTGCCGCGCAGGCCATCGCACAGTTTGAAGCACTCGATCTGCTCTGGGTTGAGGAACCCGTCTTTCCTCCCGATTCCACGACGGCGCTTCGTGAGCTCAACGCCCGTTTCGCGAACATTTCCGCCGGGGAGAACCACTCGGGAGTTGCCGGGCTCATCTCAGCCATGGAGTCCAGTGCGCTCAGCTTTGCGCAACCGAGCGTCGGCAAAATCGGTGGCATCTCGGGAATGCTTGAGATCCGCCAGGCGGGCAAGCGGCTCGGCGTTCCGGTGGTGCCGCACAACTTCTATTACGGGCCTGCGCTACTTGCGAGCGCTCAAATTCTGGCGCTCGATCCACCCCAGGTTCTCACCAACGGGACCCCGCTTCCAGAGTTGGAGATTCCGTTTGTGAGATGGGCGCATACCTTGCACCCGCTGCACGCTCCGCATCAATCAGCCATGAATGGGGACGGAGCGATCCAGCTGCCGCACGCCCCCGGCCTGGGCTTCGAACCAGATGCGCAGGTTCTGGAGAAGTATCTGGTCAAACGCGTGTTGCTGAACTAACCGAGCACTTTGACCAGCAGTTCGGCCTCGTCGCTAATAATTGCATCCACGTTCTTCTCGATCAGCATTCGCATGCTCGGCTCATCATTGATGACCCACACATGAACCTGCACCCGCGCGCCGTGGACCGCACGGATAAAACGCGAGGTAACCACCGGCAGAAATCCTTGTTTGAGGGGCACCTGCACGGCCCAGAAGTCCTTAATCAGCCGTTTAGGCACGCGGCCCAGAACCATGGCGCACAACCAGATCAACGCCGTCTCACGAATACCGGGGGAACGTTTCATTTCCGTAGCAATGAGATGCTGCACCGCGGCACTGCGCGAGCTATCAAATGAGGCCAAGGCGATCTGCCGGTGGCAGCCCAGCTCTTCGATCAAAAGGGCAAGCGGCGCGATCACCGCCTCGTCCTTGACGTCGATATTCACCAACGCATCGGGAAAATTGCGCAATAATTCGGCGAGCGTGCACAACGGCTGCCCGCCTGCACGCACCGAAGCAAGTTCTTCGTCGGTGCGCTCGCCCAGCGGCCCGGTCGCATCCGTCACCCGGTCCAGGTTCTGGTCGTGGAAGGCGTAAACGGTGCCGTCCTTGGAGGCTCGCACATCCGTTTCCAAGTGCGTAATGCCCAGGTCCCACGCGCGCTGGAAGGCGATCAGCGTATTCTCTTCGCCGTCTCGCCGGACGCCGCGGTGCGTGAAAGCGTAGGTCATTTCAGCAGATCCTCGATGACCTGCGCGACTCCGTCTGCCTCGAGGGTATCCGCGGTGTGCTGCGCGGTGGCCAAGGCCAGCGGGTGGCCCGAGGCCATCGCATAACCGTGGCCTGCGTATTCGAGCATCTCGAGGTCGTTGGGCATATCCCCAAAGGCCATGACTTCATCGGCGGTAATGCCCAGCTCGCGGCAGTACACATCGAGAGTGGTGGCCTTGTGGATGTCGACGTGGGCCATTTCCAGCAGCGAAACATCGAATGCGGAGTGAGTGACCGAAAGAAGCTTTTCCAGTTCCGGGGCGACGGCAGCGTAGAACTCATCGATGGGCAGCGTTTTGGAGCGGGCCAAAAACTTCACGATGCCTTCCTGGTCGATGGCTTCCGAGTCTAGATCCAATACCGACTGGCTGCCAAGGGTCCGGTGGCGTTCGGCAAAATTTTCGCCCAGGTGCAATCCGCGAGTGGTCTCGGCCGCAAAGGCGGCGTCCGGTTCATGCTTCAGAATAATTTCGGCCGCCATTCTGGCGGTGGCCGAGCTGAGCGTGCGGGACCAGATCACGCGGTCTTGCTCTAGGTCATAGAGCACGGCCCCATTGGAACAGATCACCGTCCCCATCCCGCCGAAGGCCTCGATGATGGGGGTGAGCCAGCGGAACGGCCGGCCGGTGACGAAGACGATATGAATTCCGGCCTCGCGGGCGTCCAAGAAGGCGCGACGGGTGCGGTCGCTGATGCTGCCATCGCGCGCCACGATGGTCCCGTCGAGATCCGAGGCGATCAGCTTGATCATGAAAGCTCCTCGCGGCTCGGCGGGTTCGCGCCGGCGCGTCCCACGGTGACCGACGCCGCGCGGGCGGCAAAATCCAGGGCCTGGTTGAGCTGATCCACCGCAAGCCGGGCCAGCCTTTCACGGTTCGACGCGCCGATCAGCCCATGTTCGGCCAGCCAGCACAGCAGGGCGGCGGTGAAGGTGTCCCCGGCGCCCACGGTGTCCGTGACCTCGACGGCCTGTGCGGTGTGTTCCGATTCGCCCGCGCGCACCACTCCCCAGGAGCCGCGCGACCCGGCGGTTGCCACGACGATCGCCGGACCCATAGCCAACCAGGCGCGGGCCGACTCGTGCACCGTACGCATCGGGTAGAGCCATTTCAGGTCGATCCCCGAAACCCGAACGACATCCGCCTGGCCCACGAATTGCTCCACCTCGGCAACAGTTTGGGCGTGGTTGGTCACCAGCGAGGGGCGCAGGTTCGGGTCATAGCTGATGGTGGCGTGGCTCCGGGCGGCTGCCAGCAAGGGGAGCAGCTCGTCGGGGCTGAAGAGCGTGGCAATGGATCCGGTGTGCACCAGCTCGGAGTCCTGGGCCAGTTCGGGGCCGATGGTGGGCATCTGCCAGAAGGCGTTAAATGCGAAGGTCGCGCCGCCGGCGGGGTCCAGGATTCCGTGGGCGATCACCGTCGGCTCGTCGTCCGCGCCACCGAGGTACTTGACCTCGTTCTCCGCCAGGAAGCGTTCGATTTTTGCGCCCTTTTCGTCCTGCCCCCAGCGGGTGATCAGGGTGCCCGGGTAGCCTAGGCGGGCCAGTGAGACGGCAACGTTCAGCGGGCTTCCGCCCACAAATTCTTGCGCCGGGGCAATTCCGGAGGCCAATACGTCGACCAGCGCCTCGCCTATGACCGTCGGGTTCATCATGCTCCTTTGTAGTGCAGCGGGTACAGCGCCTTGACGCACGCCTCCCACTGATGGCTGGACGGATCGATCCAAGTGAAATGGTCGCCATCAAAAATCCGCAAGGAGTGTTGTTGGCCGAGTGCCGCCGCATGATCGGCCGCGCGCCGGGCAATTTTCACCGGGACATCCGCATCGGCCCGTCCATGAAAGATTACGACACGCGCCCCCGTCGGCCATAATTCCACGGGGTTCAGCGTGGACAGATCACAGTCGCCGAGCATTTCGTTGACCGCGTCGTTGCTCAGCCGCAGCGTCCGGGCAAGCTGCAGATCGAGCAGGCCGGCCTGCGAAATCACCTGGCTGACCCGCTCCTCATGGGCGGCGAGCAGGCAGGCGAGGTGCCCGCCGGCGGAATGCCCGATCAGGGTGATCGGGCCTTCCTCCTTGATCAATGCCAGCGCAAGCCGGGCATCGGCCAGCATTTTTGCCGCGCTGCCCGGCCCGCGCCGGTATTCGAGGTTGTAGGTGGGGAAACCGCGTGCTGCCAGATCCAAGGCCAGCGGTTCACCGAGCTGCGCGGTGTACTTTTCGCGCCAATATCCGCCGTGGATGATCATCACCGCACCGAGCGCGGTGGCCTCCTGCGGCGCGTAGAAGCGCAGCCATTGGTCCTGATGCGCCCCGTAGTGCATGGCTAGTTTCCGGGGAAGTTCGCGGCGCGTTTCTCAACGAAGGCCGCCCGGCCCTCTACGGAATCGGCGGTGTTAAAGGCCTCGTGGAAGCTCTGGGCCTCCAGCTCGAGAGCGTCATGGACGTTGACCGAGTCCATTTTGACCATGGCGCGCTTGGCGTTCGCCACGGCGGTCGGGGAAACCTTGGCCATCTCTTCGATGGTCGCGACGGCTTCGGTCAGCAGTTCTTCCGGGGCTACCAAGCGGTTAGCCAGGCCGATGCGCAGTGCCTCATCGGCCTTGATCCGGCGGCCGGTGAAGATCAATTCGCGGGCCATCGCATTGCCCACGCGGCGTGGCAGGCGTACCGATCCACCGAAGCCGGGCACCAGGCCGAGGGTGACCTCCGGCTGTCCGAAGCTTGCCTTTTGCGAGGCGTAGATGAAGTCGCAGGCCAAGGCCAGTTCACACCCGCCACCCAGGGCGAATCCATTGACCGCGGCGATCACCGGCAACTGCAGCGATTCGAGCCGCTCGGTGACCTGGTGCATGCGTCGGCCATAGGCCTCGGCCGCAGTCGCGTCCATCGTATTCATCTGCACGATATTTGCCCCGGCCACAAAGGCTTTCTCTCCCGCGCCGGTGATGACCACTCCGCGGTGCTTGAACCCGCTGGCTTCAAGGTAGTCGACGGCCCGCTCGAGGTCTGCAACGACCTCCAGGGCCAGTGCGTTCATCGAGGCAGGCCGGTTGATGGTGATAATCAGGGCGCTGCCCTGGGTGCTCAGACTGAGGGTATCGAGTTGCTCCATATGGCCTACTCTCTCATGTCTCTAGCGTGGCTGACTAGGTTATTATCGGCGCTTGCGGGACTTAGCACCGCCCGAGCGCGCTTTGGCCTTAGTTTGTTTTTCCTGCTTTGCGCGCAGCTTCGCCTTTTCCTTGGCCACCGCACGCAGCTTGTCATTAACCGCTTTGGCTTCTTGCTGGGTGCTGCGCACCGAGGCCTGGCGGGAGGAGTTTGCGCTGCGTCCGCGGACGATGCCGATGAATTCGTCGACCAGTTCGGTGTCGGCCAGTCCGGTGGGCCAGGCGATCCCGATTTGCGTTCTCGCTCCGCCCTCGATGAGGCGATAGACCACGTCTTTGCGCTGGTACAGCCGGGCGATGCTCTGCGGAACGCGCAGCACCTGCGCGCCGGAGGCGACAACTTCCATCGCGATCGGGATCCCGCCGGCTTCTTCCGGGTACTCGGACAGGTCAAGCTGCGGGAATTTCGCCACTTCCTGCTCGTCGATGGTTTCCTCGTGGTACTCGACGTCGTGGTCTTTGGCCGCGCAGACGACCTCGAGCTCTTCGTAGAGCGGAATGAGATGCCGCGTGGCGTCCTTCGGCGAATCCCCGACGTAGCGCACGAAGACGGCATCGGCCTGATCGGTTGCCAGCAGGCCGAGGATGTCCTCGCCGTCATAACGCGAAGCCTGGAATTCGACCTGCGGGTAGCGTTCGGTGAAGCGATCCATCCACTTGCCCGGGGTGACGCCTGCTACGTAGGAAACTCGAAGTTTTTGCACGGTTAAAGCCTACTGGTCTTTTGCTGGGGTGCGGTGCGGTTAAAGCACTGCGGCGGGCCGGGAAAGATCCGTGCCCGCCGCAGTTCAAGCTTCGCTTACTTGTCGGTCTTGACCACAAGCACGTCGCATGGTGCCGAGTGGGCTACCGAGGAGGCGACCGAGCCGAGCACGCGGCCCAGACCCTTCATGCCCACGTTGCCGACGACGATCATCGATGCGCCGCGGTCGGTTGCATCGGCGATCAGGACGTCGCCTGGCTTGCCGTGGCCGGCAGCGGCGCTGATCTTCACGCCTGGCACCGCGTTGCGCACGTCATTTGCCACACGCTGGGCCAGCTTGCGAGCCTGCTCGGCGTCGTCGAGGATCCAGGTGTCGCTGCCGATGGAGACGACCTCCGTGTTGTCCGAGGCGTGAGCGGTGAGCACCACCAGATCGGCGTCGAGCTTCACGGCAAGTTCGGCGGCCCGGCGAGCTGCACGCTGAGCGGTTTCGGAACCGTCAACACCTACGAGGATGGTTTCAGACATTATTTCTCCTTGAGTTTTGGATTGCTTCGGAAGTATTCGAGGCATACACCAACTGTGATGCCTACCACTTTATGTGCTTAGTTGGCTTTTTGTCGCAAAAAGTCCACGGCGCGCTGCCAGGCGAGGTCCGCGAGCTGGGCGTCGTAATTGCCCGCCGGGTTCTCGTCGTTGTGGAATGCGTGCTTGGCGTCGTAGTAGAAGTACTGCACCTCGGCACCGGATTCACGGCGGATCCGTTCCTCCTGGGCCTTGGCCTCGGCGGCCGGATAGGAGTCGTCGAAGTTCGCGTAGTGACCCTGGATTGCCGCGCGCACGCCGCTGAATTCATTGGGCACACCCTGGCCGACACCGTAGAACGGAACCGCAGCGCCGATCTTTTCGCCCTGCTGAGCGGCCAGCTGCAAGACGAAACCGCCACCCATGCAGAATCCAATGGCTCCCAGCTTGCCGCTGGTGACATGGTCGCTGGCGAGCAGGTAGTCCACCGCACCAGAGAGGAGCTCTGCGCCCTTTTCCTCGGGCAGTTCGGACATCATCCTGCCGGCCTCGTCACCATCATGGGTGATCGAGCCGCCGTAGAGATCCGGAGCCAAGGCGACAAAGCCCTGGTCGGCGAGCCGGTCTGCGATATCGCGAATATGGTCGGTGAGCCCCCACCATTCATGGATCACGATGACGCCGGGGCCTTTACCGGACTCGGGAAGCGCAAGATAGCCGTGCGCCTGCGTTCCGGACGATTCGAAGGTTACGTTCTGGTGCGGGGTTTTGACTGCCACTTCGCCTCCTGAGCTGTATTTATCTCCAGTCTATGCATGGCGGTGCGCTTTGGCATTGACTGTCATCACAATTAGCTGGATTTTGCCGAAACTACGCTGTTAGCTCGACCTCACCGATTCGCTCCAGGGCGTCGACAACTAGATCCCAGAAGCGTTCGTGATCCAGATCCACGGCCACCGAGGTATGGCAGTCGGCCGAGGCCGGGGCACGGAAGTCAGCTACCGTCATCCCCAGGGTCAGTTCGCCGCGCAGTTCAACGCTGACCGGCGCGCGCAGGGTACGCACCACGGTTGGATCGATCACATATGCCACGGCGCAGGGATCATGCACCGGCGGGGCGTCGAAACCCTGGTGGTCATGATAGGCCTGAGCGAAGAAGTCCATGAGCTCGCGCACGAACTTCGCCGGGCCGGTGCCGATTTGCTCGATGCGCCGCACGACGTCCTTGGTGGCCAGCGCCTGGTGCGTGAGATCCAAGCCCACCATGACCACCGGCCAGTTCTCATTGAAGACGATATGCGCCGCTTCGGGGTCGATCTTGATGTTGAATTCGGCCACGGCGCTCCAGTTTCCGGTGTGGTAGCCGCCGCCCATCAGCACGACCTCGCGCACGCGCTCGACGATGCGTGGCTCGCGGCGCACCGCCAACGCGATATTCGTCAACGCTCCGGTAGGTACCAGCGTGATCTCGCCCGGTTCGTGCGACATGATCGTCTCGATGATCAGGTCCACCGCATGGCGCTCGTCCAATTCGATGCGCGGCTTAGGCTGGGCCGGGCCGTCCATCCCGGAGTCACCATGCACCTGGGGAGCGGTTTCGATATTGCGCACCAGCGGGCGCGCGCACCCGGCAGCGAATGGCACCCCGGTGATCCCGGCGATGGTGCCCACCGCCAGTGCGTTGTCGGTGACTTTATCCAGCGTCTGATTGCCGACGACGGTAGTTACCGCAAGCAGCTCGATCTGCGGATTTCCGTGAGCCAACAGGATGGCGACCGCGTCGTCGTGCCCTGGGTCGCAGTCAAGGATGATCTTACGTGGTGTGCTCATTTGCGCCCTTGATCCGCCCGATAGCCGGCTATCGGGAGTTCGATGTGTGGTTACCCTTGATTCTTCCTCGGATAACGCAAAGCGTCAAGCGCTTAACTCCCGACGTTGCGCACGCTCGACGGCGCACTAGGATGGAGCCATGAACAATGGTGATTCGCCGAAGCAAACCCAGCCAGCGCGCAAGGTCACCGCTGCCATGGTCGCGGCCCATGCTGGAGTTTCCACGGCAACTGTCTCGCTGGTGGCGAACGGCAAGTCCAGCGGCCGAGTCTCCAAAAGAAATGAAGCCCGAGTTCGCGAGTCGATTCGCGAACTCGGATACTACGTAGACAGCATCGGCAGCTCGCTGGCACGCGGGGTCAGCTCGCTGGTCATTCTGGTGGCCCCGGATATTTCAAACCCCTTCTTCGCCAAGCTCATCGCCGGAGTTCGCGGGGTCCTCGGGGAGGACTACCAGCTGCTGCTTTCGGTCACCGACGCCGGCCTATCACCGAGCGCCGCCGAAACCCGGCGCCTGCTGGGCTTGCGCCCGGCCGGATTGCTCGTCCATGCACCTACACCTGAATTCCTTGCCGAGCTATCCAGCCCCCTGCCAATGATCGCCCTCGATGCACCGGATGCGCCAGAAAATGTTCCATCGGTAAATTTTGACGTGCTCCAAGGCGCACGGGACGTGGCGGCGCACCTCGCCGCACAGGGTCACCGCAAGGTTGGCTATCTGGACGCAAACACCGGAACCGCCACCCTGCGCATGCGGCGCGAAGCCTTTCTGAGCGCGGCGGCCGAACACGGCATGGAAGTTCCGGCGGACGCAATCAGGTCCTCAACCATTGAAATGGGAGACGCGGCAGCGACCTTCTCCGCGAACTGGAAGCAGTGGAAACACGCGGGCATCACGGCGTTGGCCTGCGCCACAGATACGCACGCCTACGGCGTATTGCATGGAGCAAGCGTCGTGGGAGTGCGGATCCCCCAAGAGTTGGCGGTCACCGGCTTCGATGACCTGCCTTTTTCCGCCACCTCAAACCCTTCGCTGACCAGCGTTCGCCTCGACGCCCAAGCCGTAGGCATTGAGGCTGCCCAGGCATTGCGCACCCTGATCGAGGGCAAGGACCTCGAGCGATTCCAATTGCTGCTTTCCAGCGAACTGATGGTTCGCGCCTCGAGCGGTGGGGCCCAATAACTACTCGATGAGCTTTCCGCTCTTGGCAACTTCCGGATCGGTGCAGGAAGACAGGTCAAAGCAGCAGGGGCGCCGTTTGCCGTCGCGCAGCTTGGAAATGCTGACCTCCACCCGCCGCTGACGCGTCGCGGCGTTCTTCGTCGATTTGACCCACCGCGCCCATTCCCATCTGGCCATGGGGGTCAGCCCTTCCCAGGTGTCCTGCAGATCGCTCGCGTCCTCAAGGGCGCCGGCTAGATCTTCCGGGAGGGTTACCTCGGGCCACTGCTCGGCGATCGTCACCTGCAATATGGGTCTCTGCCCGAGTTCAAGACCAAGCTGTTCGGCAGGCAGCCAATGTCCACGCCGCCCATCTGGCTCCACGACGACACTTTGGTTTGAATCCACCAGCCGCACAGCCACCTGGCCGCGACTGGGAAGTTTTTGACTGGATTCTTGATCAAAGCGCAATACCAGTCGATCCTCGACTTGGTGCACAGTTCCGGCTAGTTCGATGCTTTGGTTAGTGCCTGCCATGATGCCCCCACCGTTTCGGTAATCCAATGAATCCGATTCTATGCGATGGGCGGTGAAGGAAATCTGTCCGGGCAGAAGGTCGGGAAAAGTGGTTCTTCCCACGCCCGGCGAATAATTTTTCTCGGTTCGGGAGAATGGCGCAGATAACGTGGAGCAAATCCGTGCGACGTTTTGCTCGGCTCGCTGGGAGTTGGGCATTCGCACCCCCAAGGAGCCTCCAGCTGCTATTTTGCGTCTTGAACCGAATCCAAGATCGCCCTGCGAGTTAACGAAAAGAACCCCTCACTTCGTCTTTTCAGACTAGTGAGAGGCTCTTTTTCTCATGTGCGCGAGGGGGGACTTGAACCCCCACGCCCCGAAGGGCACTGGCACCTGAAGCCAGCGCGTCTACCAATTCCGCCACTCGCGCATGATTCCCGCTCTCGCGGCAACAAGAAATAGCTTACACGCACTTTTCGCCGTTCGCCTAATCAGAGGGCCCACATGTGCTTAGCGCCACATGAAACCTTTTGGGCCGTTGGGGCGTTGAATATGATGCCAGTCGTTCCTTCAAGGATATTTCCGGGAATTGCACAGCTGTAAACAGTAAGATCGATAATGAAGTTCTGTGTCTCGAAGGCATCAGACTGAGACCGCAAGGCCTTGAAACGCCGTGGACTACAGGAAAGGAGCACACGCAATGAGCTTTCTCGACAACGTCGAACGAGGCTTAGAGAAGGTCGTCACCAGCTTCTTTCGTGGCACCAGCACCGCAGACATCAAGCCGGTTGAACTCACCAGCGCCCTGCGCAACGAAATGGATCGTGGAATTCTTGCGATCAGCGAGGGCCGCAGTCTTGCTCCGAACGATTTCATCGTCTCGTTGAGCGACAAGGATTTTGCAACGGCCAAGTCGTGGGGCTCACCCGTAGTCAACGAGATGGCTAAGGTGACCGCGGAACATGCCGTAAGCCAAGGCTATTCGGTCCAAGGAAACATCATGATTCATTTCGTGAATTCCCAGGAGCTCAAGCCCGGCGAAATGGAAGTTTCCGGTTCCATCAAGGACTCCAGCGCTAACTCGGTAGCTTCGGCTCCGGTCAAGGCAAAGGCCCCCAAACCGCAGCAGGACCAGGGCGCCGCAGCTGCGGATCCCAAAACCACCGCACAACCACGCCCTACTCCCCCACCGGCGGCGCCAGCAGCCGCTCCGCTTCCCAAGCAGGCGGTTGTCGAGGTAAATGGGCAACGCTTCGCGCTTCATCACCATTCGATCGTGCTTGGGCGCTCGGCGAGCACCGACATCCCCGTGGATGACACCGGCGTTTCGCGGCAGCACGTCCGTTTCGAAACGAAGGGCAAAGGCGCTTATGCCGTCACCGATCTAGGTTCAACCAACGGCACCTATGTGGACGGTAAAAAGATTTCGGGCGAGACGCGTATATTGGACGGTTCGATCATCACTATCGGACAGACCAAGATAGTCTTTCGCCTAATTACGCCTAGCAACGGAGGCCGTGCATGAATGATCTGGTTCTCAACCTGTTCCGACTTGGCTTTCTTGTCTTGATTTGGCTGCTCGTGCTGAGCATCGTCGGTGCGATGCGCCGTGACTTGGTGATCGGCACGCGAGCTCGAACCGGAGCACCTAGCGCCCGGGCACTGAAAAAGAATCCAGAACTTGCCGAACCAGAGATCAGCACGCGCAAGGCAGTACATACCCTACAGATCGTTGAAGGCCCCCTGGCCGGGCGCAGTATCCCGTTGCAGGGCCAGCCGATCCTGTTCGGTCGCGCCCAGGATGCCACCGTGGTACTTGAAGACGACTATGCCTCGGGCCGCCATGCCCGACTTTTCCCACAGGGTTCGCGTTGGTTCATCGAAGACCTTGGCTCCACCAACGGCACCTTCGTAGGCGACAGCCAGCTCACCCGCGCGCAGCCGGTCGAACCGGGACAGCGCATCCGCATCGGGAAGACTGTCCTGGAATTGAAGGCCTAGCCAATGGCTTTAAAGTTTAAGTTCGCGGCGATGTCCGATGTCGGACGCGTGCGCAAAAAGAACGATGACTCCGCTTACGCGGGAGAATATCTTGCGGTACTCGCCGACGGCATGGGCGGACACGTCGGTGGCGATGTGGCCTCGGCATCCACCGTGCTAGATCTGGTGCATCTTGACCATCGATACACGGCAGACCCGCAAAATGCGCTTCCCGATGAAATTCAGGCGGCTAATCTGGTTCTCAACGAACTAGTGGGCGCGAACCCGAAGCTTTCGGGAATGGGCACCACCGTCACCTCGCTGTTGCTCTCTGGCCAGACCCTGCACATGGCGCACATTGGCGACTCCCGCGCATACCGGCTGAAAAACAACGAGTTTGAACAGATCAGCCGTGACCACACGTTCGTGCAGCGGCTTGTCGAAGAGGGGCGCATTCAACCCCACGAGGCGGAGACCCACCCGCATAAGAACGTGCTGTTGCGCGTGCTCGGCGATTCGGATGCCTCCCCCGAACTGGATGTGCAACAGCTCGAGGCAACCGCCGGCGAACGCTGGCTGCTGTGCTCCGATGGGCTAACCGATGCGGTAGCCGTGCCCATTATCGAACAAATCGTGCGTGGCACCGCAGATATGGATGCGGCCGTCAATGAACTCGTGGCCACGACCTTGCGCAATGGCGCCCCGGATAACGTCACGGTGGTGCTCTTTGAGCTGGTCGAGGTCGATGAATCCGAAGATGCCGAACCCTCGGTTCTCGAGCCGGCCCCGGATACCGGACAGCTGACCATCGCCGCCGAAGGCGATGTTGAGGCGAGCGCGTCGGTCCTGCGCCATGAAATTTCCCAGCGCCCCCACCTCCTGGTCGGAGCCGCGCAGCTTGCCACACAGACCGGGCAGATACCGGTGGTCACCCAGCACACCGGTGAGCGTCGCGCCGCCGCGTTGCTGACGCACCGCTCCCCTGCTGCCGGCGAAATCCTCGATCCGCTCGAGTCGCGGGTTCCGCACCGCCGTTGGATCATGCCATTGCTGCTGACCATGATCACCCTTTTGGTGATCGGGCTCGGGGTCTGGGGTTATCTGTGGACACAAACCCAGTTCTACGTTGGCGCTGTCGGAGATAAGGTCGCCATCTACAAGGGCGTACCGCAGGAGCTTGGCCCCATCTCACTATCCGAGGTTGATACGGTCAGCAATATCCCGCTCGAAGCCTTGCCAGAGTATTCGCGTCAACGAGTGGAATCTTCCATTCCGGCAGACAGCCTTGAACACGCAAGCATGATGATTCAAGAGTTGCTGGTGACAGCGAAACAGAATTGTCCGGTCTTGGCGCCAGGTACAGACGGTGCCAGCGACGACCTTCCACTTCCGCCAGCCTACTGTCAGGAGATCATGCGATGAGCGAACTGCACACCGCACCGGTTCCACGGCGCAACCTTGAGCTGGTCCTGTTGCTGCTGGCCTTGAGCGTCGGCGCCGCTGCCTTCTTCCTCGTCGGAAGTTCCTCGGACAGCGACGACACTAAAGACTTCTTTGTGCAGACCGGGGTTTTGGCTGGACTCGCGCTGTTGCTGCACATCATGCTGCGCATCTTCGCTAAATATGCCGATCCGGTAATACTTCCCATTACGGTGGCCTTGAACGCTCTTGGCCTGGCCATGATCCACCGTATTGACTTGGCCAAAACCACAAGTCAGTCGATGCGGCAGCTGCTTTGGACCGCCATCGCGGTCATCATCGCCGCCATCGTTCTGTGGGCGATTCGCGATCATCGAGTGCTTCGCCGATTCACCTATATCGCCTTGTTGGCATCCATTATCTTGCTGCTGCTGCCGATGATTCCCGGGTTCGGCGTGACCATTAACGGTGCCCGCATTTGGGTTCGGCTCGGCGCATTCTCGATGCAGCCCGGTGAGCTGGCAAAGATCACCTTGTCGATCTTCTTTGCCGGATATCTTTCCTCCAACCGAGATCTGATCTTGATGGCCGGGCGTAAAATCGGCCCGTTGCAATTGCCGCGCCGTCGCGATATGGCCCCGATGGTGGTGGCCTGGATCTTGTCCATCGGAGTGCTGGTGGTCCAGCGCGACCTAGGTTCCTCGATTCTCTTCTTCGGCCTGTTCATTGTGATGATCTATGTGGCTACCGCGCGCATCTCCTGGGTGCTGATCGGCTTGCTCATGGTCGCGGCCGGCGGTGTCTTCGCAGCCACCACGATGAGCCACGTGACCCGGCGCGTCGATGTTTGGCTAAATGCCTTCGACCCGGAGATCTACCAGGCCAGGGGCGGCAGCATGCAGATTGTCGAAGGGCTATTCGGCATGGCCGATGGTGGCCTCTTCGGCACCGGCTTAGGCGAGGGATCCCCATACCGGGTGCCGCTAGCGAACTCGGATATGATCATCGCTTCCTTCGGTGAAGAGCTCGGCCTGATCGGCCTGACGGCAATTATCCTGCTGTACATGCTGCTGATCAGCCGCGGTTTACGTGCCGCGTTGGGTTCGCGTGATACCTTCGGCAAGCTGCTTGCGGCGGGGCTGTCCTTCACCCTGGGGCTGCAGTGCATCGTCATCATCGGCGGCGTAACACGTTTGATTCCACTGACCGGTCTGGCCACTCCATTTATGGCTGCCGGCGGCTCCTCCTTGCTCGCCAACTGGATCATCATCTCCTTGCTGCTGATGATTTCGCATAACTCGCGCCGACCGATGACCGGCGGCGTGGGACCAACCGACGAGATTGCGACCCCGGGAGCCACGACCCCTAAGGCGGTGAAGAACGTATGAATCAAGCCATTAAGCGCGTCTGGATCGCGCTGACCATGATGTTTGTAATTTGCCTGGCGGGATTGAGCTACATCCAGTTCTTCAGCTCCGAGAAACTTGCCGAGAACTCGTTGAATAAGCGTCAGCTCTTCCGCGAGTTCGACCTGCCGCGTGGTGCCATTTTGGTCGATGGCAAGCCCATTGCCGAATCGGTACCCACCGACGACGGTCAATTCACCTATCAGCGTCGGTACAACGACCCCCAGCAGTACGCTCACCTAACCGGTTACTACTCCTTGGCCAATGGCAGCACACACCTGGAGTCAGAGCTCAATGACTGGTTGACCGGCAGCAGTTCCGACCTCGTCTTTGACCGGCTCACCGCGATGTTCACCGGACAAACCGCGGAAGGCGCATCGGTCGAGTTGACCATCGACGGGGAACTGCAGAAGCAAGCCTACGAGATGATTCCCAACGACTTAGAGGCCACTATTGTGGTGACGGATCCGAAAACCGGAGACATTCTGGCCATGGCTTCGAAGCCGAGCTACGATCCAAACGATCTGGCGGTGCATTCGACCTCTGCTGCGGCGGAGAACATGAAGGAGCTGAATAGCTCCAAGGGCCTGAGCACTTACGTCAACCCGGCGATTGATACGCCTATCTGGCCCGGTTCGACCTTCAAGATCCTCAACGTGGTGGCGGCCCTGGAGTCTGGGGAATACGATCGAACCACAGAACTGCAGAATCCGAGTAGCCTCGATGTGGGCAGTGGACCACCGCTAACAAACTTCTCCGCGGGCATTTGCGATCGAAGGCCAACTGCCACACTGGACTTCATCTTCACGCAAAGCTGCAACACCCCGTTTGGTGCGATGCTTCTAGATCTCGGAGAGAAGCCGTTTTCCGACGTGGCCGAGCGCTTTGGCTTTGGCCAGCAGCTTGAAATTCCGCTCTCCGTTCGCCCGAGCACATTCCCGGAAAACCGCACAAAGGATCAGTTTGCACGCGCTGTCATTGGCCAAGATGATACCAAGGCGACACCCTTGGAAATGAACATGGTTGCCATGGCAATCGCAAATGACGGCGTCATCATGCAGCCCAATTTGGTCAAGAAAGTGGTTGCTCCTGATTTGCGTGTAATTGAAGAACCCAAACCGAAGGCGTTCTCGACGGCGACGACGCCCGAAATCGCTAACGAAGTTGCGGACATGATGGCTGGGCCGGTTGCTTCCGGCACGGCAATGAACGCACGCGTTCCGGGGGTCGATCTTCGCGCCAAGACCGGTACCGCGCAGACCGGGCGTGAAGACGCCAACGGAACTGCCTTATTCAATTCTTGGATGACGGGCTTTGCCCCGGGAGACGATCCACAGGTGGCGATCACTATCGCAATTCACGATGTACCTTACAACACCGGCCACAACACGGCCGGGTCACTGATGAAGAAGATGACAGAGGCGGTGTTCAACAAGTGAGGCCAGTAACGGGCACCACCTTGGGCGGTCGATACAAGCTGACCGACCGCATCGCGATCGGTGGCATGGGCGAGGTCTGGAAGGCACGAGACCAGGTTCTCGGGCGTCTAGTAGCGATCAAGATCCTCAAAGAGGAATACACGGACAACGAGAGTTTTTTGACTCGTTTCCGCGTCGAAGCGCGCCACACGGCGCTGCTGAACCACTCGGGCATCGCCGGAGTCTTCGATTACGGTGAGGAGCAAGGCTCCGCGTACCTGGTCATGGAACTCGTTCCGGGCCCACCGCTTTCGACGATCATCGAACGCGAGCGCAAGCTCGAGGTGGACCGCACCTTGTCGCTGATCGCTCAAACCGCGCGCGCCTTGGCCGCAGCCCACGAGCACGGCTTGGTTCACCGCGACGTGAAGCCGGGAAATATCTTGGTCATGCCTACCGGCGTGGTGAAGATTACCGACTTCGGCATCGCACGTCTGGCCGACCAGGTCCCGCTGACCGCCACCGGACAGGTGATGGGCACCGCCCAGTATCTGGCCCCCGAGCAGGCTACCGGACAGATCGCCACCGGCAGCTCGGACATCTATGCACTGGGTGTCATCGGATACGAGTGCCTTGCAGGACGTCGCCCTTTCACCGGTGAATCACAGATCGCCATCGCCTTGGCCCAGGTCAACGACGCGCCTCCGGCCCTGCCGGATTCGCTTCCGGCACCAGTGCGCCAATTGGTCATGTCGATGCTCGCCAAGAACCCGGCAGACCGTCCAGCTAACGCCAACGCGCTGGCCGACGCCGCCGAGGCACTGCGCAAGGGGGATACGAACACCGCGACCATCGCCGTACCCGGTATGCTGATCACCGGCGTGCAAGATGATGCCACCCAGGCATTGAACATCGACGATGACGCCACCCGCGCGGTGACCCCTGTCGAAACCGCTCCGCCGTTGACCAACGCCATGCCGACCGTAGTGGCACCGGCCGAAGCCGGGCTCGCCGCCGCAGGCTATGATGACGAAGGCTTCGACGAGCATCAGGTTGACCGTCAAGACGACTATGCCGAGGAAAAGCGCAACCCGTGGATCATTCCATTGGTGGTTGTCATCGTCCTGGCCGCGCTCATCGCCCTCGGCACTTGGCTGATTCCCAAGATCAACTCTTCGAATGAGGAGCCGACCGTTCCGCCGGCCAGCACCACCGCCTCTGTGGAAAGCTCCGAACCAAGCGAGGAAACCACCGAGCCTAGCGAGGAGAGCTCCGAACCAACGGAGTCGGCCCAGTTCGTCACCGTGCCCGCTAACTTGGTCGGGCAGGACATCGACGCGGTGACCAGCGTGCTGGAGGCGCTTGGCTTGGACGTAGCTGCCGCAGCAGAAGAAACTTCCAGTTCCGAACCGGGCGAGGTCTTGTCGGTGTCCCCGACCGGCAGCGTTGAACCGGGTTCCACCATCAACGTCAGCTATGCCAAGGCTCCCGAAATGACCGAGGTTCCCGCGGTCACCGGAATGAGCTATGAGGCAGCACAGAAGCTGCTGCAGGATTCCGGACTTGCCGTGGCTAAGGGAGGGGAAGAGTACGACTCTTCCGTTGCGGGCACGGTGCTGAGCCAAACGCCTGTCGAAGGCACCCAGGTCTCCCCTGGCTCTCGTGTCACCTTGGTGATTTCCTCGGGTCCGGAGCCCGAGGAAACCCCCTCGTCGACGCCTAGCTCAACCGACTCGGCAGCACCAGAAGAAACAGGCATAAGCGAAGCACCATGAGTGAATTTGATGCATTGCCGCCAGGCTTGCCCCGGCTGATCGCCGACCGCTATGAAATTCACTCGTTGATCGGCCGCGGAGGCATGGCCGACGTTTACCTGGCCACCGATCACACGCTTGCGCGCAAGGTAGCGGTGAAGGTCCTGCGGCAGGACACAGCGGATAATCCGATGGTGGTCAACAGGTTCCGTCGCGAGGCGAAATCCGTAGCCGGGCTGAGCCACCCGAATATCGTTGCGGTGTATGACACCGGTGAACTGCCGGCTACCGAACGCAGCGATTCCACCTCTCCATATATCGTCATGGAATATGTTTCCGGACGAACCCTGAAGCAGGTTCTGAGCGAAGAGCAAGTCGACGAACAGTATGCGGTCGAACTAATTCGCGGCGTATGCGATGCGCTGGATCATTCGCATATGAAAAATGTGGTGCACCGCGATATCAAACCGGCCAACATCATGTTGACCGATGAGGGCCACGTGAAACTCATGGACTTCGGAATCGCCCGAGCCATGGATACCTCAGCGACGATGACGCAGACTGCCGCGGTGGTTGGCACCGCGCAGTACTTCTCCCCCGAACAAGCGCGTGGTGAGTTAGTGGACTACCGTTCGGATATCTACTCCGCCGGTTGCCTCTTCTACGAGTTGATCACCCACCAGCCTCCTTTTACCGGCGATTCCCCCGTTTCCGTCGCCTATCAACATGTCGGCGAGAACCCCGTTCCGCCGAGCGAGGTCAACAAGGACCTACCTGAAATCTATGACCCGGTGGTGCTCAAATCCCTGGCCAAAGAACGGGATCAACGATTCCAGTCCGCCGGAGCCTTTGCCGCTGCCCTAGAGGATGCCCAAAACGGCATTGAGTACCGGGACGAATCGGCCACGATTCTCGCCGCTACCGTGCCTTTTTACGAGCGCGCAGAAGAGAATTCCCCACCGCGGCACCCGGTGACCAGCGAGCACCCGGTCTTTTCCTCCCGTTCAGATGCTCGGGAGACCGAGCCCCGGGAGCATCGGTCGAATCGTGGCTTGATTTGGTTGTTGACCATCATCGCCCTGATCGCTGTGGGCATCGCTAGTTTCCTGGTCATTCGCTCCCTGCAGGCGGAGGCAGAACAGCGCGCGCCAGTGGCAGTTCCCGAGGTTAAGAACCTTTCCGAGGAGGACGCGACGCGATTGCTGAATGATGCGACCTTCAAGGTGAACGTCGAACATGAATTCAGCGAAGACATTGATGAGAATAAGGCCACGCGCACCGATCCGAACGACGGGACGAATCTTCCCAAGGATTCCACGGTGAAGCTTTTCATCTCCGATGGATCCGAGGATCGGGTTATCCCTGAGTCCTTGGAGAACCAATCCGAAGTGGCAGCCCGCGATGCAATCCGCGAAGCAGGACTGGTCGTTGGCGAAGTTAGCCGCGAAAACCACCCGAGCATCCCTACCGATTGGGCGATTGGTACCAGCCCTGAGCTAGGCTCGAAGGTCAAGGCTGGTTCGACCGTTGACCTGATTCTTTCAACGGGTATGGTCAAGGTTCCAGACATTACTGGGATGAGCCGCGATGAAGCGGAAAAGGCACTCACATCAGATGATGTGGGACTGCGTGCACAGTTCCTTGAGGTCGAGAGCGATGAGGAGCCAGGCACGCTCTTCTTGCAGGATCCCGTCGCCGGCACGGAAGCCCCCCAGGGATCGCTGGTGAAGGTATCTGAAGCGATTAAACGGGCCGAACCCACTCCCAGCGAAACCCCTACGCCCTCGGAACCTGCCGATGATTCGGAAGAGTCCGAGGCAACTGACGAGCCAGAAGAAGCTACTTCTTCGACGCCAGAATCGTCAAAGCCCCCTCAGTCCACAAGCGGACCTGGGAATGGCAATGGTCGAGGCAGAGGAAACCAAGAGGGGTAGCTACTCTCCGCTGAATAGTGGACTAAGGGTTGCGGCTTTGCCGGCCGCGCCCTGCAGACCTACGAACTCCAACCAGTTGCCGAGCATCTGATAGCCCTGTTCGGTGAGCACGGATTCGGGATGGTATTGCAGCCCCCACAGCGGCGCGCTGCGATGTGCCAATCCCATGACGACTCCCCCGGCGGTTTGCGCGATAATTTCCAAGGACTCCGGGATGCTCTCGCGTATGGCAGCGAGCGAGTGGTAGCGCGTGGCGGTAAATGGATTGGCCACGTCCTTGAAAACCGGATGATTTTCATGGCTGACCAATGAGGTCTTCCCATGCATCAGCTCCTCGGCATGCGTGACCGTGCCTCCATAGGCTTCGGCTAGGGCCTGGTGGCCCAGACAGACGCCGAGCATCGGCTTGGAGTGCGCACCGCACCACTTGATCAGGTCGATGCTCACTCCAGCTCCGGCAGGATCCCCTGGTCCAGGAGAAACCAGCACCCCGTCGTACTCGGAAGCAAGTTCGATCGCCTGCTCGAGGCTGATCATGTCATTGCGGTACACGGTTGTTTCCGCGCCGAGCTCTTGAAGATAACCGACGAGGGTGTAGACGAAGCTATCGTAATTGTCGATTACGAGGATCTTGGTGGTACTCACGGGGTTATCTGGCCAATCGTAGAATCGGTAAATGGGCTGTATTGCGACAGCCATGGGAAAACATACACCATCAGCAACAACACGACCGCAGCGATCAGGATCAATGCCTCAATAATGCGTAACCACACCGGTCCTGGCAGATTTCGAAAAATCCATGCGTACATTATTTCTCCCTAGCTTGTGGCGTCTGCAACGAGTTCCCGAATTTCCTTGGGCGGACCGGCATCTAGTGGGCGCCAATCGGTCAGCTCGGAATAGGCAATGATGCGTTCACGGGTGCTAAATGGCGGGTGGCAACTGGTCATCGTGAGAATTGATTCCGTGGGCTCAACGCCCCACTGATGGGGCGTTGGAAGCAGAACGTCGCCATTGGACGGAGCTACGATTTCAGTGTCAAACCAGGTGTAGGTGTAATAGCCTTCCTTGGTTTGCAAGTAGACGTGGTCCCCATTATCCAATTTATCGATATCCCAAAAGACCTGTCCGTGGGTCTGGCGATGAGCGGCGACCGCAAAATTGCCTTTTTCTCCCGGCAACTGGGTATTCGGGTAGTAACCGATTCCGAGATTATCGATCACGGAACTCTGCACACCGTAGCTCACCGGATGGTGAGTCCCGTCTTTACCGAAGGTTGGGAAGTACATGATCCCGAAGGTGTCCCCCGGATCAGCTTCGGCCACCGGCGCAGGGCCGTAGTCGATTTCCTCTTCTTCTTCGACGCCTTCTTCGGGAATCACCACATCGCCTAGGTCTTGAACTAGGTTCTGCGTGACTTCTTTCTGGGCATTCGCAGAATCGATATTCGTCCACCACAGTTCCCAGACGACATAAAGCATCAGGACGATGCCCAAGGTAATGAGCAGTTCACCGAGGAATCCAGTGATCCTGCTTCCGACCGTTTGCTTTTCACGAGCCATTCTTCGCCCGGGCGCGGACGCTACACGATTCACTACGGTGATGCTCCTTTGGGCGATCGGGCATTAGAAAACGGGTGAACTTCCGTGAACCGTAAATCAATGGACTATGCACATTACGGCTAGTATGGAATCTACGCAGGAAATCGATGCGAGCTTTCGTTCATTACCTGCCCCAAGCCTACCGGGAAGACCTGAGAGTCTCCCACATTTACTACACTATGCGGATGAAGCCGAGGGAGCGTTCTAGTGCCAGAGTCTAAGCCACGACGCAAGAACAAAACACAGTCCCAGCAGACAGCACAAGGCGCACATGCGGTGGATAAGCCCATGCCCAGCTGGTACAAGCCAGTGATGTTCGGCTTGATGCTCCTGGGATTGGTCTGGATTATTGTTTATTACATTTCGCAGACACTATTCCCAATCCCTAGTATTGGCGGTTGGAACATTGTCATCGGCTTTGGCATTGCCATGGTCGGCTTCTTCATGACGACTGGCTGGAAATAGCGTTTAGTGACTGACGGCTTTAAGCCCGATTACGCAGCCAATCAGCCCCACGATAAAGAATACTTTCAGTGCTGAGAATGCTTCTTGACCGGTCACAATTGAATAGATGACCGTCAGAGAAGCCCCAATCCCCACCCAGACCGCATAGGCGGTCCCGGTGGGGATTTCTTTCATTGAGTAGGCTAGCCCGCCCATTGAAATCACTAGCGCAGTGAAAAAGATAATTGTTGGGACGAGTTTTGTGAGCCCTGAGCTCATCCCCAATGCTGTAGCCCAAACCGCTTCAAATAGCCCCGAGATCACGAGAATTAGCCAATACATGCCAGTTACCTTACTGGCCGTCTTAGCTGTCGTTCCGGGTACGGCTCCCTCGTCCGGGAGTGGGCTTGCTGCCGACTCCCTCTCAGATTAGCAAATCTAGCCCGTTTTGCTCTGCGGATTTGAGCAATATGGACCCGAGCCGGTCAAGCGCAGGTGAATCCACCGACCAGCGCTGCCAGTACAAGGGGACGTCGATGAACCAACTATCGTCGAGTGCTTTCAGCTCCGGCGCTGAGCACAATTGTTGCTCCGGCACCATTCCCCAACCCATGCCGGCGCGTATTGCCTGGACAAACTGCGAAGAGTCCGGGACGTAATAAATAGTTCCGGTAGGTCGATTCTTCGAGCTGTCTATACGCTCAAGCATTTGGTGCTGGAGCGGGTCTGCTCGATCAAAAAGTACTATCGGCATTTGCGACAGATCCTGAGCAGCCCACGCGCTCAAGAAGTTTGGCGCCGCTACCGCTCGGTATCGCATAGCCCCCAGTCGCTGCACGGAGCATCCTTGCGCGACTTCTGGGCTATTAGTCACCACGCCGCTGACCCGTCCGGTGCGAAGTAGTTCCATGGTGAGATTTTCGTCGGTGCGTAGAATCTCGCAGCTAAGCTGCGGCCACCGAGTCAGTTCGGTGAATACGGGAGAAAACCAGGTCGCGAGAGAATCGGAATTTACGCCGATCGAGAGCGTGATTTTGCCCTGAAGCACCTCGTCTCGCATGAGTTCGTGGCTGAATTCTGTGCCCAACAAGGAAATCTGTCTAGCGTATCGCAGAACTCTGGCACCCTTCTCCGTTGGTTTCACTGGCCGACTGCGCACCAGCAATATTGAACCGAGGCGGCTTTCCAAGGCTTTTATACGTTGGCTGATTGCGGACGGGGTCACGCCAAGGTCGATAGAAGCATCGTCGAAGCTGCCTGCATCCACCACCGCAAGAAGTGTGTCTAGGTGCTCAAGATCAAGATTCACATTAGAAACACTAATGCAGCATCAGTTTTTTAAGTTCGACAGCGAAAAAGAGTTTCTTCTACGGTTACCTCATGATCCACACGTCAGCACTCCTCGGCTTCTCCACAGGGCTCTCACTAATCATTGCCATCGGAGCTCAGAATGCCTTTCTTTTGCGCCAGGGAATCAGACGAGAGCACGTACTACTAACGGTATGCATCTTCGCTCTGTCAGACGTTTTGCTGATCCTCGCAGGCGTGTCCGGAATCGGCGCCATCGTTGAGCGCGCACCATGGATTCTCACTTATGCGAGGGTAGGTGGGTTCATCTTCCTTGCTTGCTATGCAATTTTCGCGCTACGTCGGGCAATTTCTCCGGGTGTTCTGAGTACATCGAAGTCATCGGCGCCGACCGCCAGGCTATCCGTCGTTCTGGCCTCGCTTGCGCTGACTTGGCTTAATCCGCATGTCTATGTGGATACCGTGCTGCTGCTAGGTTCGGTGGCTGTCACGCAAGGTGAGGGGAAGTGGCACTTCGCCGGTGGTGCGATAGCCGCCAGCATCGCTTGGTTTGTCGCCCTTGGCTATGCCTCAAGGTTTTTAGCCCGGGTGTTCTCCAGCGCCAAGTCTTGGCGCGTTCTTGACGGGATTATCTGCGTCTTCATGGCTGCTTTTGCTGTCTTGCTAGTACTGCCGCTTTTTGACTAGGCGCGTCAGATATCCACAGTATTAACAGCTTATCCACATGCCCTGTGGAGAACAGTCGCGCTTACTTGTTCACAACTTTATCCACAGGTGGGGATAACACTGAGACTACTTGTATATATTATAGAAAAGACCAAGTCAGAGTCGAATAAAGGCTGTGGAATCACATGGTTGTAAGTTATTAACACTGTGGATTACTCGTGTGGACATCACGCCTATATCAGGGATATCCCCAAAATATGCCGATTCGCTTAAAGATTCGAACAAGCAATCACACCCCTCATACTCCTTCGTAGTATCGCTATCTACAGGCCCTGTTTAAAAGTTATCCACAAATGTGGGTAAAGCTGTGCGTATTCAATACCTCGGATGGCATATCCGCGGAACTTCGGGGGTCTCAGCGGTGGGGGATTGGCATTCAATGGTGAGTTACACGGATGTAAGTTATTAACAGTGTGGATAAATTGTGTGGATAACTCGGGTCCAGAGAGTTCGAATTAGCCCATCGGCCATTTGACCGCTGCTGCGGAAAGATATATCGCCACGGCAACAAGTATCGTCATAATCCCCAGCAACGTGAACTGAATCTTCGAACGCTGTGGATTACGGGGCACCAGGACGATGCAGGCGGCAGCTAGCGCGCCAATCACGGCGCCACCTAAGTGTCCTTGCCACGAGATCCCCGAGACGACGAAGCCGAGCACAATATTTAGCGCCAGCACGATACCCATTTGCCGCAGCACTTGCTTGTTGGTGCGAAAGACCACGAAGAGGGAAAGGAAAAGTCCCGCCAGTGCGCCCGAAGCTCCCAAGGTGGCACTCAGCGCGGGGCTAAGCAACAGGATCCCCAATGACCCGCCTAGAGCGCTGAGCAGATACAACCAGCCGAAGCGGGCCCGCCCTAAGCGAGGCTCTAGGAATACACCACAGAGGTAAACTCCGTACATGTTCATCGCCAAGTGAAAAATGGATCCGGTTGAGTGAGCGAATGCGCTAGTGATCAGGCGCCAGGGCTCCCATCCAGCCAGCGCGGGCACCAGCACCATACTCTCGGTGGTTCCCGGGATGACCCACTGTGCAATATAGGCCAGGACGTTAAGTGCGATCAACGTATAAGTGACAATCGGGGCACCTTGGCGCGCTCGTGCGCCAAATTCGGTGCGCTGCGTGGGAATGTTCTTGTTTGCTTGGTTGACGCATTCCACGCACTGGACTCCGACAGGTGCAGGTACCTGACAGCGTGGGCACACCGGGCGACCACAGCGGGTGCATGACACATATGAGATCGTTTCGGGGTGCTTAAAACAGGTGGGGGCGGTTTGGCCCGCGGGAGTCACTTGACCGTAAGACATCTATCTCAACCTTGATCTCATTTGCGCGTTTGTCTGTTAAATACGTCGGCTCCGGCGACTCCACTAGGGAATCACCGGAGCCGACGTCGGTAAAGAGGGTGTTACAGGGTCTCGATATCTACCGAGTTGATAACAACATCTTCCGTTGGCTTGTCACGGCCGTCAGTGGCGACCGCGTTCAGCGCGTCGACGATCTTGCGTGATTCGGCTTCGGTCACTTCACCGAAAATGGTGTGCTTGCCCTGCAACCAAGCGGTTGGGACGGTGGTGATGAAGAACTGGGAACCGTTGGTTCCACGGCCCATGCGGATACCGGCATTTGCCATCGCTAGCTTGTATGGCTCGTTGAAGTCCAGTTCTGGGTGGATCTCGTCATCGAACTGGTAGCCTGGGCCGCCGAAGCCCTGACCCAGTGGGTCGCCACCCTGAATCATGAAGTCCGAGATGATGCGGTGGAAGATGGTGCCGCTGTATAGCGGGGTGTTGGCCTTCTTGTCACCGGACTCTGGATGTACCCATTCCTGCTCACCGGTCGACAAGCCAACGAAGTTCTTTACGGTCTTCGGGGCGTGGTTGCCGAAAAGATCGACGACAATGTCGCCCAAAGTAGTGTGAATCGTGGCTTTATGCGTTGCGTTTGCGGTCATGGCTTTATTCTCCCATGAGTAGGGCCGAGGCCGCCAAAGCTGGGGTACGCGTTGAGTGAAACATTTCCGCCATTATCCGAGTGCGCCTGTTGAACACTGGCCTCGTATCGGCTAACTGCCTAGTCTGGAGGTAGCTGGTAACGAAAATTGATTCATTAGGGAGCAACCATGAGCAAGAAAAGTGCAGCAGGAAAACTTTTAGCATTCGGCGTGTTCGTCGGACTCGTGGCCTTGGGGGTCGCCATGTGGAAGGCTTCCAGGCCGGTCGAGGACCCCTGGGAAAATGAACCAAAAATCGCCGAACCGCAACAACCTGTTGAATCCCGCGAGGCGGACGTCGCCGAAGTCCAAAAGCTTATTTCCGAGGACTAGGCCTCAAGTTTGGGCTTGGCCTGCCCACGCACCACCAGCACGAGTCCCAGCAGAATAATCCCTAAACCCAGATAGGTCCCGACGGGAACCACCTGACCCAAGAGCAAAGCCGCGAGCAGTGCAGCGCCCGGAATCTCCAACAAGATCAACGTCGAAACCGTCAACGGCCCGAGAACACTCAACAAATGGTTCATCGCGGTATGCCCGAATAACTGTGCGCACACCGTCAGCAAGATGATCCCCAGCCAACCCCAAGCATCAAACCCCCAGAGCGGTTGGCCGGTAAAGAAGCACATCAGCAGCAGCAACACCGCGGTGACCGCATAGCAGATCGAGGTGTACCTGGACGTCGTCATGGTGCTCCGTGCCGCTGCGCCGGCGAAGGTATAAATAGCCGCAAGGATGCCACCGGCTAGCGCCAGGAGGTCTCCGAAGAATGCGATGCGCCCCTGCCCCAAATCGAATCCGGTGATCGTCACTACTCCTAGGATCGCGACGCTCATACCGATAATTACCGGGGAGCGGTAGCGAACTCCGCGCAGGGACTGAAACAAAGCTATCCAAACACCCTGAATGCAAACCAAGGCGGTAGCCGCTGCCACGCTGGTCATTCGGACGGCAAACATGAAACACACGAAGTGCAGGGCAAGCGCGCTGCCGGCCACGAGAAGATAAAACCATTCGCGGCGAGTGAATTGCAGGTACGCCCGAGGATTCTTCCTGATCGAAGGCCCGGCAAGAATGAGGGCCGCTGCCGCATTGCGCCAGAACGCCATGGACATCACCGGGACGCTGGGAAATGCTGCGATGATGGGGCCAGAAGCTGAAATGCCGAGTATTCCCACCGCGGCCAATAAGAACGTCACCCGGCTAAGCTTACAAGTTCAGGATCACTGCCTTGAGCCGAGCCCGGAGTCAGCCCGCCAAGATTCGTATTTATATATACGCATTTATGCATACACCCAACTCAAGCTCTAATAAATCGATTCGCCCATCCCTCTTGCGGCACAAACACGGCACAGGAATGGCCGGCTTCGGCGGAGAAACTCTGACTGGTCAAACAGCTGCCAATCCGAAAATTCTGCATGCCACTTTCCACGCCGATCGCGCGAGGGACTGCTTCGGGACCCATTGGAAATTTAGCGATCTCGTTGCCACCGGCCAGCCCCAAGCGGCTGGGCATATACACCGCGAACAGGACCAATGCCCCAGCCTCACTGATAGGGCAACACTTCGGGCGGCCATAATCGTGGCGGCAAAGGCAATGGCGGAAACTGAAATCGACGGCAAGCGGAAGGTCACCGGGATCGGCACGATCCTAACGACAGTTCCCGCCGGCATGATGGAAAACACCGCTCGAGGTAATTGCTCCGGGCCCATAGCCCACTAGAACCGGTCTCGCTGCCAACGCGAATCCGGTTCCGGTCCTCGGGACCCGTCCAACCGCGCAATGGCATCTCCGGAGGCGGAGATTCCACAACCCTTGCGAAGCCAGGAAGGTCCGGGGGAAATATGTCCGCTCGCGCCGCCCGGCCGAATGAGTACCGGGAAACGCAAGACTCCGAGTCGAAGGTCCCGATCTACTTTCTGTTCACCGCCATGAACCATGTTCGGCGGCCGCCTAGGTAGAGTCGCCTTCGATAATTTTCGTGGGATATGACTACCTGGCGATTGGCCGATGCTAGAAGTTAATGAACGCTGTAGGGCACGTTAAGCTCGGCGTTACCCCGAAACCGCAGTATGGAGATGTGAAGGTTGCTATCGTTGCTGAATCGTTCCTGCCCCACGTCAATGGGGTCACCAATTCGGTCCTAAGGACCCTCGATCATTTGGCCCTCACCGGCCATAGCGCGGTGGTTATCACCCCGGCGGGCTCACTGTCCGGTGAGCTCAAGGGCCATAGCGTGCCACGGACGTACAAGGGCTTTCCGGTAATCACCGTCCCTTCAGTCGCCATGGTCAGATATCCAGAAGTGCGCCTGGCCGCCGGCGGCACCGGCCGGCTCAAAAAAATCCTGGCCAAGGAAGCTCCCGACGTAGTTCACCTGGCAAGTCCTTTCCTCCTGGGCTGGCGTGCCTTGCGCGCCGCCCAGGAATTGGATATCCCGACTCTTGCGATGTATCAAACCGAAGTGCCGACCTACGCGGCGCGTTATCGGATGCCATGGCTCACCGAGAGGCTCTGGGAACACGTCAGAGCCATTCACACGGCCGCGGACCTCACGCTGGTGCCAAGTTCCTTTTCTAGGCGCCAGCTCGAATCTCTGGGCGTTACACGGCTCGCGTTGGGGCGCAGGGGAGTGGATACCGTTCAGTTCACACCAGATCGTCGCGATATAAAGTTCCGTACGGCTATCGCACCCAATGGTGAACGCATCATTGGCTATGTAGGCCGCCTGGCCGCAGAGAAGCAGGTGGCAGATCTTCGGGTGCTCAATTCGCTGCCGAACACCCGAATCGTGGTGGTTGGTTCCGGGCCTTTGGAAGACGAACTACGCAATGCGTTGCCCGATGCCCACTTCACCGGCTTCCTCTCGGGTACCCGATTAGCGGAGGTCATTGCATCTTTTGATGTTTTCGTCCATCCAGGCGCCTCGGAAACCTTCTGCCAAACCATCCAAGAAGCCATGGCTTGCGCTGTGCCGGTCGTAGCGGTGGGCAGGGGAGGGCCACTGGATTTAGTGGATTCCTCGCGCACAGGGTGGCTTTACGCCCCGGGAGATCTCAATGAGCTTCGCGCCCGGGTGAGCGACCTGATTTACGATGATGCCAAGCGGCTGGCATTTGCTCGAACCGCCTATCTGAGCGTGCAAGAGCGGACGTGGTTCAGTATCGGTGAACAGTTGCTGGGCCATTACAAGAATGTGATGCGTGCCCGCGTCAGCCAGTAGTCGAATTGATTGTTTCGTGGCTCTTGGGTAAAGAAAAAGGGCGGAAAGCTGATCGCTTTCCGCCCTTTTCATGCTGTGGAGCCTAGGAGATTCGAACTCCTGACATCCTGCTTGCAAAGCAGGCGCTCTACCAACTGAGCTAAGGCCCCGTATTCTGTTATCGAAAGATTTTCACTTTCCGAGGAATCCACACCTCGTCTTTGGAAAAGAATTGGCGGAAAGCTGATCGCTTTCCGCCAATCTAACCTGTGGAGCCTAGGAGATTCGAACTCCTGACATCCTGCTTGCAAAGCAGGCGCTCTACCAACTGAGCTAAGGCCCCGAAAAGCGTTAGGAAACCTTGTCGGTAACCTGTTGCCAGGTTTCCTTGATTTCCGAAGAATCCTTGACCTTCTTGATTAGGACTACCGCAGCAGCCGCAATCGTCCCGAGAATCAGTAGCTTTTTCATTCTACCCTCTTTCTCGTCGGTAAGGATTCGGTGGGCGTACCTGGACTTGAACCAGGGACCTCTTCGTTATCAGCGAAGCGCTCTAACCGCCTGAGCTATACGCCCTTACCTTTTTCATTCCCTTCGGAACGAAATAAAACTTTACCGGGGTTTGCATGAAGATACAAATCGAGCCCGGGTGTCATGCATCACAGCATCAATCCCGGGCTCGACTAGCACGTTCTTAGTCGTCGGTGAGGGTGACTCCGACGCCGCCAACGAGCGAGGAAGCAATGTTGTACAACACCGCTCCGAGCATCGAGAGCACGGAGATCACCACAACATTGATCACCGCGATGATCGTTGCGTACGAGGCCACCTGGCCCAGCGAGACGACATCTCGCAGGTCGAAGGTTCCCTCGGCGCCGATTGCGTCACGCATCAGCTGGTTGAAGGAATCGAAGGTTCCGGTCAAATCCAGCAGTGCCCAGATAGCAACGGATGCCACCACGGTGATCACACCGAAAGCTACCGAAAGCAGGAAGGCAAGTTTGAGTACCGAGAACGGTTCAACCTTCGAAGCTAGCAGTCGCGCCTTGCGCACCTTCGCCTTCGGTGCCGGGCGGACGAGGCGCTCCTGCGACTGGGTTGGGCGCTGCTGGCCGGTTCCCGGACGCGGTGCCCCGGCAGCTGGGCGCGGTGCCCCGGAAGCTGGGCGCTGCTGTCCGGTCGGCGCCGGTCGGGCGCCGGTCGGACGGTTGCCATTCGAGGTTGGCGCTGGGCGCTTTACCTGGGTAGGTCGCGGCGCTGCGCTCTTCGGGGCGCTGCCACTTGGGCGAGGCGTCGAGGGCGTGCTCATGCGTTACCTCCGTTATCGGTGTCATCGCTCTGTGCGTCCGAAGCGATTTCAGGCACAGCAGATGACTCATCTGTCATGTTTTCTGAATTCAACGTTACGGCATCTTCCTCCAAGTTCTCTTCGAGCTCCGTCTCAGAGTTCTTGGCAACCGCAATAATATGGTCCTTCTTATCGGGCTTCGCAAAGATCACGCCCATGGTGTCGCGGCCCTTTGAAGGGACCTGCGAAACTGCCGAACGGACGACCTTGCCCGAGGCCATCACCACGAGCACCTCATCGCTGTTGTCAACGATCAACGCACCGACCAATTCGCCGCGTTCCTCGTTGAGTTTGGCGACCTTAATGCCCAAACCACCGCGTGATTGCACACGATATTCTTCGACCGTGGTGCGCTTCGCATAGCCCTCGTTGGTGACGGTGAAGACGAAGGAGTCCGCGCGGACCACCTCGGCGGCGAGCAGTTCGTCGTGCTCGCGGAACTTCATTCCGGTCACCCCGGAGGTGGCGCGGCCCATCGGACGCAGCGCCGTATCGTTCGCGGTGAAGCGCACCGACTGGCCCTTGCGTGAGACGAGCATCACGTCATCTGATTCGCTAACGAGCTGAGCGGAGACCAATTCGTCATCTTCGCGCAGGTTGATGGCGATCACCCCGGCGGTGCGGTTGGTGTCGTAATCCTCCAGCCGGGTCTTCTTCACCAGGCCGTTGCGGGTGGCGAGCATCAGGTACTCGGCATCCTGGTAGGTGCGCAGATCCAGCACCTGGGCGATGTGCTCATCGGGCTGGAAGGCCATCACGTTGGCTACGTGCTGGCCCTTCGCGTCACGTCCTGCTTCGGCCAATTCATAGCACTTGGTGCGGTACACCCGGCCATGGTTGGTGAAGAACAGCAGGTAGTTGTGCGTGGAGGTGACGAAGAAGTGCTCCACCACATCATCCCCGCGCAAGTTGGCGCCCTTGATGCCCTTGCCGCCGCGCTGCTGCGAACGGTAGTTGTCGATACGGGTGCGCTTCACATAGCCGCCGCGGGTGATGGTGACCACCATTTCCTCTTCGGGAATCAGGTCCTCGACGTTCATATCGCCGTCGAAGCCCATGAGCACCTTGGTGCGGCGGTCGTCGCCGTGCTTGTCCACGATCTCGGCAAGTTCTTCCGAGACGATGGTGCGCTGGCGCTGCGGATCGCCGATGATTTCCTTGAATTCGGTGATCATCGTTTCCAGCTCGGCGTGGCGATCCTGGATCTTCTGGCGTTCCAGGGCGGCCAGCCGGCGCAGCTGCATGTCGAGGATGGCACGGGACTGCGCCTCGTCGATGTCCAGCAGTTCCATCAGTCCGTCGCGGGCCGCTTCGGTGGTGGAAGAGCGGCGGATCAACGCGATCACCTCGTCCAAGGCGTCCAAGGCCTTGAGCAGGCCGCGCAGGATGTGGGCCTCTTCTTCGGCCTTCTTCAGCCGGTACTTGGTGCGGCGCACGATCACTTCGATCTGGTGGGTCACCCAGTGGCGGATGAAGCCATCCAGCGGCAGGGTGCGCGGCACCCCGTCGACGATCGCGAGCATATTCGCGGAGAAGTTCGACTGCAGCTCGGTGTGCTTGTAGAGGTTGTTCAGCACCACCTTGGCCACGGCGTCGCGCTTGAGCACGATCACCAGGCGCTGGCCGGTACGGCCCGAGGTCTCGTCGCGCATATCGGCGATGCCGGCGATCTTTCCGTCGCGGACCAGCTCGGCGATCTTCACCGCGAGGTTATCCGGGTTCGCCATATAAGGCAGTTCGGTGACCACCAGGCAGGCGCGTCCCTGGATTTCCTCGACGTTGACCACTGCACGCATGGTGATCGAGCCACGGCCGGTGCGGTAGGCATCCGAGATGCCCTTGGTGCCCAGGATCATCGCGCCGGAAGGGAAATCCGGGCCCTTGACCCGCTGCATCAGCGCGGCAAGCAGCTCTTCGCGGGAAACGTCGGGATTCTGCAGGTACCACTGCACGCCCTCGGCGACCTCGCGCAGGTTATGCGGCGGAATGTTGGTGGCCATGCCGACCGCAATGCCCGAGGAACCGTTGACCAAGAGGTTCGGGAACCGTGCCGGCAGCACCGATGGTTCCTGGTTCTTGCCGTCATAGTTGTCCTGGAAATCAACGGTGTCTTCGTTGATGTCGCGGACCATTTCCATGGCCAGCGGGGCCATCTTGGTTTCCGTGTAACGCTGGGCGGCGGCGCCATCGTTGCCCGGAGAGCCGAAGTTGCCCTGGCCCAGAGCCAGCGGGTAGCGCATCACCCAGTCCTGGATCAGCCGGACCAGCGCATCGTAGATCGCGGTGTCGCCGTGCGGGTGGTACTGGCCCATGACCTCGCCGACCACGCGGGCGCACTTATTGTATGAACGGTCCGGGCGGTAGCCGCCGTCGTACATTGCGTACAGCACGCGGCGGTGCACCGGCTTCAGCCCATCGCGCACGTCGGGCAGCGCGCGGCCCACGATCACGGCCATCGCGTAGTCGAGGTAGGACCGCTGCATTTCGGTCTGCAGATCGATCTGGTCGATCTTGTCGTGGCCCTCAAGTGCGGGCACGATTTCCCCGTCCAACGGTTCGTTCCCCGGGGTTTGCTCGTCGCTCATTTCATCCCTTTACAAGTCAAAATTCGTTACTGGTTATCGTTTCGCTGCGCGGAGCGCGAGTTAGATATCCAGGAAGCGCACGTCCTTGGCGTTCTGCTGAATGAAGTTGCGGCGGGACTCTACGTCCTCGCCCATCAGCACGGAGAAGACCTCATCCGCGGCGGCCGCGTCATCCATGGCCACCTGGCGCAGAACACGATGGGCCGGGTCCATGGTGGTGTCCCACAGCTCCGAGTAGTCCATCTCGCCCAGGCCCTTGTAGCGCTGGATGCCGTTTTCCTTCGGGATGCGCTTATTCGCGGCGGCGCCCTTGACCAGGGCATCATCGCGTTCGCGGTCCGTGAAGACGTACTCGTGGGCCGCGTTGGTCCACTTGATGCGGTACAGCGGCGGGCTGGCCAGGTACACGTAGCCGTGTTCAATCAGCGGACGCATGAAGCGGAAGATCAGCGTCAGCAGCAGCGTGGTGATGTGCTGGCCGTCGACGTCGGCGTCGGCCATCAGCACGATCTTGTGATAGCGCAGCTTGGCCATGTCGAATTCTTCGCCGATGCCGGTGCCGAAGGCGGTGATCATCGCCTGCACCTCGGCGTTGCCCAGCGCACGGTCCAGTCGGGCACGCTCGACGTTCAGGATCTTGCCGCGCAGCGGCAGGATGGCCTGGGTGTGCGGGTCGCGTCCGCGTTTGGCCGAGCCGCCTGCGGAGTCACCCTCGACGATGAACACCTCGCACTCGGCGGGGTTCTTCGAGGAGCAGTCCGAGAGCTTGCCGGGCATGCCGAAGGATTCCATCGGCGACTTGCGGCGCGCATTATCGCGTGCCTTGCGGGCTGCCATGCGCGCCTGGGAGGCGAGCTGGGCCTTGCGGATGATGTCGCGGGCCACATTCGGGTTGCGCTCGAACCAGTCGCCCAGTTCGTCGTTGACCACACCATGGACGAAGCCGCGGGCCATCGAGTTGCCCAGCTTGGTTTTCGTCTGGCCTTCGAACTGCGGTTCGGAAAGCTTCACCGAAAGCACCGCCGTCAACCCTTCGCGGGCATCATCCCCGGAGAGGTTGTCGTCCTTCTCGCGCAGGATCTTGTTCTCACGCGCGTAGCGGTTGAGCAGCCCAGTCAGCGCCGCGCGGAAGCCTTCCTCGTGGGTACCGCCCTCATGGGTGTTGATGGTGTTCGCGTAGGTATGCACCGATTCCGAGTAGGCGCTGGTCCACTGCATGGCGATTTCAACGCTGATGCCGCGGGCGGTGTCTTCGGCCTCGAAGGCGATGACCTCCTCGTGCACCAGCTCGACCTTCTTGGCGGAATTCAGGTGCTTGACGTAGTCCAGCAGGCCGTCCTTGTACAGGTAGTCGACCACGCGGGGCTTGACGACCTGGTTCTCCCGCTCTTCCTCGACCTCGGCTTCGACCTCTTCGACGACGCGTTCATCGGTCAGGCGGATACGCAGTCCCTTATTCAGGAACGCCATCTGCTGGAAGCGGGCACGCAGGGTTTCGAAGTCGAACTCCACGGTTTCGAAGATTTCCGGGTCCGGGTAGAACGTCTGGGTGGTGCCGGTGACGTCGGTTTCTTCGCCCTTGGTCAGCGGCAGGGTGGTGACCCCGCCGTTGGCAAAGGAAATCCGCCAGGCATGGCCCTTCTGGCGCACCACTGTATCGACGCGGCGGGAGAGGGCGTTGACCACGGAAATGCCCACACCGTGCAAACCGCCGGAAACCGCGTAGCTGCCTCCGCCGAATTTACCGCCGGCGTGCAGGATCGTCATGACGACCTCTACGGCAGGTTTCCCTTCGGTTGGGTGCATGTCGGTGGGAATGCCACGTCCATTGTCCTCGACACGGACACCACCATCGTCCTGCAAGGTGATGTCGATGGTGTCGCAGTAGCCTGCCAATGCCTCATCGACGGAGTTATCGACAACCTCGTACACCAGGTGGTGCAGGCCTCGTGGACCGGTGGAACCGATGTACATGCCCGGACGTTTGCGTACCGCTTCGAGTCCTTCGAGGACGGTAATGTCCTGGGCGCCATATGTGTGTTCGACTTTGGAAGTCATCGATTCCGCGGGTACTTGGCTTTCGGCCGGTTCCTGCGGTGAAGCGTTTTCGGTAGACACTTGTGCTACGAACTCCTCGAATTTGGCGCGCGATTCCCTGCCGCTCCTGAGTGAGGTGCGTATCAAGAAATCATGGTCGGGTGCAACGAGCGCAGGGCGTACCTGCACAACGCGCATTCACTACCGCTAATTCTACCGCGTTTGGCAAAATATATAGGGATCCTGAAGCTCAAATCGGCTGTGGCAGCCACAGAATCATCTCTCTGAGCCGTTGAGGGCGATCCGGTGAGGGGGGAGCCAGCCACCGGGTCCGTTAGAGCGCCATATGCCGTGCCAGCATTTTTATCCGTAGGTGTCCCGTGGTCCACGCCCGGCGACCGAACGCATTCCGTGCCGCCACGACGGGGCATTGGGGCCCAGAACCTTGATGACTGTCACGATCCCTGGGCCGAGTTCGGCATCGATTTTCTTCAAAATTTGGTGGCTGAGTAGGCGTAACTGAGTGGCCCAAGAGGTTGAGTCGCAGCGCACGACGACCACCGTATCTTCAAAGGATTCAGGTTTGCAGTGCGCCGCAACGTTTTCTCCGACAAGTTCTGCCCACCGGCCAAGAACCGAACCGACGGCAACTTGCGTATTCCAGCCACGGGATTTGGACATTCTGTTGACGATTTCGCCGATGGCATGCGGGTCCCGGGCAGATCCCACGCTTGCGGCGCCCTTGGGAGCGGCAAATCCGCGACGAGCCGTCTGCCGTTTCTTCACCCGTTCCATTCGGGCCGCATCGATTCTCGCTTCTCCGCGTTCCTCGGCAAGCTTGCGCATTCGATTGAGCAGCGCTTTAGCCGAGTCGAGCTCTTCCTCAGACATCGCTGACCCGGCCGGGGCTGACTTGGAAAAAATGCCCTTTCAAGGCTTCAGGGACATCGGCTGCAACCGCGGCCGTGACAAGAACTTGTTCGGCCCCGGACACAATATGAGCCAGCCTGTCCCGTCGAGTCGCATCCAGCTCCGCAAAGACATCATCGAGGATCAGGATCGGACCCGAGCCGGTTCGAGGATCGTCATCGCCAAAGACCCGGTAGGCAGCCAAACGCAAAGCGAGCGCAAACGACCAGGTTTCTCCATGTGAGGCATAGCCCTTCGCCGGGGTCGCACCCAAGGTCAACGTCAGATCGTCCCGATGTGGGCCGAAGAGAGAAATTCCGCGATCCAATTCGCGTGATCGGTTTGCTTCGATGGAATTTAGCAATAATTCCCGAATCTCGTCCTGGCCCATTCCCTCAAGATCGTTGACGGGAAGAGAATTCTCATCGGTCTCTCCCTCGAGCGAGGAGCGATAGATTGCACCGGCGTGCTTCTTGCCATCGGCGAGATCCGCATAGGCGGCTTCCATGTATGGACGCAAAAGCGCCAAGACATTCAGCCGTCCACGGATGAGGCGTGCCCCGCAGTTCGCAAGCTGCATGTCCCAAGCCTGCAGGGTACTTTCCTGCGAGGAATTCAACTTGGATTTCCCGCGGATCGACTTCAGCAACGCATTGCGTTGCTTCACGATTCGCTCGTAGTCGTTTTTGGTGCCGGCTTCGATGGGCCGCAGGGAGATGAGCATCTCGTCCAGAAAGCGGCGACGGTTTGAGGGATCGCCCTTGATCAGGGCAAGGTCCTCAGGAGCAAAGAGGACCGTTCGAACGAGTCCGAGAATTTCACGTGCTCGCACCGGATTAGCCCGATTGATCCGGGCACGGTTGATCTTGCCGCTGGTAATTTCCACCTCGAGCGAGGAGGTCTGGGAACCGCGATGCAAGGTTCCGCGGATCAGTGCGCGTTCGGAACCGAATTGAATTAACGGGGCATCGTTGCTGACCCGGTGCGAGGAAAGATTCGCTAGATAGCCGATGGCCTCAACAATGTTAGTTTTGCCCACACCGTTGGGGCCGACCAGCACATTAATGCCCGGGGCAAGTTGCACGTCGGCCTGCACGTACGAGCGAAAGCTCGTGAGGGAAAGCTGCGAGATATACACCGAGAGTCCTGGAATCTGCGGAGCGGTGGATGGCCAGGCCATCCACCGCGAGGTTGTTGCTAGTTCGAGTTTGGCAATCGAACGGGCATGACCAGGTACCGGTACTGGTCCTGATCGTCTTCGTCGATCTGCTTCTGACCGGTGATCATCGCAGGTTTAGGTGCGCTGGTGAAGGAGAAGCGCACGTAGTCGGTGTTGAAGGAGCCTAGGCCCTCGCTCAGGAACGTGGGGTTGAACGCCACGGTGATGTCTTCACCCCGAAGCGAAGCAACGATTGCCTCTTCGGCCTGGGCATCTTCGCCGGTTCCCGCATCCAGGGTCAGCTGACCGTCGGTGAAAGCCATGCGAACCGGGGTATTGCGTTCGGCAACCACCGAGACTCGGCGTACTGCTTCGATGAGATCGCTGGTACGAACGGTCGCATGGATGGGGGTGTTGTCCGGAAACAGCGAACGAATCTTTGGGTAGTCACCATTGATCAGCAGCGATGTGGTTCGGCGATTGGCGCTTTCGAAACCAATCATTTCGCCGTTGGGGCTGATAGCCAGCTTCAAATCACCGGCGCTCGAAAGCGTTTTCGCGACTTCACTCAAGGTTTTCGCCTTGATCAAGAATGAGGTAGAAACTTCTGGCTGGTTAGGGGACCAGTTCAGTTCGCGCATCGCCAAGCGGTAACGGTCGGTAGCCAGGAAGGTAATGAGATCGTTTACGATTTCTACCTTGATGCCGGTGAGAACCGGAAGAGTATCGTCTTTGGACGCAGCAACGATGACCTGCGATACGGCTTCGGAGAAGGCTTGTCCATTAATGGTTCCCGCAACTTCTGGAAGTGCAGGAAGCGTCGGGTATTCATCCACGGGCATGGTTGCCAAATGGAAACGAGAACGTCCACAGGAGACCGTAATCTTCGTGCCATCGGTTTCCAGGGTCACAGTTGAATTCGGCAAAGAGCGGGTAATTTCCGCAAGAAGCTTGCCAGAAACCAGCACTTCACCCTGTTCGGCTATGTCGGCAGGTATTTCAATATGGGAGGAGATCTCGTAATCAAAACCCTCAAGGCGGACGATGCCCTCATGGGTAGTGATCAAAATGCCAGCAAGCACTGGAGATGGTGGACGCTGCGCTAGAGACCTTGCGGTCCAAGAAACGGCGTCTGCCAATACATCCTTTTCAACGCTGAACTTCACGAAAAATCCGCCTTTCGGAACCCATAAGTCTTAAGTCAGGCCAAGAAGCTTGTTTCCCGCCAAGTTCTTAAGCATAGAGCAGGTAGCTACACGATATCTCCACTTAATCTTGCCACGACTTTCCCCGTGAAGCTTCATAGAAGGTTCCGGGGTGTGCAGTGCAGCGAACTTATGAACAAAAAATCGTTCAAAACGGGTGTACGGGGAGAGGACTCGTTATTTGGATGAATAAGTGTTTAAAGGAAGTAGTGTTAATAACCCCTGTGGATACTGTGGATAACCGTCTCGATCCCATAGATTGAACCAATTGTGCATGTGAACAATCTGTGACTGGGAGTGACACTCAGTTCCAGCACCCTGTTGAAACTCAGTGCCACTCTTTTCGCAGTCCACACTCGAGGGGCTTGTTATGCGCAGGTTGTCTCCAAGTACTCCACAGCCTTATCCACAGCTGTGATTTTCGTGAATTAGTGCTCGCGCTGGCTTTGTTTGATGCGGTTTGTCAGCTCCGTCACCTGGTTGAAGATCGCACGACGTTCGGCCATCAGTTCACGTATCTTGCGATCCGCGTGGATCACGGTGGTATGGTCACGTCCGCCGAGTTCGGCACCGATCTTTGGCAGAGACATGTCGGTCAACTCCCGCAGCAGGTACATAGCGATCTGACGTGCAGTGACCAGCGTTCGAGTACGTGATTTGCTGTTCAGCTCATCAATGCTCAAGCCGAAGTATTCGGCGGTCTGCTTGATGATGGTTGAGGGCGTGATCTCCTGGGCACCATCGGCGCTGATCAAATCCTTCAGAACGGTTTCGGCCAGGGCAAGGTCTACTTGCTGGTTATTCAATGAGGCGAAGGCCGTCACTCGAATGAGGGCACCCTCGAGCTCACGAATATTAGTAGAGATGCGTGAAGCGATGTATTCCATTACGTCGCCCGGGGCAGATAGGTTCTCGGCATCCGCCTTCTTGCGCAAGATCGCAATTCGAGTTTCCAGTTCAGGCGGCTGGATATCGGTAAGCAAACCCCATTCGAAGCGTGAACGCATTCGATCTTCAAAGCCCTGGAGCTGCTTAGGTGGCAAGTCGGAGGTGATCACTACCTGTTTATTGTGATTGTGCAGGGCATTGAAGGTGTGGAAGAACTCTTCTTGCGTCGCGTCCTTATTTGCCAAGAACTGAATATCGTCAATCAGCAGAATGTCGACATTGCGGTAGGTCTGTTTGAAACTGGCGCCCTCGTCATCACGGATGGAGTTGATGAAATCGTTGGTGAATTCTTCGGAATTCACGTAGCGAACACGAATGCCCTTGTAGAGGTGACGCGCGTAGTGCCCAATCGCATGAAGTAGGTGCGTCTTGCCCAAGCCAGAATCGCCATAGATGAATAGCGGGTTGTAGGCCTTTGCAGGAGCTTCGGCAACGGCAACGGCGGCCGCATGCGCAAAGCGGTTCGATGAGCCGATCACGAAGGTATCGAATATGTACTTCGGATTCAGGCGACCGAACTCTTGGGAATTCGAAGGGGGCGTTGGCTGGGGCGCCGGCTGTGGACGTGGGCCGGGAGTCTCCGGAACCGGGGCGGGTGTGGAAACAGGTGCTGGTTTTTCTTCGACCGGTTGTTCGACGTCTTCGGCCAAAGACAGGTCGACGCTTACCGCGCAACGAATATCGTCCTGGAAGACTTCGCGCAGTGCTTGATCCAGCGGCTCGCGCAGTTGAGTCTGCAGAATGTCGCGGGTGAGGTCGTTTGGCACTGCAACAAGAAGGGTGCTTCCGATGAGACCCTGGGGCTTGGCTAAGGACACAAACGGACGGTGGCGGGCCTTGACCCGATCGTCGTCTTCAATCTTGCGAATGACTTGGCGCCAGGAGCTCCCAATACTATTGGTCTCGTCGCTACTCACTAAGGGCGTCCCACTTCCATCATTTAATGCAATGTTGATCACACAAAACCCGATTTCGGGCTTTATTTTCGCCATTTTGGCGATGCCATCACCATTGATTCTATCCACTATCCACATGGTTATGCACAGTCCGGTGGAAAAAGTTAGCAGTTTGGCTGTGGAAAACGTCTTTTCCCTTGAAATCTAGGCTTTTCAGGGACGCCTTGACGTGGTTTTTCCTGCCAAAATGTGAGTTGCCTTTTGTTGAAAGCTGTCGTAATCCACAAGTTTGGGGTAGATTATTCACAGGTAACGCTCTGATATTCACAGGGACGCTGTTACCGCGCGCCAATTTGACCTACGGCTCGAATTTTCCTATCGTTATTCAGTCCTATGTGTGCGTTTTGTGACCTGCTCAGTTTTTAGAAGAGCCCGCGAAATCACGCATTTTATAAAGAACGAGCGTCAGCCTGTTGTTATCCAGCTAGCTAGTAGCGGGTACGGCGCATCACTTAAATTTCTTGGAGTGTCACCGTGAGCAAGCGGACTTTTCAGCCAAACAACCGTCGTCGTGCTAAGAAGCACGGTTTCCGTCTTCGTATGCGTACCCGTGCGGGTCGCGCAATCCTTTCGGCTCGTCGCGGCAAGAACCGCACCGAGCTTTCCGCATAAATTTGTGGATCAGCTTTTGGCTGCATAGTTCTGATGGACTTAACTAGATCCGTCTAGGCCAAAAATGTTGCCAAAGAATCAGCGATTGCGCTTAGCGCAAGACCTTACAGTCACTGTACGTTCCGGCGCCCGAAGCGGACGCCGGAACGTCGTGCTATATGCACGCCCTCGCCCCGAAGGGGTCGTGGGGGACCGGTTTGGATTTATTGTCTCCAAGGCAGTGGGAATTGCGGTTAAGCGGAACCTGGCGAAACGTCGCATGCGCGAAGTTGCCCACGAGCTTAGGCGCGTGGATGGAAACCTGGATATCGTCGTTCGTGCCCTTCCTGGAGCCGCCGAGCTCTCCTGGGACGAGCTGCGAACGCAGGTTAACACTGCTTTCGCATCCGTGCTTCGTAAAACAGAGGTCCGCTGATGCGTAAGGACTTAGCTTTCCGAACCGGACCGGTGTGGTTCATCATTGATATTCCACGCAATCTTCTTATCGGGTTTCTTAAGTTCTACCGAAAGATCATCTCGCCAATTTATGGCGATGTATGCCGATACTTTCCTAGCTGTTCTGCCTATGGGCTCGAAGCGGTGACTCAGCATGGTGCCGTCAAAGGCATCGTTTTGACTGCCTGGCGGGTTCTCAGGTGCAATCCATTTTCCCACGGAGGCGTAGACCACGTTCCGGAGGGTCCACGGATTTGGCCTGAAGGTAAACTGCCGAGGATCATAGTTCTGAATCATCCTGTGATTCCCGACGATGAAGACGCCGCGGATAGCGGCCACAAGGAGCTTGACCGCTAATGAACTTTCTAGACACCATATTGACTCCGTTCACGTATTCCGTGTCGTGGGTCCTGTGGGCCTTCCACGAACTGTTCACCATCATGGGTATGGACGGGGGCTCGGGAGTGACCTGGACCTTGTCCATCATCTTCCTGGTTCTGCTCATCCGTACATTGCTGATTCCGGTCTTCGTCAAGCAGATCAAGAGCCAGCGTGCGATGCAGGCGCTGCAGCCCGACCTGCGCAAGCTCCAGGCGAAATACAAGGGCAAGACCGACCAGATGTCGCGTCAGGCCATGGTGCAAGAACAGCAGGCGCTGTTCAAGAAGCACAAGACCAACCCACTGTCTTCCTGCCTGCCTCTGCTCGTGCAGATGCCATTCTTCTTCGCACTCTTCCGCGTGCTTAACGAAGCTTCCCGTGCCAGCGATGACGGCCGTTCAATCGGTGCCTTGTCCGCAGATCACATCCGCAGCTTCGACCAGTCCTCGATCCTCGGGGCGCCGCTTTCCGAGACCTTCTTGGGCACCATCAACTCCGGTGCCATCAACTGGGCAGTAATCATCGTTGCTGTCATCATGATCCTCGCGATGACCGCCTCGCAGTTCTTCACCCAGCGCCAGCTGATGACCAAGAACATGAGCCAGGAAGCCCTGCAGGGCCCGTTCATGCAGCAGCAGAAGATGATGCTGTACATCTTGCCTCTGGTCTTCGGCATCGGTGGTATTAACTTCCCAATTGGCGTGCTGATCTACTGGACCGCATCGAACCTTTGGACCTTGGGACAGCAGTTCTGGGTCATTCGCAACAACCCAACTCCAGGCTCTGAAGCAGAACGCGAACTTAACGCTCGTCGCGCTGCCAAGGGTTTGCCTCCTGTGGGACAGAAGAAGCTGGATGAGTCCGAGACCCCAGCGATCGAAGAACCTAAGGGCCAGCGCGAGCAGCCAAAGCGTAAGAATCGCCGGAAGAAGTAGTCATGACTGCAACTGAGAACACCGAAGTAACTGAGCTGACCGATCAGGTCGAGCAAAATGAAGAGGTAGTCGACGAAGGCGATGTTGCCGCGGACTACCTAGAGGAACTGTTGGATATCGCCGATCTCGATGGCGACATCGACATCGAAATCCGTGGCGGACGAACGTACATTTCCATCGTTGCTGACGAAGCTACCACCGATCTGAACAGCCTCGTAGGCAAGGACGGTGAGGTACTCGATGCACTGCAGGAACTAACCCGCCTGGCTGCTCTCAATGCCACTGGCGAGCGTTCACGCCTAGTCTTGGACATCGCCGGCTACCGCTCAAACCGTGCCGAAGAACTGCAGCAGCTTGCCACGCAGGCCATCGCCGAAGCACGAAATTCGGGACAGCCAGTACACCTCGATCCGATGAGCGCGTACGAACGCAAGCTTGTTCACGATGTCATTGCGGATGCAGGACTACATTCGGAATCCGAAGGTGAATCCACCCGTCGGCACATCGTTGTATCGACGTTGGATAACTAAGTAATTCGCACCGCGCGTTTTCAATCGTTCAAAGGAACTATGCAATGACTGAGGACCTCAGCCTTACAGCAGCGGAGACCGTAGCTGCCGAGAAGATTTTCGGCGACCGACTGGATCTTGCTAAGCGCTACGTAGCGCACCTAGCTACGTCAGGCATTGAACGAGGGCTGCTTGGCCCGCGTGAAGTCCCTCGTCTGTGGTCCCGCCACGTGCTCAACTGTGCCGTGATCGAGTCGTTGATGGAGCGCGATGCTGAAGTAGCCGATGTAGGCAGCGGTGCGGGCCTGCCTGGCCTGTGCTTGGCCATCGCACGTCCGGATCTCAAGCTGACGCTGATTGAACCCTTAGAGCGCCGTTGCATCTGGCTTACAGAAGTGATCGACGACCTCGGTCTGGACAATGTGACCGTGATGCGTGGACGCGCCGAGCAGATGACTGAGACCATCAATGCCCGTTATGTGACTGCACGAGCGGTCTCGGCGTTGAGTAACCTTGCAGGCCTGACCATCCCATTGCTGCACGGTCAGGGTGACCTTATCGCCATCAAGGGACGTTCTGCCGCAGAAGAAATTGATAAGGCGCAGAAGGTTATTCGCAAGCTTGGTGGTACCGAAACCAAGGTAGTAACTGTCGGTGAAGACATGCTGGAAGAAGTCACCACGGTGGTTCAAATCAAGGTTGGTTAATACTTAGGCGTTAGTCTTTAAGTAGCTTTAGATGCGGAATAACCCAAGACCTGAGTATCTTTCGAAATTCAGATTGAACGCATACTAAGACGTTTGTTTTAGCGTGTTTCACGTGAAACATCGTCGGTGGGTTCATGGATTTTGGACGCATCATTTCACGAGGAGGAGTTTCACCTTTGTCCAAGGCTAAAGGTTCGTCGAGCAACGTTTTTGACTTTAATGATTCTTCTTCGCCGTTAGCTAGTCAGCTGGCCAATGAACACAGGCGCCGCGAAGCGATTTCGGAGCGCGAAGTCCCGACGCCGCCGAAGACTCGATACCTCACTATCTCCAACCAAAAGGGTGGAGTCGGCAAGACGACCACGGCAGTTAACCTTGCGGCGGGTTTGGCCAAGAGCGGACTGAACGTTCTAGTGATCGATATCGACCCGCAGGGCAATGCATCGACGGCACTAGGCATTGAGCATCACTCGGAAGTCGATAGCATTTACGACGTGCTTATCAATGACCTTCCTTTGGCAGATGTCATTGCGACTTGCCCTGACCTACCCACATTGGAAGTGGCTCCGGCAACTATTCACCTCGCGGGTGCTGAAATTGAACTAGTTTCTCTGGTGGCCCGAGAGCAGCGACTGCAGCGAGCATTGGATGACTATGCTCGCACTCGTCAACGCAAGGGACTTCCTCGTCTGGATTACGTCTTCATCGACTGCCCACCGAGTTTGGGTCTATTGACTGTCAACGCATTTGTGGCTGCCAGGGAAGTGCTCATCCCAATTCAGTGTGAGTACTACGCGTTGGAGGGTCTGAGCCAGCTTTTGAAGAATATAGAGATGATTCAAAAGCACTTAAATTCAAAATTAACTGTTTCCACGATACTGCTCACCATGTATGACGGCCGGACCAATTTGGCGGCTCAGGTAGCCAACGAAGTGCGGGAACATTTCCCAGAGCAAGTTCTCGGTGCTGTCATACCTCGATCTGTACGCATCTCGGAAGCCCCGAGTTACCAGCAGACCGTAATTACTTACGACCCGAGCTCTACCGGCGCGTTGTCTTATATGGAGGCAGCCATAGAGATCGCCGAACGAGCGGTAAAATCCTAAGATAGATCATTCTAGATAACAAGGTCTGAAATTCACTTGTTTTTCGTTGTTTTTAGGATAGAAGCTACGTCTTCAATAGACCCGTGACTCCCTAAAAGGAAAATTGTCAACATCCCCCTAGTTAGTCACGTAAACAGTAGACTAGTCGTGGGTTGAGAATTTGGATGAAAAGGAGTGCCGCTATATGGCTGACAAGAAGCGTGGCTTAGGCAGAGGGCTTGGTGCGCTGATTTCCAGTTCGCCATCCGGGGCTGTGACAGAGATTAAAGACGATGTTTCACGTGAAACATCGACACCTGCCTCCGACCAGAGCAAGACAAAGACAGCTCGTCCTGTAGACATGTTCTTTGAGCCGGGACGCAAGTCGGCTTCCTCTGCGCCGAAGGCGGCACCTGCAAAGAGTGCGAAGAAGCCTCGGGCGGCAATGCCTGGACTCAACACGACTGTCGCGCCGCGCAAGACCGAACCTGTCCCGCAGAGTAACGATCGGGGAACGGTGCTGGAGGAGCCAGCAAATGGCTTGGTAGACGTACCGGGAGCTCGTTTTGCTGAACTCAGCGTTGACCAGATTCATCCGAACCGTAAGCAACCCCGAACAAATTTTGACCAGGAACATATGGATGAACTCATCCATTCGATTCGGGAAATTGGCCTGCTCCAGCCAATTGTTGTTCGCCCCTCGCGCGAAGACAACGATGCACCGTACGAACTGGTCATGGGTGAGCGTCGCTGGAGGGCGACCCAGGCCGCAGGACTGTCTACGATTCCGGCTATCGTCCGAGATACGCTGGATACCGACCTACTTCGTGATGCACTTCTTGAGAATCTTCACCGTTCGCAGCTCAACCCACTTGAAGAGGCCGCGGCTTACCAGCAGCTTCTTGAAGAATTCAATTGCACTCAAGAAGTACTTTCGGATCGCATTGGGCGATCACGCTCGCAGATTTCGAACACAATCCGGCTGATGAAGCTGCCAGCCCTAGTGCAGCGACGAGTGGCCGCCGGCGTATTATCAGCCGGGCACGCACGTGCACTACTCGGTTTATCCAATGGTGAAGCTATTGAGCAGCTTGCACAACGTATCGTCAATGAAGGTTTGTCAGTCCGTGCTACGGAGGAGGCGGTAGCACTTAGCGGTGATAAGCCAGCTAAGAAGACCGTTAAACCACGAGAGAACCAACGTAACGAGCGACTTGATTTTTTGGCCACGTCGCTGGCTGATCGTTTGGACACAAGCGTCAAGATCCAATTAGGTAGCAAAAAAGGTAAAGTCAGCATCGAATTTGCCTCGGTTGAGGACCTGAATAGAATCATGGAAGTCTTAGATCCGGATTTGAAGAAGTAGCTTCTTGCTCTAGCGGCGTCGGGTATGTTTCACGTGAAACATACCCGACGCCGCTATTTCTTATCCACCTACGTGCAGCGAGCCGGACATTCTGGTCGCCCCTTGCGCGCTCACTAACGGGTCAAACTTGCCGCGACTGGAGGAGTTGCCCAAACTAGGCTGTACATGGCTTCTGAGGGGCTGCACAGAGCCGCACGGGCCCCTAGAAGGCCAGCATCATTAGCCGAGGATGATGCACCCCTGTCAGCCGAGGAAACAGATCAGTGGTGACCCGTGAAAACACATATACCGAAAAGCGGAACACTCCGGCGCCTGACAGTTCTCTACTTAGTATTCGGACTCCACCCAATCTTGACCTCATTGAACCGTGATTGGCTTTGCTAAACCAAAAAACGGTCCGATATAACTTGTTTGATCTAGGATTCCTTGTGGCTGAAGGCTCTTCTCAATCAGTACTGTTGAAACCGTTGTTTTGATTCGCGCAGGCAAACCCTCAAGTGTTCACCTTCGGAGCTGTCAGTAGTCTGCTCGTTGGTCGCGTAGTCGTGGATACACGAGGGCGGTAGCTGCACCTCTGATTGAAGCAATTTTCGACGCCTAGCATGAATGTCATATCGAATGCTCTTGAACAAGCTCACATGAGGGTAGGTCAAGCCGCAACAAGCTAGACTCTATGCCGTTCAAGGTGCACTTGGGATAATCTGATGGTTGGCTCAGCATGGATGCGTAGAGCTGGGAGACGCAATAAGTGATCAAGTCGTTTACTACTCGAATTTGGCCATGACTGATAGATGCACGATAGGGGAGCCGTTGACCATCTGGGTGGCCCAGTCGTGTTCATATAATGCGACGGTTAACAGCAGTATCTATCTTGAAGTGTGTCGTGGATAAGAAGGCGGACTTTGATCATTCGAACGGCGAATGCGATGGCTTAGAAGGTTGTCGCTATAGGTGACCGTTGATGTACATTTCCGCTGTCTGCCTTTGGGCGGTCCTTCATGGCCGCCAACAGGTTCCTGTCGCTTGAAGGGGTGCCAACTAATTTCCGGGAAAACGACGATCATGTTTTGAGAACTCATGACTGGTGAATATTAGTAGACTTGGGGATCATGCAGTATTGCCTTTAGGAGCCAGCGTTATTGCCGCTGTGGACCAGTAGTCCTTTTCGAAAAGCGATTAAGACTATGCAGCGAACATATCTTGATTCGAGCGGGGATATATTGCGGTTCTTGCCTTCGGGGGTGTCCCATATTGTGACTTCGCCAGGGCTCGAAATTATTCGTTAAAGGCGGTTCCAGTAAACTCAGGTAGGAACCAACGGCGCGATTGAATACCGGAAGAATGAGTTTCTGTCAGAGGTCAGTCATTCACTAGACTCGAATACTGCGCCGATACCTTCCTAACGGGGGGTGGTGCCGTAGGCTACGTGATCCAGGGGATCGGTTAGGGCGACTTGGATGACCAGTGATTATTGATCCCACTGGGATCCGCTGATCTACTTAGTTCCATTACCTAGAACCGTTGAATAGCCAGTTGCTCGGGACCCTAAGTGCAGCCTAGGGGTGGCACATAAGCATCATCCATGCTGTGAGGCCCACCAGCCTTCGGAGTTGCGCATCCTGTGGTATCTCAGTGCTTCATCAATTCTGTACCGTCAACGGACTACGGGCATGATTTTCTTGTGAACAGGCCGAGCAATGATTGCATCAGCATTGTCCGTGGACAGCGATTTTCATTTTCGTCGCATCGCGTATAGCTGTCCATCGTAATTTTGGAGTCCGAGAACAAGTAGGTTTATAGCTGTTCGGCACCAGCAAAGACTCCGCGGCTTGAAAGAACCCAGTTGCCAGCGTTCGAAAGAAGGAATCGGCATTCCCTCTTTCTCTAGGATGGTAGATAACCGAAGGGTTCTTCCTTCTTGGCGTCGAAGTAATCGAGGCGCGTTGAACGGATTGTGTTGCTTCCTCGCTAGCTCGGGAGCGTTCATGCGACTCTAGAAGTCCGTATAGAAAGGCAATGTTCGGTGGCTCGCAAGGCTCCGAAAACTCATGTATCCAGGAATAGAATCATCGGCTTTTCAGTGGCGTCGAGGACGCTGATATTTGACCGTAGGTTTAATCCGGGTTCCGAATGCTCGAGCGTAGTTGGTTCAAAATTGGTAGGCGCGACTGATGCTGGTTCCGTCAAATCTCTGATTTGTATTCAAAAAATCAGAATATCTTGGAGGCGAGGCATGCGCTGTTTCACGTGAAACATGGCGCCATGGATCGGCTGGCATCGGAAGTAGTTTTGCGTTGATGGGGCTCATGGAAATTCCCCAGAGTTGATTACCGAAATTCCCCAGCTCACGAGAGCTGAACTAGCAGAGTTGCTTGCGTCCCGGTAGTGGCCTTTCTGAGTTGTTGGGCGGCATGATGATTGTGCAACCGATACGATTCCCCCGTCGAGGTTCAGCACCACGGACCGAGGCAAAAGCTTGCCGAGCATGGGCTCGGCAAGGGTGGCATCCCCGATGATCTCGCTCCAAGCACCAACAGGCCGATTGGTCGTGATGACGATACTGGTTTTCAAATACCGCTGATTGCTCACCTTGAACAGGGCCGAAGCCGACGCCCCGGGAGTGGGAGGGTACCCAGCTCGTCAATGATCAATAGCGTGGGGCCGGCGAAGTAGCGCATGGTCGATGACCAGTGCCCGTCGATGGCGGCCTTGTGGCAGCGTGCGGCCAGTTCGGCCGCGGAGGCGAAATGGACGCGGTATCCGGCTCCCCGCTGCCCGCCCCAGGCCCGCGCGAGGTGCGTTTTCCGCACGCCGGGCGGGTCAATCAGCAGGACGTTAGTCGCCGTCTCGATCCACCGACACGTTCCCGGTTCGTTGAGCAGGGACAGGTCAATGCCCTGGGCAAGGACAAGATCGAAGGTGTCCAGCCGTGCCTCGGTGGGAAGGCTGGCGAAACGCAGTCTGCCGGCCAGCCTCCTGGATTCTTCCCTGTCGATGTCCACGGACATGACCCGGGCAGGGCTTCAGCCGAGGCCGTAAGCGTGTGCACGGTCAGGTAGGACGCAGCTGTTGGCAGATGCACGTCTGGGGCGGATCGGCCAAGGAGATTGAGGTGCTCTCGTTCATGAGAGTCGGGTCCTTCCCTGGGCGGCGCGTTCGTAGGCGGCCAAGGGATTCGTAGCAGATGCCAAGGTGTACTAAGGTGTTTCGCGAAGGACTGCGGCGGCAGCCAGGGGCTCGATTCCCCGCGGGATCCGTTTCCTGCGACGATGGGGACGTGCGGTGTTGGCCCCGGCCATGGACGCCTGGTTCAACGCGATCACGTTGCCCATGTCCCTGATGGTGTCACCCAATCCGTTGGCCGCGCGCTGGTGTCGGGCAATAACGGTTCCGTCTGTGACTGCGATATCGAGATGGCCGGTGCCCAAACGGTGGCTGATCATCACTTGGGCGGCTGCCTCGAGGCGGTGCGGATTTCGGTCTGGATCACCGGGCACGGGGCGGCCGGGGAGCCGAGGTGCTCGGCGGCGGACATGGCCTTGCACGTGGTTTTCCCCGCGGGGATGCGTCTGTCGCGTGCATCTTGGGAGGCGGCAAAGCACTAGACGGAGCTCTGCGCCTATTCGAAGGTGGTCTCATCAGGCAAGGTCCGACACCACCTTGGGCGGCGGTGTGGTTGTTTTTCTCCATCACGCACTAGCGTTGTTCCGAACGAGGAGGACGCGCTGCTATCTGGACCCATAGTGCTTGGTGTAGGTCGCGAACTCGGTGTTATCGTCCCTGCTGGAGACGTTATAGACCGTGGACAGTCGGTCAATACACCAGAACTTGTTCACCCCGCCGAGCAGATCCTGCATGATGATCATCGCCTCGAAGAAGTGCCGTTGGTCCATAGACGGCGCCAGCACGGACCGTCATTGGCCCGAGTCCGCCAAGGACCGGATCAGCAGCAACACTTCCTTCATGCCTCATCCGGCGGGCGGATCGGGCAGCTCGAGAAAATCCCATTGGGTTTCTTCACCGGGAGGGTACTCGTTGACGACGTTGGTCGTTGCAGCACGCTCTTGCAGGATTGGCAGGCAGGACGCAGGTTCCGGGCCCGAATATTTCTCGTCAATGACGGGTAGGAAAGTGCGAAATTGAAGTTCTGCAGCTCGTCCATCGGTGTTTGCGCCCAGAGGTGTAGATCTTCGATCAGGCGTGTCCTGATGTAGTCATCGAAGGCGTCGACCGGGTCGGTGGTGCGTTGGCGTTTCCCGGTTTCCCGTTGCCCGGTGAGGTACGCACTTATGGTCTTGCGGTCACGCCCGTGCGGCGGGCGATCTCACTGATGCTCATTCTTTTTCAACGCGTGGATATCCACGTCTTTCCTCCGTTCAACATGGAAGTGCGGGCCTTTCTCAAGAACTGGTGTGTGGTCAGAGGCCATCAGTTTCGAGGAAGGCCCGCCCTCATGGGCGGGTCAACACGAGGTGGAGAATTTCGGTGAGCAGAAGTGGGGAATTTCAGTGAGCGTGATCAGCTTCCAGTACGTCGAACAATCAGTACATGTGCGAATCGAAATGTAAATCCTTGATGTGCAGGGGAGAGGCGCCTGTTAAACGCCCGGTGTCTGCCATTCGTTCTCGTTTGCAGGTAGTCGGGTATTTGCCTATTCGAGAGTTACTTGGAGTTTCGCTCAAATACGATGACTGTGCACTTGTGATTATTCGCCGACAGTCGGCCTGGGACAAGAGGCCGCTTATTCAGATGTGGTACTCGACGCATCGATGCGAACATTCAATCGAAGCACTGGCTGCTCCCGCCGTGACTCTGGAACTCACTACGAGTAATCGGGCAGATCCACCAGGTCCTCTCATGTCACCTGCGACGTAGCCTGGCGTCCGTAAGCGGGTTTCATAATTGTTGCTTACGTCTAGGCGCTAGTTCCTGATATTTTCACTGCATGTGAGGGGGTCGGTTCACAGCCCGCTTGATACTGATCTCTGTTTCCGCGTGTTTCACGTGAAACAATCTCCACCCTCTTAAAGGTTGGAATTGCAGAATCCAACGTGTTGTATGGTTGACGACGAGAAATCCCACTCAGCATCAGCACGGGACGCAAGTATGTTCTACAGATACAGCGGTGTGCGCTATCGGTTCCTCCAGACATGGAAAACAACGATCGTCGACGCACGATTTCGAACGGCATTCAACGGAAGGCAGACTGGAATAGCCCTTTCGAGGCCAGTCCAGAACTGATGTTTGTTTCACGTGAAACAACGTTATTTCTGAATCGACACAGTATCCACCGTTCGACGATCGGAACAAGGCGAACTTGATTATCTGACAAATCAGGGTCGGTCGATTTCAGAACAGATTACGGATAGGCCCAACGAACAATGACTCTTGACGCAAAGATCTCGCCGGAAGATCTCGGGACCTCACCAAGCACCAGAAGGTGGAACATTACGGCAACCGACACCGGCATTGATCCTCTGACAACGAAGCCGCTGGCGTACGCCGCTGATTGTTCTTTGCGGGGGAGTACACGAAGCAATGAATGACTGAATCGGTTCCTTTGGATAGGAATGACTGGTCAGCAAGTGCCAGTTGTGGCAAGTGTTCTCGACTGAATCGGTAACCATGAATGCCTGGAGGTCTGGCCGGCGCCGATACTGCCGTTGAGCGCTAGAACCTACCCCGAAGGGACCCCCGGATCCCAACAGCATCGTTGATCCGTTGCACTGAGGCCTTCACCTATATGTTGCAGTTTTCCGTCTCGACCCAGATCCTATGATGAACACACCGTTCTAAGATCGTCTCCGCGTGAATTCCGGAAATGATCCTGGTATGCCAGACCGATTGCTTGTAGAGAGAGCACAGACCCCGTTGCTGGCGACCCATACGGGCCTTCCTTCGATTTACAGCATCCGCAGAAGGCTCCCCGAAAGGGTTTGCTTATTTAGTGATCTCCAAGGGCGCTATGGGCGGCTCTGAAGGAGACTACACGGGTTCCGATGGCGTGGCTCTGGAATGCAGTACTGCTGGCTCTCAATGAGTCAAATGCTCAACTCGGGGGAGGCGAAACTATCCTAGGAGGAAGGACGGCAAACTACCTTGCCATCATGCGTCCACTCGGTCGAGGACATAGACGCAGCGATATCGTCAAAACTGAGAACTGTCCACTTTGGGCCGTCAACAGCGCCATCAAGGCCCCTGCACAACGAACTGCTCACGACTTTGGATCACGTTGATAATCTCAACGCAGAACAACTGGACCTGCGGATTCCCAATAGGAGGCTCCAGCAATACGAAGGCTTCGAGGAGCCTGCTTCATCACCAGCAATCGAATCAATGAAGACCGATCGGGGCTTCTTGTTACAGCGTTCCCGAGAAAATTCAGTGAGTTGCTAGTCAGGGCAAAAGAGATGCAAAAATCCGAGATTATCTGCGCCTTATTCGCTGAACCGCGTCCATACCCACGGCTTGGCGTCAACGCTCTACACGAGTGTGGCGGACGGACATTGATGGCAGTTCAGCGGTTGCCGATTCCCGATATCTGGAGCAGCAGCAGCGGTTACGCGGACCGGCCACCTGGACTTGCGGTACCGGGAACAGATATCTGACGGGGGAGCGAAGAGCGCAACAATCCAATCGCTTCTCGCCTCGCAGACCCTTCACGGTTGTGATCGCATGTCACTAGTCTGGCGTAGAAGCATAAACCTTGATACATCCGTTGGGCGTCGGGACAGATCCATTGTGCATCGAAGGAGCGTAGCGACGTAGGTCGGGAACGATCTGAGGACGGTCCGTCAGGTCTCGCGGCACGTTTCTGGTCCTGATCACGTAACACGTTCAGTGCGGAGAAACAGCTTCCCGGAGCATCTTAAAGTGGGCCATGGCCTTGAGAGAACCCCATCCAGCGTCTTCCTCTTTGAACGCGCATGGCACCGTCGCTCGTCGTCTACTGCCGAATCTCGAACGTAGTCTTTTGCCTGCAGCCGGTTGGTTGAGTACCGTGTTTCCCGTCGATATGCTGACCCTGACCAACGAACACACAAGAAAGTGTAGTAGTCAGTTTATAGTCACGAAAACAAGTTAAATTACTTGTTTAATTACGTTTTGATCCTGAGCTGAGTTTTCTGAGCATTGTCACCACGCCCTGACTAGCGGTAGGGACAAAAATAGGCGTTGAGCTCGAAAGCTCAACGCCTATTTTGACAACTACTTAGGATCTACAGGTATTCTGCAAATTCCTTCTCAATGACAGCCTTTGGCTTAGCACCGAGCGAGGAGGCGACGTGCTCGCCATCCTTGAAAACGAACATTGCAGGAATGCTGGTGATGCCGTACTTCGCGGAAATCGCCTGGTTCTCATCGATGTTCAGCTTTACGATGGTGACCTTGTCTGCGTGCTCCTCAGCGATCTGATCCAGGATTGGGCTCAGCTGACGGCATGGACCGCACCACTCTGCCCAGAAATCTACGATTACTGGCTTCTCGGACTCCAGAACTTCTGCCTGGAAGGTTGCTTCGGTTACTGCCTTAGCGTTACTCATGTGAGTGAACCCCTTTCTGCGAATTATTAGTTGGTTACCTTGGCCGGGGTCTTGACGTTGGCCAAGTAATGCTCGACGTCCTGAGCAGCGGCGCAGCCGGAAGCTGCGGCGGTGATTGCCTGACGGTAGTTTGAATCGATGACGTCGCCAGCTGCGTAAACACCAGGCAACGAAGTACGCGAAGAACGGCCGTCGACGGCGATGGTGCCTTCTGCGGTTAGCTCCAGCTGATCCTTGACGAGATCCACGCGTGGATCATTGCCGATGGCTACGAAGATTCCGGTGACATCCAGGGTGGACTCTTCGCCGGTGTTGCGGTTCTTCACGACGAGGCCGTTGACCTTGTTTTCGCCGTTAATGCCGACAACCTCGGAGTCCCAGACGAATTCGATCTTTTCGTGTGCCAAGGCGCGATCCGCCATGATCTTCGACGCGCGAAGTTCGTTGCGTCGGTGCACCACGATGACCTTTGCCGCGAACTTGGTCAGGAAGAGAGCTTCTTCCATTGCGGAGTCGCCGCCGCCGATGACGGAGATCGTCTGGTCGCGGAAGAAGAAACCATCGCAGGTAGCACACCAGGAGACACCGTGGCCGGAGAGGCGTTTTTCGTCTGGAAGGCCCAGCTCGCGGTAGGCAGAGCCAGTGGAAACAATGACGGTGCGGGCGCGGTACACGGTACCGTCGGCCAACGACAGGGTCTTGATTTCGCCGTCGAGCTGCATCTCGGTGACATCATCGAAGAGCACCTCGGCGCCGAAGCGCTCGGCCTGCTTCTGCATGTTGTCCATCAGGTCAGGGCCCATGATGCCCTCGGGGAAGCCTGGGAAGTTTTCGACGTCCGTGGTGTTCATCAGTTCGCCACCGGCGGTGACTGAGCCGGCAATGACCAACGGGTTCAGGTTCGCACGCGCGGTGTAAATCGCAGCGGTATAACCCGACGGGCCGGAGCCGACGATGATTACGTCGCGGATTTCGTCGTTCTGTGCTGAAGTCACGAGGGTAGAACCCTTTCGTTCTAATAATGCGAAGTGGATAGCAAGGTCTAACCTCACTATCCACCTCAACGCATTGCTTTGGTAAAAAATTCCGCTTCTGTTACTTGGCGGAGAACTCGCCGATCTGCAAGCCGAATGGACGGGAGGCATTGGCGCCCGAAGCACGGCGTGGTAGGTCGGTGACGTTGAGGAACACGTGCGTGCCTGCCATCTGATCGGAGTCATCGCCCTTGACCGGAACGGAGATCGACGGACCGGAGAACGAGCCCTTGGCCACAGACTTCGCATCGCCCAGATCATCTGAGGTACCTACGAGGACCTCGTAGTCGCCACCGGTGGCATTCAGGCCCTCGAGATTGATTTCGGAGATTCCGGATTCCTCCTCAAGCTCCAGGATGAAGACCATATTCGAGGAGAAGCCACCGAAGTTGCTGGTGGTGTACGAGTAGGTCTTGTAGGTGCTCGAAGGATTGCCGTCGATCATGTCGCCGAGGGTGTTGTCGGTTTCCGCATTAAGCTGCTGGTTGCCTGGCACCAGACGCGAGACATCATCGACCTTTGGAGCCGGCAGTGAAGGCTCGCTTGGCGTTTCAGCCTCGTCCTGGGTCGGTGCGGCCGCGGTTTCGGACGGGGCGGTTGAAGGGTCGGCAGTTGTGTCCTTACCTGCGCCACCCAAGAAGTTGAAGGCGAAAACGATGCCAATGATCAGAACCGCGATCAGCACGGCACCAACGAGCAGACGTACGCCCTTCGAGGTCCCTTCGTCTTCCTCTTCTTCCAATGGCTCTGGAACATCCTGTGCAGGAACGCCCTTGGCGGCTGCAGGGAAGGTAGAAGCCTTCGGGGCGGAAGCTGCAGCGATGCCGGCCATAGCTGCTGCCTTCTTCTGTGCAGGCTTCTTGGGCTCTTCCTTTTTCGGCTCCTCCTTCTTAGGAGCAGATCCCTTGGACTGGGCCGCAGCCGCGAGGGCGGCCGTGGCGGTGACATTAGGTTCTTCATCGTCGTCCAGACGGGTCACCTTGGGCTTAGGGGGCGCAGAAGACTTGTTTGCCGGTGAGACCGGAGTTGCCGCCGTGGGCGTGGTTACCTGGGCATTTGGTGCGGTCTGATCGTCGGTATTTTCTTCGACGTACTCGTCTTCATCGACGGATTCCGCGGCGGTGGCATTTTTACGGCCAAAACGGTTCTTCAAACCGGCGAACCCGCTGCTCAGCGCGTTGCCGACCTTGTTCTGTTCTTCAGGTTCGTCTTCGTAGCGCAGCTGTTCGTAGTATTCCGCATCGTCTTCGTAGGTCTCGGGTACCGACTGACGGGACTCGCCGAATAGCTCGGTGCCCAGAGTGTCAGTGAAGAATGGTTCGACGTACGGCGCGTCTTGAGCCTCGAGCACCAGATCCAGCAGGTCGGCCGAGCGGGCGACGTTCGCCACTAAGTAGCTTTGATTCGTTTCGGTGATGCCTAGGTCTAGTACCTGGACGTTGGCCTGACGCTCGCCCATGGCAATTTCACGCGCGCTGGTGGCCAGCTGCGAGGAGTTGGCCGCGGAAGCGACCACGATGCTGACCGATCGGTTGAGCACCTGATCGATGCCGCCAAGCACCAGATCTCCCTCGGCTGTGGTCAGAACGGTTTCGGTGACCTGGTAGCGCCCGCTAAGGACAGAACCGACATCGATGGGCTGCGACACGTGCATCTCCAAGGTTTGATTGCTTCGAACGGCAGGCAGACCCACCATCCTTCATGTTACCTGCCCAAACCCTTCATTTGTTGGTCATTTGAGCAGAATCACGGCTTGGGGAGGCCCGGAATTCTGCGCAGTAGCGGGCCGAGGAATCCGGCGAGCTCCGGGACCTTAGTCCGATGCAACAACAACACAAAACTTATGGCCATAATCAGGCCCACAACGCAGATCGTGACAGCGGCGCTGAACAGCGAATCATAAGCGAATCCGAAGCTGAAACCACCCAATAAGGCCAGGGGAATGCAGCCAATAATTGCCGACAGGGTGGCCATCCAACCGATTCGTATATAGGTGTCGATGACCTTGGTGACGCCATAGTCGCCGTAGCGTCGTTTGATCAGGTAATGCGTGATGACTGCCGATATGACATTGGTGATGCCGTAGATGAAGGCAATCGCTGCGGCAATATTTATCGGGTCGACCAGCCAGGCTGCCAACACGGCACCGATCAGACCGATCGCGGCAATGCTGCTCTGGATCAGCATAGGAGTGCGGGTGTCTTCATCGGCGAAAAAGACGCGCAACATGAAGAACTGGATCGACTTGAAAGGAAGTCCCAGAGCAGTGAGCACCAGCAACTGGCCGATGGCGGCTGCCGCTTGAACGGAATTTTCGGAACTGCCGGCGAAGAGCCGCCCCAACGGGCCGGCCAATACTATGAAGACCACGGTGAAGAAAATGATAGGGATCGCGGTAGAACGCATGCCCTGGTTGAGCAGTGGTCCGATATCTTTGCGCCGGCGGTCGGCAAAGGCACGAGTGAAGTCATTAAAAAGGACCGTGGCCACGGTCAGTGCGAAAAGTGAATGTGGCAACACGGTGATTAGCTGCGAGGTATTCAGCGCGTATTCGCCGGCTACTGAGGCGGCCTGTTCGGCAGATAGTTCGGTACGGGCCGCCGTCGCTCCGGAGACGATTTTCGAGTAGATCAACGAAGAGATGTTGCCGATGACCATCGCCGCCAGCGTCCAGATAGCTAGCCGGCCGACCCGGCGCAGTCCCATCCCACGCCAGGAGAAATCGAAGCGGAGCTTGAGGTGAGTCTTCTTCAATGGCCAGAGCAGTACGAGAGATTGCATGATGATGCCTAGGGTCGCACCGCCGGCAAGCCATATAGTTTTTCCGGTGCTCCACGAATCCATCGGATCGCCCGAAGAATAGGCGCCGAAGACCAGCATGAACGAGCCGATGACCAACAGTTGGATCAGGTTATTGGCCGCAGGAGCCCACATGAAGGCGGCGAACCTGCCATGCGCGTTGAGGACCTGCCCAAGCACCGCATAGAGCCCGTAGAAGAAGATCTGCGGCAAAGACCAATAGGCGAATGCCGTGCCGAGCGCGATCATCGGATCGGTCCAGTTATTAGTGAGCGCAATGATAATTGGTTGGGCGCACACAGTCAGCACAACCGTCAGCGCACCCATCACCACGATGGTGAGAGTGACTAGCTTGGAGGTGTATGCGGCTCCACGGTCCTTGGCCTTGGAGGCCTTGATAAGTTGTGGAATCAACACCACGTTGAAGACGCCGCCAGCTAGCAGCATGAAGATGATCGTCGGGATGACGTTCGCCTTCTCGAAGATATCTGCCACCGAGGTGACCGAACCAATGGCCATGGCCAGCATTGCGGTGCGGACGAAGCCGAGCATGCGCGAAACCAACGTGCCCGAAGCCATCAGTGCATAGGTTTTTGATCTTCCACCGGATGCCGGGGCCGCTGGTGTCGCTAGTTCAGTAACCTGTTCGTGGGTTCCGGTATTCGGCTGATCGGGGCTGAGCGGTGAATTAGGAACCTGAGACATACTTCGTAAGGACCTCGCGTGCCAGGTCAGCGATCCGGCGTTCATTAGGGAAGGAAAGACGCTTACCGAGCGCATTCAAGGGTACCCATGCGACATCTACCGCCTCATGGTCTGGGTCGTTCTCGATCGTGAGGTGTCCGCCGGTGGCTTCCAGGAGGAAATGGTGCACGGTCTTATGAACCCGGTAATTGGTTACTGTGAACCAGTAATCCACAGAGCCCAGCGGAGCGAGAATACGGCCGGCGATACCGGTTTCTTCTTCGATCTCACGGACGGCTGCTTCCTCATTGACCTCTTCGCCTTCTGGGTGCCCCTTAGGAAGGCACCATTCCAAACGTCCACCGCGGTTGTACCGTGCAATGATTGCGACTGGAAAATCAGGGTTGTCAAAGTCAATAACAATGCCGCCGGAGGAAACTTCTTCGACCGTTGGAAGTGTCTGAGGACCGCCGGACGCCTGCGCAGAAGCCATTGACGCAGTCAATGGCGTGCGCTTTGGGGCAGACGGGATCGGACGGTTCATGAAACCACTCTATCGACTTTTTGGCGATCTACGCCTTAGCGACTTGGACAAGAGAGGTATCTCGCAAGGAAGTGCAGCGATTTTTCAAGCGAGAACACCAGAAATCTGGCACGCTTAAGGAACTATGTACGCACTTCCATCTCATGACGCCCTGCGCCAGATCCTGCCTTCGGTCATTTTCGAGCTCGCCGATCGTTTCGTTCGTGCCGGTCATGAGATTTCCCTGGTTGGTGGTCCGGTCCGCGATCTTTATCTTGGCCGTGTCTCTCCCGACCTGGATTTCACCACCAGCGCGAAGCCGGAGCAAACCGTTAAGGTGATCTCGGGATGGGCCGACAACATCTGGGATGTGGGACGCGAATTCGGGACCATCGCCTTGAAAAAGGGTGAGCACACATTAGAGGTCACGACTTACCGGGCTGACGCCTATGACAAGGATTCGCGCAAGCCAATCGTTGCCTTTGGCGATAACCTGCATGATGACCTGTACCGCCGAGACTTCACCATGAATGCCATGGCGTTACGTCTGCCCGATTTGGAACTGGTGGATCCCTTCGACGGGGTCAGTTCGCTGCGCGATGAACTAATCCGCACTCCAGGTTCCCCCGATATCTCCTTCTCGGATGACCCGTTGCGCATGATGCGAGCCGCACGATTCGCATCGCAGCTTCGCATCGAGGTGTCCTCCGAGGTTCGCCAGGCGATGAGCGAAATGACCGAGCGCATCGATATCATTTCTGCCGAACGAGTACGCGACGAATTGATCAAGCTGATCAACGGAGCCGACCCGCGTGCGGGCATAGATTTGCTGGTCGATTCGGGTTTGGCAGACAAGGTGCTGCCCGAGGTTTCAGCGCTGCGCTTGGAAATCGATGAGCACCACCGGCACAAGGATGTCTATCAGCATTCGCTGACCGTGCTTGAACAAGCCATAGGACATGAAACCGATAGCGAGGGCCCCGTTCCAGGGCCAGATTTCATTCTTCGCTTCGCGGCGTTGCTGCATGACGCTGGAAAGCCTGCAACTCGTAAGTTCGAGTCCAATGGCGCGGTTTCATTCCGCCACCATGACATGGTCGGTTCGAAATTGGTGAAACAGCGCATGCGCGCCCTGCGATTCGACAAGGACACCACCAAAGCGGTGGCGCGCCTGGTTGAACTGCACATGCGCTTTTACGGCTATGGAGACGCCGGTTGGACCGATTCGGCTGTGCGCCGCTATGTGACCGACGCGGGCGAACTGCTTGAGCGATTGCACCGCCTGACCCGGTCGGATGTCACGACCCGCAACCGCCGTAAGGCCGAGCGCCTCGGATTTGCCTATGACGATCTAGAGACGCGGATAGCTGAAATTACCGAGCAGGAAGAGCTGAAGTCCATTCGTCCAGATTTGAATGGTGAACAGATTATGGCTTTGCTGGACATTAAAGCCGGGCCATTGGTAGGTCGCGCCTACAATTTCATGCTCAACCTGCGTTTGGATGACGGGCCGCTGGGAGAGCAAGTCGCCGCAGAAAGACTCCGTGCATGGTGGGCGGAACAACCGGAATCTCAGCAACCAGCAGCCGAATAGTAGTTGCAATTAGCGCAGGTAGGGACGTTTTGGGGCAGGCCCAGAGCGTCCCTACACGGCTTTAAAGAAACTTATTGAAGAATTTGAGTAAATCACTGGCGCGTGCGAAATTCTCCATGTATGCTGAATATTGTGATTGGGAAGTCTCAATGAGACTTGCGGATCAAAAAGACAATACTAAGTGAGTCTCGGGCTTTTGCGCGATTGACTCGGACAGATTTTTAGGAGGTGGGAAACGTGATTACAAATCGAGATAACTGGAATTATGGCGGCATGCGATCAGGCAAAATGGCCTTTTCAAATTGCTGGTTCGGCTTTGCCGCGCGCCATGGCGTTTCCCCTGCCTCCGGAATGATGGATTCCTAGACTTCTACGAATTCAAGCAAAAGTTCCTGGGGCGGTCAGTCAGTAATCGACATTCTCCCTTAGGAACTTTTTTCATGTCTGCTCCACTTTTTGATAGCTCTGTTCAACGGGCCGTTCGAACCTCGGAACTCATCTTCGCAGGTCCCGAAAGCCTGAAAGCTCGCGCAGTTTCTACTACGCACCAGGACCTTCCCACCTCCCCGATCTGTTTAGAAGGGAGGGAACAATAATGAAAAAGCGTTTTGCTAAGAACCGGAAGCAACTTGATAGTGCCGAATTAAACCGCCGACTAAGTCAGCGGGAGTTGGTCAACCATGTGCCACCGGAAATGTACCTCCGTATCCGATAGTTGAGCTCAACGCCATTACCGTTGTTGCCAACTACAGGAAGGGGTGCGAAATGAACTCGCAAACAATTCAGCAGAGGCCCGCCGGCCTATCAGCCGGCGGGCTTCTCCGCGTCCGGGGCAAGCCGCGCGCTATAGAAGGAGCATACAAAAAGATCCGTGCATGGAACTCTATTCCAGAATTCCACGCACGGATCTTTTTTGCTTCGTCCCGGGGGACTTTCTAGCGTTCGATGTCGCCGCGGATGAAGGCTTCGACCTTTGCGCGAGCCGACTCGTCGTCGTACTGCTCTGGTGGGGACTTCATGAAGTAGCTCGAAGCCGACAGGATCGGGCCGCCAATGCCGCGGTCAAGCGCGATCTTGGCTGCACGCACAGCATCAATGATGACACCGGCCGAGTTTGGCGAGTCCCAAACCTCTAGCTTGTATTCCAGATTCACCGGAGCATCACCGAAGTTGCGTCCCTCGAGGCGAACGAACGCCCACTTGCGGTCATCGAGCCAGGCAACGTAGTCGCTAGGTCCGATGTGCACGTCGTCAGCGGTGAGCTTGGCCGAGGTGTTCGAGGTGACTGCCTGAGTCTTGGAGATCTTCTTGGATTCCAAACGATCGCGTTCCAACATGTTCTTGAAGTCCATGTTGCCGCCGACGTTCAGCTGGTAGGTGCGATCAAGCACCACGCCACGGTCTTCGAAGAGCTTGGCCATCACACGGTGTGTGATGGTGGCGCCGATCTGCGACTTGATGTCGTCGCCCACGATTGGCACGCCTGCATCGGTGAACTTCTGTGCCCACTCCGGGGTGCCGGCAATGAAGACCGGCAGGGCGTTGACGAAGCCAACGCCTGCATCGATAGCGCACTGAGCGTAGAACTTTGCTGCGTCTTCGGAACCCACCGGCAGGTAGCAGACCATGACGTCGACCTTGTTTTCCTTCAACGCCTTGACGACGTCAACAGGGTCGGTGGTCGACTCTTCAATGGTCTCCCGGTAGTACTTGCCCAGACCGTCCAGGGTGGGCCCGCGCTGCACGGTGACACCGGTGGCTGGTACGTCGGCGATCTTGATGGTGTTGTTTTCGCTGGCCAGGATAGCGTCGGATAGGTCGAGGCCGACCTTTTTCGCATCCACATCGAATGCCGCAACGAATTCAACGTCGGCCACGTGGTAATCACCGAATCGCACGTGCATCAGGCCCGGAATAGAGGCATTTTCGTCGGCACTTCGGTAGTACTCGACACCTTGGATAAGGGAAGTGGCGCAGTTACCCACACCAACAATGGCAACGCGAATCGGGCTCGCCGACACATGAACTCCTAATGAAATATACAAATCTGTGGGCAAAATGACCGCGCGATAGCACAGTCTATTAATGGGCCCTTAATGATCTTAAGACCTTTTGGCCAAGAAACATTCCCATAGTGGTTGCAATCACCGGATGTTTCAACGGAAGGCAGGCTGATCGTGGTGAGTTTGGCATGCAGCAATCCGGGAAAAGGCGGATCAAGGAGCTATTCTTGTACAAGAGCAAAGCCAATTATGCCTATGACTGCTACTGAAAGAATAACGAATTTCCTACGTCACTCGCATAGATAATTTTGATCATGACATGGACCTTGGGTTTGATTGTCGTGACAACTTCATGTGTCTGCGAATTTTCAGCAATACCCTGAGCACTGGTGTCGGAAGTGCCGTCCGGACCCGTTGACGAAGTGGTTGGTGCTTGATGAAAGCCAGAATCTCGGGATCTGTTTTTAGCTGACCGCCCCGGGCACGATGCGCGAGGATGGTCAAAGATTCATTGAACGTGTTGTCCACACGGTGAAAATAGTTTTCTCGTAGCCAGGGCTTGTTTGCCGGTTCAAAGTTCAGGTCCTCGAGGTCCTGCAGAGTACCGAGCAATCCGGAGGATTCGAAAACGACGTTGATCATCTGGGCATTTACGCCGAAGTCGGAGAGCACCATGGTCGGCAATCCGCGATCGATCGACTCGAGCGCTGCCGTGGATGAAACGGTCACGAGCGCGCTATGCTCCGTAAGCACTTCAGACATGCTGCCGGTCACGAAGCGCAGATGCGTGGACTTTCCCAACCGGCCAGAGCGAACAAGCTCTTCAAAAAGTAGGTCATAGGGGTAGGCCTCGAGATGCGTCTGCGGTTCGCCAGCGCGCGCTCGCAATTTGACCATGACTTCCAGTCCCGGATTGAGCCGAGCGGCCTGCTCGAGCGAGACCAGAATGCTCTCGCGTTCGGATTTACCGACAGGCACCTTGGCCTGCGGTGCAAAGACCAGTCGCTTGATCGGGGCAGATGAACTGGTGGGAAAACCCGAGGAACGCAGAAAGGGAAGCTTGCTGACCATGATCGTTGGCTGATGACCCTCGTGGTCGAGGTTCATAAATGAAAAATCGCGCGCCTCGGCGTGTGAATGGCAGATGAATGCGTCACCTGGCCGGCGGTAATTCCATCCTTTGCGGGTGGCAGGATAGGCGACCCCGGGAAGCGCGGAGATCAGCGCGGTGCGTCGTTGGTCCACCGGCTCGGTGCGCAGCATTCGAGCATACAACTCGGCGACCACTGGCCCAGTGGCGGCGGCGAAGACGACATCTTCGCCAACGGTTTGCGCATTGAACTGATTCAAGGCTAAGACCTCTAGATCTGCGGGGTCGAGGTCGGTTCCCTCGAATGCTGCGGCGATCTGTTCTTCGGTGGGCATGACAGGGGTGCGCGCCAATACGACGCGACGGTCCCAACTCGGGCCCAGACGGTGCAGGAATGTGGTGGCGAGTTTCAGATACGAGTCTGAATCCGCGACCGCAAGAATTGCTGGTTTCACGAGGATCGTCACACCCTCAACGAGCTTGATAGATGGTCACGAAGATCTTGCGAGGTGCTCGGCGTCCACCAATGACCCGGCACCGGTTGCGCGTACAGGTTACGTGCTTCATTACCGAGCAGGAGGCGCAAGGAGGGAATGACGGTAGAAGGAAGCGCCCTGATTTCTTGTCCGGGACGCAAATCGCGCAATCGCATCTCGATCGGAATCGTATGCTCCTTCAGCACCACGTTGGGAATCTGCTGTAGTTCTTCCAATATCTGCGGAGTCTCTCGGCGGTGCGGGAAGAAGGCTACTGGCCCTTCTGCGGCAATGGAACGAATCCATTGCAGATACGGCGCGGCATGAATAATTCCGTCCGCCGCCATGGCCGAGCCGATGAGCAAGGTCGGTTCGGTGAATCGTTCGGCGACGGGTTGAGTAGCTAGCCACTCGAACCTGTGCTGGGCGAACTTGATGCCCAGCGCATCCATGCGCTTCCTGATTTCCGGTTCAGCCTGCAAGGCAGAGACGATCAGCAGACGTCCCTCTCGAGCCAAGCCGCGCAGCCGGTGCCACATCGCCAAGCCCAGGCCCACGCGGGCAGCGGTGTTCTTCGCGCGGGCGCGCACCACAGCGGTAGGTTCCTCGCTGACCAGCTGCCGGATCAGCGCCAACGTGGCCAGCCCATCATCGATGATGACAATTTCCTTGGCCTTGACCCCGGTCAGCATGGTGCGCTGTATCCGGCCCGAATAGGCATCGCCGGTGACGTACCTGTCTCGCGCCGAGCTAGGCTGCGGTGGCCTTTTGGCCGCGGGCATGAAGTGCAAACCAGCCGGCGAATTTCTCAGCAGTGCGCCGGTGGTTGCCTCCAGCGGCATCCCGCGCCGCGGAATGATGCGCACCTCATCGCCGAGCAATCCGGCGGCGTGAGTTTCCACGGCCGAGAGCAGCTGCAGGGGAGATTCCACCCACACATGGGCGGTGCCAAAGCGTGGCCGTGGCACTTCCTGGGTGTCGGGTTGGGAAATTTTGATCATCGTATCGTTCATTTTGCCAGTCGACTCAGGGATTTGGACATGGTGTCCAAGGTCCGTGAGCCGTGGCGCAGCATGTGGCGGGATACGCCACGGACCTTGGCCGGCACCGAACGACGTGCTTGCAAGTGGGCCCACTGCGGTGGCAGCGCAAGCTTGGTGATGCGTCGACGCTTGAAGTGGGCGGAAAACACGCCGTAGTGTTCGGCGAGGAAAGCCTCGGCGACCGGGCGCAAATGCGGGAGCTGCGTGGACTGCATGCAATAAGAAATGGCACCGAGCAAGTCGCTGAGCATGTCGATGCTTCCGGCGCGAGCGGGAGCCGGCAGGTCCTGGACAAAGAGCCCGTGGATGATCGATAGCGGAATACGGTTCGAGTTCTCATAGGGGGCGAGAAGCTGCAGCATCTTGGCGGTACCCACGGCCTGAACCGGCGTACCGAGCACATAGTGGGCGGTGACCAGCGCCGTGGAGAAGCAGGAGATGACAACTTCCGGCTTCGCCGCGAGGATCACGGTTTCGGCCAGATGATCGGTATCGAGCAGATGGAAATCCAGCTCGAGGTCTTGGGCGCGGGCGCGCAATCGGGCCGCCGAGGTGGCGCTGGCCGACGGGTGGGCCTTGAACAAGATGGTGTGCAGCCCTCGGTCCTTGGCGGCTCGGAGCATCTGCTCGTGCAGCTCTAGTTCTTCCTCGGCATCCATCAGGCCGAGGGAACCCAGATACTGGCCGAGGATCAGGGCGGCGCCCTCGGGCAGCTGCAGCTGCGCCTCCCGTGCAAGTTGCGCAAAGACCGGCGCCAGCGCGGTTCCCTGCAAGACCAAGCGTGATGGTTGCTGCTCGGCGAGCAGCTGCGGCTCGAGGCCCGGCACCAGATCGACGTGTATGGTCCCGGCCAGGCGCTGGGCCATTGGGACCTGCAGCTTATTGCGCGTCGGACCGTAGGACATCAGACCGTCCGAATGCACCCAGATCGACGCGTCGAAGAAGATCCGCGCCAGCGCCCGAGCCGGGTTTACCTGGATCGATTCGAGAACTAGCGTCAGCCGTTCGTCTCCCAGATCCCAGGCACTGCGCAGCAAGCGTTCGAAGATGAGCAATTCGTCTTCGCGCGGGTTGAACTGGGCAGGCCGGCGCGGGGAGATCAGCGCGGCGAAATCCACCACCCGATCGAATCGGGCGGCAAGCTCGGCGAATCCCGGGGCTTCGTGAAGGGGCGTGGTCAGTTCGGGCAGCTGCGAGCCATTGGCGAGCACCAGAACATATTCATCTGCCTGCGGCAGCAGTCCGGCGTCGGCCATGGCGGCCAGGGAAGCTAACTGAAAATAGCTGCTGGCCTCGACTAAAGCGATCATTTAGCGGCCCCGACCTGAAGGAAGGAAAGGATGTGGCGGCGGCGCGCAATATCCATTTCGAGCGCTACCTGTTGTGCAATATTAACGTCGATGGTGGTGAATATCTTTCGTAGCTGCTGTTTCATTTCTAGCCGCACCTGTGGCGGGTAGTGCTTGGCGCGTTTCTCGTGATGGCACACGATCGCGAAGAACTGGCGCATCGCCTTGGGCAGGTGGCGGTCGGCGTGCTCATGGGCACGCACCTCCTCCAGGATCCGCGCATAGGCCGGAATGAAGCCGAGCTGGCGCTGGTCGAAGACCTGGGTGAGCGAACCGGGCAACCCGCGGCGGTAGAACACTCCGGGGTAGGAGATCACCGCGTAGCGGCTGGTGCGCAGATGCAGCTTCCAAAGCCACAGCCGGTCCTCGGCGCTGTGCAAGTCCGCGTCGAACAGGTAGGTGTCCTTGCTGCGCATCAGTTCGGTGCGATACATTCCCGCCCAAACGAAGGCATAGTCCACCATCGAGGGGGAGTCGATCGGCTCGATATCATCTGCCGGGTTCAGGGGCAGGCCGCGCAGCGCCTGCGGGGCGCGGTGCAGCACCCGGTTAGTTCCGGTCACCCGCACGTGGTCGGTGCGGACGAAGTCCACGTGCAGGTCTTCCAAGGCCGCGGCCAGGGTGGCGAGGTGTTCCGGAGCGTACCAGTCGTCCGGGTCCAGGAAGGTGAAGAATTCGCCGGTGGCCCGCTCGAGCCCGGCGTTGCGGGCCGCGGAGACTCCGGCGTTTTCGGTGAGGCTGACCAGCTCGAGGCCCTCGAGCTTCTGCTGGTAGCCGAGCACCAGATTCGCGGTCTGATCGGTGGAAGCATCATCGACCACCAGCACCTCTAGTTCCCACTTGCCCAGCTTTTGGCGGGTCAGCGAGGTGAGGGCATCGCAGATGTATTCCTCCTGGTTATAGGCGGGAATCACCACTGATATACGACCGGGGATCAAACTCATGGTTCCTTCTGGGCTAGGCGGGGCAAAAATAAACGGCGGTTGGACCCAATGGCGAGTCCAACCGCCGGTTGTGTGCCGTGGCTAGGCGTCGACGCGGCGCAGGCGCGAAAGCGGTGCCAGCTCGCCCGGGAAGACCTTCTTCACGCCGTCGCCCATGGCCTGCTCGAGGATGCGGATGTCGCGGATCAGCGATTCGAAGCCCTTTGGCTCCAGCGAAGAAGCCTGATCCGAACCCCACATGGTGCGGTCCAGGGTGATGTGGCGCTCGACGGTGACCGCGCCCAAGGCGACGGCTGCCAGCGAGATCTGCAGGCCGCGCTCGTGGCCCGAGTAGCCTACCGGCACCTGGTAGCGCTCGCGCAGGGTCTCGACCATGCGCAGGTTTGCCTCTTCTGGAGGCAATGGGTAGGTGGAAGTTGCGTGCATCATAACCAGCTTGTCGGTGCCCAGGGTCTCCACCGCGGTATCGATCTGCTCGATGGTGGACATGCCGGTGGACAGGATGATTGGCTTGCCGGTCTGCGCGAGGGCCTTGAGCAGCTCGATGTCGGTGACCGAGGCCGAGGCGACCTTGTGGGTGACTGCACCCTGCTCTTCCATGAACTCAACCGAAGGAACGTCCCATGGGGAAGCGAAGGCGTGCAGGCCCTTGGAAGCAGCGTAGGAGATGAGCTCCTTGTACTGTGCCTGGTCGAACTCGACGCGGTAGCGGTAGTCCAGGTAGGTCATGTCGCCCCATGGGGTGGAGCGGATCTTGTCGCGCATGTCCATCGGGGTGGAGATCTCCGGGGTGCGCTTCTGGAACTTGACCGCGTTGGCGCCGGCCTCGGCCGAGACGTCGATCAACTGCTTGGCGATCTCGATGTCGCCATTGTGGTTGATGCCGATCTCGCCGATGACGTAAACCTGCTGGCCGGTGCCGAGCAGGGATTCGCCGATGGCTACTGGCTTGATTTCGGTGTTCACAGAGGTCATTGACTTGCCTTTCATTGGGAAAACTTGGGAATTCAAACTTGAGGATTGGAGCGGGCCGCGAGGACCAGCTCGGCGAGCTCACGGACCGCACCATTCCCGCCGGGGCGGGTCAGGCGGTGCCGTGCGGCTCGATGCACCTCGTCGCTGGCGTCGGCGACCGTGATCGGCCAGCCGACCAGCTCCATAGGTGCCAGATCATTGATGTCATTGCCTACATAGGCAACGCGGGCCGGGTTGATCGACTCGTCGACCAGCCAGCGGGCCAGGTATTCGGCCTTGTTGTCGATGCCGTGGGCTACCTCGACATTCAGTTTTGCCGCTCGGGCGGCGACTACCGGATTGCGTTCCTTGGACAGGATCAGGAACTTCACGCCGGCCGCTCGTAGCCGGGCCACGCCCATGCCATCGGAGCGCGAGACGCGCACGGTTTCGGTCCCGTGTTCGTCCACGTAGGCGGTGTCCGGGGTATGCACCCCATCAAAATCGGTGACGACCGCATCAACCAGGATCGGTTCGCTGTGCTGCGGGACGCGCAGTTGCGCCAGCGCCAGGTCCGCTTCGGTATCGATGTCCATCCCGTGTTCCGCGGCGACCTCGCAGATGCGAACCCGGCCGAAGAACCGGTGCTTGGCTGCCTGGAATCCGGCGGTTTGCATGGCGTAGAACGCTCCGGTCTCCAGCCAGCGGGCCTCGCGGTCTTGTCGGCGCGGCCGGTTCGCCGCGTCATGTCCGCTGGCCAGCGCGAGCCCCTGGGGATCGGCGGTCCAATGGAATCCGTGGTCGGGTACCGCGGCGAAGCTGACTTCGGCTTCGCCGTCGCGGACCGCTCCCACTGCAGCGTCCAGGTCCGCAGGATCGATCAGCGGGCTGGTGCACTGAATGAACAAGGTGATATCCGGAGTATCGGAGACCTTGGACAAAACATCGAGAAGCACCGCTTCGCTGCTAGCCGTGTCTCCGGCGATATCTGCCGGTCGGCTGATCACGGTGGCCCCGTAGGCGAGGGCTTCGGCCTTGATTTGTTCATGATCGGTGCTGACCACGACTTCGCTGACTGTCGTCGCAGAACGCGCCGCAAGGATGGCCCTGCCCACCAGGGAGATGCCCCCGATGGTGCGTAGATTTTTGAGCTTGACGCCCTTGGAGCCACCCCGGGCTGGGATGATCGCTAGGACGCTGGGCTTGTCGGTTTTACTCACATCCATGAGCCTAGGAAGCCCAGTTGGCCACCTGCCCTACATCAGGTTAACGCAGGGTGAAGAGCAGGTTTAGCTTGCTGGGAAAACCCTGTATGCCCATGTCATTGAGCTTATCCAGTCGTTTTACGGTTCTCCGGCCGCTAGTTGGGCGCGCAGCACTGTCAAGTGTTCGTCCAGTTTTTGGCGTTCTTCACCGGTGAAGCGGCGGACCTGCATATCAAGGACGGCCCGGGCGCCAGACTCGTCTACCTGCAACAGGTCGCCCAGGCTCGCCACGGCAGCGGCGTGGGAATCGGTTTTTTCGATTGCCGCGAAAACTTCCGCACGCCGGTCGATGGCTTGGGCCAGCGCCTGGAGGAGCTGCAGCGACCGGCCCAGGCTTTCCTTGGATTGACTATGCATAGTGGCATCCTGCCACCTGCGCGAAGGCGATGGAAGCGATGCGAATAACCGAATCAACGGACTAAATGGTGCAGTGCGGGGCCCCGGCGAACTAGGCTGGAACCTATGAGTGCCCCGAATAAGCCGAGCCAGCGTGGTCCGCTGCGGATCACCGTCCCCTCGAGGGCTGACGGATTCCTGCGTCAGTTCACCGCGCTGGTCGGTGGCCCGTTGGGCCGTCACAGCGATCCGGGGCGAGTCAGTCCCGGATTCTTCAGCGTTGAACGAGTCATGATCCTGCTGACTACCCTCGGCGCACTGTTCATGCTCTTGGCAAAGAACCCCTGCAGGCTTAATGGTTGGGGCGGTTCCAACCCCTACGTATATGCCTGCTACACCGACTGGGTGCCGCTCTTCGGGGCCCGCGGATTCGCCGACAACCCGTGGGTTCCGTTCAGCAGCGGGGCCGAATTCGAATACCCGGTGCTGATGAGCGCGGTGGCCTCGGCGGTTGCCGCGCTGGTCCCGCAGGGTCTGGAGAACCGCTCGCTGCTCTACTTCGATATGAACCTGGCCATCGTGGCGATCCTCTGGGTGGTGACCGTGGTGTGCACGCTGCGCATGGGCGGGCGCCGTCCCTGGGACGCGGCGATGGTGGCGATCGCCCCGGGCATCATCCTGACCGCGAGCATCAATTGGGATATGTGGGCCGTGGCACTGCTTGCCATGGGCATGCTGTCCTTCGCCCGCGGACGCATACTACTTGCCGGGGTGCTGATTGGCTTGGGCGCGGCGATGAAGATCTACCCGTTCTTCATCCTCGGAGCGATACTGGTGATCGCGCTTCGCACCGGAAAACTCAAGGTCTTCTGGGTGACCGGCGGCGCCGCCGCGGCCACCTGGGTCCTGGTAAATCTGCCCTACGCACTGGCCTATCCGGACTCCTTTAGGCACTTCTTCACCTTTTCCTCGGAACGCGGTGCCGGGCTTTCAAGTTTCTGGCATGCGTGGAACGCGGTGGCAGCAAAAACCGACTCCATGGGCACCTTCGAGGCAGAACAGATCTCCCGTTACGGCCTGATTCTGTTCTTCATCTGCTGCGCCGGTGTTGCGGTGCTCGGTCTGCTGGCCAAGCGTACTCCGCGCCTGGGGTCGCTGGCATTCCTGATCATCGCATCCTTCGTGCTGGTCAATAAGGTCTACTCTCCGCAGTTCATCGTCTGGCTGATTCCGTTGTTCGCGCTGGCACTGCCACGCTGGCGGTTGTTCCTGGTCTGGATGATGGTGGAGGTCGCCCACTTCTACGGGCTATGGAACTATCTCGATGCATTCTCCGGAGAGCAAGACCCACATAAAACCTTCCCGGAAATCGGCTACGTGGTGCTGGTGCTCGCGCATATGGGCATGCTTGCCTACTTGATGTTCCAGGTGGTGCGCTCGATCCTTGACCCGCGCCGCGATCCAATCCGTGCGGTAGGCCAGGACGACCCGCTGGCTGGTGCCTTCGCCGGAGCCAAAGACGTTTTCACCTTGCGCGGACTGCGCAAGCCCGCTAATACTTCTCAGGAGCAACAGCTATGAGCTCGATTGCAGTGGTTGGTTCGGGACCCAATGGCCTGGCCGCCGCCGCGGTGGCCGCCCGAGCGGGACTGCGAGTAGAGGTCTACGAGGCGAACGAGACGATCGGCGGGGCCGCGCGAACCCAGACCTTGGAGGGCTCGAGCGCGAAGTTCGACCTGGGTAGCGCGGTGCATCCGATGGCGATGCTCTCCGAGGCGATGCATGAGCTCAACGTGCATAAACGGGTCGACTTCATTGTCCCGGAGCTATCTTTTGCTCATGTCCTTGGCGAACGCACGGCCTACGCTTGGCGGGATTTGAAGCGCACCGGTGAGGACCTGGGCGCACGAGACGGGGTCGCCTATACCCGGCTGCTTGGCCCGTTGGTGGACCGAATGACGCAGCTGGGGGACACCTTGCTGAACCCGTTGCTGAAGGTACCGGCGCATCCGGTGACCCTGGGCATCTTTGGCGCCGCAACGCTCGGCGGCATGGCGCTCAAAGATGTGCTCTCAGGGAAGTTCCCGCAGGCGGCCGCACTCTATGCCGGTTGCGCCGCACATGTGGCTGGCGGATCGCGCGGTCCGGCCAACGCCGGGGCCGGGCTATTTCTCGCGGCCGCGGCCCACAGCCAGGGATGGGCCATCCCGCGCGGAGGGTCGCAGGCCATCTCGGACGCGCTCGCCGCGGAAGTCACCGCCCATGGGGGCAAAATCCATACCGGGCACAAGGTGTCGCATGTCGACGAGCTGAATGCCGAATCGGTCCTGCTCGATACCTCCGCCGAAGACGCGGCGAGGTTGGGCCGCGGAAGAATTCCCGAGAAACTGGCCAAGGCGTTGAACCAGACCCGGCGCTCGCCGGGGAGCTGCCTGATACATTTTGTGCTTCGTGAAGCGGTTCCATGGAAGGACCCGGTTCTTGGCCAAACCGGTACCGTCCACCTAGGCGGGACCGCCCGCCAGATCGGCCGGGCCGAACGCACCGCCAACCGGCGTACCGCCGAGCATCCATACCTGATCGTTGCCCAACCCTCGGTCTTCGACGATTCGCGGGCCCCGGATGGAGAACAGGTCATCTGGGCCTACTGCCATGTGCCATTGGGCTCTGCCGCGGATATGAGACGCCAAATCACCGCTCAAATCGAGGCCGCGGCCCCGGGATTCGGCGACCTGGTCAAGGAAAGCTATGTCGTTCCGGCCACCGGGTTAGAACGGCAGAATGCCGCGCTGGTGGGTGGTGACCTATCGGGCGGAACCATGGATCTGCTCGGCAGCATCATGCGTCCCCGGCTCTCCCCGGAGCCGTGGTACCTGCAGTCCAAGGGGCTGTACCTGATTTCTTCGGCGACGCCTCCGGGACCGTCGGTACATGGCATGGCCGGCTACCTCGGCGCCAAGGCAATGCTCCGTCGCGAATACTCTCTGGGAATCTGAGACTTAAGGACTTTGATGGATTCGACGTACTTCGGGGTTTTCCCGGCATTCATCTTGCTGATCTTGTGGGCGGTCTTCATTGTTCGGTACCGCAAGGATCCGCGCCGGTTGAGCAACGCGATACTGCTCTTTCCGCTGGTGCTGGGGAGTATCTCGCTGAGCATCAACCTGCTGACCAGTCTGGTGCCCGGCCTCGGCTTAGTGCTTGTGCTGGTCTTCCTGCTGGCGCCACTGATCTATCTCGTGTTTGCCGGCGCGCTGATCCACAACGGTGTCGTGATGTGGCGGCGTGAAGGTCCAAGGATGTCGAACCTGCTCTCGCTGGTCGCGGGGCTGGCGGTTCTTGGCCTGCCTGTCTTGGCGTTTGCGATCTTGTCTATTAATACCTGGTGGGCCTATGCGTTCGCCTTTGTCCTGTTCATGTCCTCCTCCCTGGCCGCTTGCCTCTTCTCAATGCTGCTGCTCTATGCCTGGGTGCAGGCGAAGTTCCCCTCCAAGGGGCAGGGCGCCGCGGTGGTAGTGCTGGGGGCACGCACCATTCAAGGCAAAGTCACTCCCTTGCTGCGCGGGCGATTGGATAGGGGAATCTCGCTTTACGAAACCGCTTCCGAGCCTAAGCCCTTGTTGGTTCCGAGCGGCGGGCAAGGTGGCGACGAGGTGGAGCCCGAAGGCGTGAGCATGGCGCGCTACCTGCAGGAGCAGGGGATACCCGAAGCGCAAATCATGGTTGAAGACCAGGCGAAGGATACACTCCAGAATCTGACCTTCTCCGATGCGTTGGTGCGTCAGCAGAAAGTCGAAGGCCGGCTGTGGGTGGTGACCAGCGACTACCATGCGCTGCGGGCGGGCTTTGCTTCTCGCCAGCTCGGGTTGGATGCACGCGCCTTCGGCGGCAAGACCGCGGCCTATTATCGGCCGAGCGCCTTCTTGCGTGAATGCGTGGCCATCGTGCGGGATCACAAGCTGGTCGTGGGGTTGCTAGCGCTGCCTTTCGCCGCGGTGGTCATCGGTGCCCTGGTGCTTCTGTTGAACTACGACCAGGTACGCTAAACAGCACATACGTGCACCTATAGGTGTATGCGGATTGCCGCTGAGCTGCCGGCTCAGTCTTTGGAGTGAGAGCCAAAATCAGCATTCGGGGCGGTGCTTTCCAGCTGTTCGGTTTCTAAACTGGAAGTATGATTCAGGCACATGAGTTAACCAAAAAATATGGTGCGAAAACCGTAGTCGACAACGTGTCGTTTACGGTGCAGCCGGGAATGGTGACCGGATTCCTTGGCCCTAACGGCGCGGGCAAGTCAACGACCATGCGCATGATCGTGGGCCTAGCCAAGCCAACTGGCGGGCAGGTCACCGTCAATGGCAAAAAAATTCGCCTCCTCCAAGCACCCGCTGACCGAGGTGGGCGCGCTACTTGAGGCTAAATCGGTACATAAGTCGCTCTCCGCGCGATCCCACCTGCGAGCCATGGCGGCCACCGGCGGAATTCCGGCCTCCCGAGTTGACGAAGTTCTGGAACTCACCGGCCTGAGCCAGCTCAACCGCAAGAAGGTCGGTGGCTTCTCGCTGGGCATGGGACAGCGTCTGGGGATCGCCTCGGCCTTGCTCGGGGACCCGCAGGTGCTGATCTTGGACGAACCGGTTAACGGACTGGACCCCGAAGGTGTCGCCTGGGTGCGCAATCTGGCCCGCCAGCAGGCGGCCGAGGGGAAGACCGTATTCATCTCCTCGCACCTGATGAGTGAGATGGCGCAGACCGCCGATCATCTGATCGTGATCGGCCGCGGCCGGATCCTCGCGGATGCTCCGATCAACGAGTTCATCGATGACGGGCTATCGCAAACCATTGTCCGCTCCAGCGATCTGGAGCTGCTGATGAGCAGCTTGGCGGCCGATGGGGTGCAATTGACCCGTCTGGATGCGGATACCTTGCGCGTCGCCGGCCCGGATTCCGAATCGATCGGCCGCCGTGCCCTGGAAGCCGGAGTCGTGCTGAGCGAGTTGCGTCCACTGCAACGGACCCTGGAAGACGCGTACATGGAATTGACCCGCGACGAGGTCGAATACAAATCACGAATTCTCAACGAAGCAGTTGCCGGAGGAACGAACTAATGAGTACTCAGCTCGCAACCCCAACACGCGGCAAGGTCACCTTCGGTGGTGTGCTGCGTTCGGAATCCATTCGCTTCTTCTCCCTGAATTCCACCCGTATTCTGCTGCTTGTGGCGATCGTGCTCAATATGGGCATTGCCGCCCTTGGCGTGTGGGGAGTTGGCTCCTTTGCCGGCGAGGCCCCGCCGATGCCAGGCGCCCCCGACATGTCAAGTGCGGCCTTTACCGCAGAACTCGTGGGTTCCGGCCTGGCGTTCTCCCAGCTGATCCTCGGCGTTTTGGGCGTGCTGCTCATCAGCGGAGAATTCACCACCGGTTCGGCGGTGAGCACCTTCTTGGCCAGTCCGCAGCGTCTGCGCGTATTCGCCGCCAAGGCTACGCTGATTACCCTGCTATGCGCCGTAGTCCAGGTCATCGGAAGCACACTTGCCTACCTGGTATGCATGCCATTGGCCAAGAACTACAACATGGAGCTGGACTACTTCGGCGGTGATTTCCAGAACGTGCTCTGGTTCGGAGTCTTGGCTGTGGTGATGGCCGCGCTGATCGGTTTGGCCCTGGGCGCACTGCTGCGCAACTCTGCAGGTGGGATTACCTCGCTAGTGGCGTTGTTCTTTGTGCTTCCCGCGGTCACCGGGCTGCTCACCTTGCTTGCCGACTGGGTCCAGGACATCGTCCGTTTCCTCCCGGATAATCTGAGCATGTCATTGGCTATGCCGCTGTCCTACCCCAGCGAGCTTGAGCAGTGGCAGCAGCTGCTCGGGGTAGCCGGATGGACGCTGATTCCGCTCATTCTGGCCGCTTGGCTGTTGAAGAGCCGAGACGTCTAAGAAGAGTTGCAGCAGCTGAGCAAACTAGACTGGATGATATGAGCCAAACATCGCTGCAGGAGCCGATAGTCTCCTTCGACGAGCTGGCGGCCAAGCGGATGGGCCGGGTACGCAGGTACCTGCGCACCCATCCGCGTGTGGTCGTTGTGGGAACCGTAGTAATCTACTTCTTCTTGGCGCTCCCCAACACCGTCATGATGGCCTATCTGCCACAGGTACCTCCGGCGCTGTATTTGCTGCTGACGGTGAGTATCGGGCTGGTGCTGCTCTGGCGTCGTAAAGCGCCGCTCACCGTGCTGAGCATCGTTTTTGTCCTTGAATTCGTTGGCATATTGATTGCCGGCCAAGGCGGCGGAATGGGCGGGGTCGGCATGACCATCGCCCTGTATACGGTGGGAACCAGTTATTCTGGCCGGCGTGCGATCCCCATCGCGCTGCTCGCCGGCTGCTTCCAACTGTTGATGATGGTGCTGATGGGTTACCCGGACCTTTCGGATCTGAGCGCGCAACCAGATGAAGAAAACCTCGATGACGCTGCGGCTTCCGGTATTCTCATCGGTGTCACCGGCGGATTCCTGATTGGCATTTACGCCGCGGCCGCGGCTATCGGTACGAACATCCGCAATGCGCGCATCCACGAGGCCGAGCTCAACCACTGGGCCTCACAGGTCTCGCGCCTGGCCCAGGTGCAGGAACGGAACCGTATCGCCCGCGAAATGCATGACGTGGTCGCCCACTCGCTTTCGGTGATGATTGCGTTGTCCGAAGGGGCGCGCGTGGTCGGGCGGCGTGACCAGGAACGTTCCGAGCAGGTGCTCAAGGAGCTCTCGGGCACCGGCCGGGCGGCGCTCGCCGACATGCGCCGCATGCTCGGGGTACTACGCCAGAATGAGACCGGTGAGCCAGAGCTTAAACCAACCGGCGGCAGCCTCGACCAATTGCTTGAGGGCTTCCGTGTTGCAGGATTGCCACTGACCTACACATACACCGGCAAGCAACTTCCCGAAGACGCCGCCTTCCAGCTGACGATCTTCCGCATTATCCAAGAGTCGTTGACCAACTCCCTGCGCTACGCCCACAATGTCAGCAACGTGCAGGTGCGAATGGAACGCTGTGCGAGCCAGGTGCGGATCGAAATCATCGATGACGGTGATGCAACCCGTGTGCCAAGCGTCGGCACCGGTCAGGGACTGCGCGGAATGCGTGAACGCGTGGCGCTTTTTGACGGAACGGTGAACGCAGGGCCGGCGGCCAATGGCGGTTGGATTGTCAAAGCCACCTTGCAATTGCCCGAATACAGCACGCAGAATCCAAGGTCCAAGGAGTAGCTCATGGAAGAAAATATTAAAGTGCTGCTGGTCGATGATCAGCCGCTGCTGCGCATGGGCTTCCGGCTGATACTCGAAGGCGAAACCGATATGCATATCGTGGGGGAGGCAGCAGATGGCCTGGAAGCGTTGACACAGACCGCGGCGTTGACCCCGGACGTGGTGCTGATGGATGTGCGCATGCCGAAGATGGATGGCCTCGAGGCGACCGAACGGATCGCCAAGCAGCATCCGGAAACGAAGATCATCATCTTGACCACCTTCGACCTGGATGAGTACGCTTTTTCCGGTTTGCAGGCCGGTGCCAGTGCCTTCTTGCTCAAGGATGTGGCACCCGAGGAGCTGGTCTCCGCGGTGCGGCTGGTTGCTTCGGGGGATGCCGTTGTTGCACCGCGCGTGACCGCGCGACTGCTCGAGACCTATGTGCGCAACGGCGCTAAAGGCCAGCCTGCGAAGAATGCGGAGGCTCCGGAACGCGATCCGCTACTCGATGATCTGACACCTCGGGAGCAGGAAGTGCTGCGCGCCCTGTCCGAGGGGCTGTCCAATGCGGAGATTGCGCATCGGTTCTTCCTCTCCGAGGCGACGGTCAAAACACATGTGCGACGCATCCTGACCAAGCTGCATCTGCGAGATAGGGTGCAGGCCGTGGTCTACGCCTACGAGACCGGATTGGTGATCCCTTCGCAGGGGCTGGACTTCTAAGGTTTTTGCAAAGCAAAGCAAAGCAAAGCAAAGCAAAGCAAAGCGCTGCGGGCGGCACCNNGGTGCCGCCCGCAGCGCTTTTGAGCCTAGCGGCGCTTCTGCGCCTTGCGCTCTCTCCTGGCGGTGGCACGCAGCTGGATCACGCGGGCAGCCCCGGCTGCCGCGATGAGCAAGCCGCCACCGACGGCGGCAATGAACAGCGCCAGTCCCAGATTCACCTGGCCTTCGTAGCTGAAGTAGCGCAGCGTCACCTGGTCCTGATTCTGGGCAATGAAAATGATGAGCAGCACCAGCACAATGAGCCCCAGCACGGATGCCGTCCAGATCCGTCCGAGCCTGGTGGCGGGCAACTTGGACTCCGGTTCGGGCGGCGGGGTCTTGGTCTTGGATTTTCTCGGTTTGCCGACCGGGTCGGCAACCGGTTTTGCTACGGCAACCTCAGCTGGATCTGGTGTTGGTTCGTGACCAACCGGGATCTCATCTGGGCTGTGAGGAGTCGATGTCATGATTTCGCTCGTTTCCTAGTTGGCTACTTTCTGCCAGCATTGCCCGAATACAGGCACTTCGTCAAGTGCAATACCTTTTGATTCGCTGGTCAGAGCCCTTCGATGTTCACGAATGCCGAAGGTGAGCCATGCATCGAGTCAGTCCGCGGGTCCCCAATCCGGCGCGGACTCCAAAAGTCAGCAGGCAAGTTGCCGAAAACTCCATGGTGTCTTCGTTGGCATAGCCGGTCACGGCAGAAGCCCACTAAGCTGGACAAAGCTCGGCAATTCAGGCCGACACCGCAACCTGATGAAAGAAGTGAGCACCCAGTTATGGCACAAGCCGCAGCAATGGCCCACATTGCAGACCTGGCCGAATACGTAGCGACCTCCCCGTCGAGCTTCCACGCGGCAGCCAGCGCTGCCAAACGATTGGAGGCCGCGGGCTTCACCGCCTTGGACGAATCAGCCGCGTGGAACCTCAGCGCGGGCTCCTACTACGTGGTGCGCGACGGCGCCGTCATCGCCTGGGTTCAGCCCGATGCAGCCACCGCGACCAGCGGTTTCCACATCCTCGGTGCCCACACCGATTCACCCGGTTTTAAGCTCAAGCCCAAACCGACCACCAGCTCCAACGGATGGTGGCAGGCAGGCGTCGAGGTTTACGGCGGTCCGCTGCTGAACTCCTGGCTGGACCGCGAACTGGTGCTCGCCGGACGTCTGGTGCTGCGCGACGGGTCCGTGCACCTGGCTCAGACCGAACCGCTGCTGCGCATCCCGCAGCTCGCGATTCACCTGGACCGGCAGGTCAACGAAGGCCTGACCTTGGACAAGCAGTCCCACACCAACCCGATATTCGGCGCCGGGGATCTGGCAGACGCGGACATCCTAGGCATTCTGGCGGCCTCAGCGGGCGTGGACCCGGCCTTGGTTGCGGGCTATGACGTGCTCACCGCTCCGGCTCAGCGCGGCGAGGTCTTCGGCCACGGCAAGGACTTCTTCGCCAGTTCGCGACTGGACAACCTCACCAGCGTGCATGCCGGGCTGATCGCATTGACCGGTTACTCCCGGAATCCCTCGGGCAACCACATCGCCATGCTCGCCGCCTTCGACCACGAGGAAATTGGTTCGGCATCGCGTTCCGGTGCCAGTGGACCATTCTTGGAAGAACTGCTGGGCCGGATCCAGGCATCCTTCGGCGCGAGCACCGAGGATACCGCCCGGGCGATGTCGGCCTCGGTCTGCCTCTCCGCGGATGCCGGCCACGCGGTGCACCCGAACTATGCGGAGCGTCACGACCCGGCCAACCGACCGCAGCTCAACGGCGGTCCGTTGCTGAAGATCAATGCCAATCAGCGCTACGCCACCGACGCGGTCGGGGCGGCTGCCTTCGCGAATTGGTGCGAGAACGCAGGAGTTCCATACCAAGAGTTCGTCTCGAACAACCGGGTACCGTGCGGTTCGACCATCGGCCCGCTGACCGCCACCCGTTTGGGCATCCGCACCCTGGACGTAGGCGTCGCGCTGCTTTCCATGCATTCGGCACGCGAGATGTGCGGCGTTGACGATCCTTGGTACCTCTCGAAGGTTTCCCGCGAGTTCTTCGGAGCCTAGGCAATAATGATCTCAGCTCCAAATGAACTCAAAATCTTGCTCTGATTCTGAGTTCATTTGGAGTTTGAGTTAGTCGTTGCCGCTGAGTCCGTGGGCAGCTTCGAACCTCGGGGTACCGCGGCACTTGATGGCATAATCGCCTGCATGACGATCTTCGCTCAAGACCTGTTGGTGTTCCAGCAGACCAAAAACATCTCGAAGAATGACTTCGCCATCAGGGACGGCGCTGGCGTGCAGGTTGCCCACGTTGAAACGGGTGGCAGCGCGCTGGGCCGAATGTTTGCCGGGGCCCGGCAGCTTACGGTCTTTGATGGTCCAGGCAATCCGGTCCTACAGGTGCAAGACACCATGACCTTGGGCCGCGACCGCTTGGAAATCCTTGATGGGCAGGGCAATCCGCTGGCTAGTCTGGTCAAGCGAATCACCTTCTTCAAAACTCGAATCACCATCGATTTCCAGGGCGAAGAGCTGGAAATGTCAGGCGATATCTGGGGATTCGATTTCCAGGTCACCGGGGCTGTGGGTGCGCTCGCCAGCGTTTCGCGCGAATGGTCGGGTATGGGCAATGCCCTGCTCGGAAAGTCCACCTATGCCTTGCGGCTTGCCCCAAGCCTCACGATTGGGCAGCGTCAGGCCGTCATCGGTTCGATCTTGGCCCTCGATCTTATTCGGGAGAAGCAAAAACGTAGCAGCTGATGAGAGTTCCGCGTCTTATACTCCCTGGCACGTTCATCGGCGAGGCGTAGCAGCTTGGTAGCGAGCCAACAGCGCCCCGGATCGGCAGGTGGATGGCGATACGGATTTTTTGGCTTCTTGCGGCTGCCGCACAGGGGATTGGTACCTGCCGATGGCCTGCGGGTCATCGGATGGTTGCTATCCGTTAACCCGGCGGTGGTCGGATAGGACTCTATGAGTTCTCCTTCTGCTGCCCCCAAGAATTTCCGGCCCGAGATCCAGGCGTTGCGCGCCCTCGCGGTCCTTTTGGTGGTTGCCTACCACCTGGAGCCTGGACTATTGCCCGGTGGTTATATTGGCGTGGATATCTTTTTCGTGATCTCCGGCTTCTTGATCACCTCGCACCTTTTGCGGGAGGCGCAGCGTACCGGAACGGTGAACCTGGCGTCCTTCTTCGCCGGGCGTGCCCGCAGGATCTTGCCGGCCGCAATGCTCGTCATTCTGGTGGTCGTTGCGGCGGCCCTGGCCATCTTCCCCAAAACCCTATGGGGGACAGTCGGCGTGCAGGCCCTCGCCTCGGCCTTCTCGGTGCAGAACTGGGTGTTGGCCGCGGATTCCGTGGACTACCTGGCGGCCGAACAGGCACCCGGACCGCTGCAGCACTTCTGGTCCCTAGGGGTTGAGGAGCAGTTCTACCTGTTCTGGCCGCTGCTCGTGCTGGCGGTCTGCATGCTGGTCAAACACAACCTTCCCGGCCCGCGAGCCGATCGCTTTGCGTCCCGCCGGCGGATGCTGTGGATCGTCTTTACGGCTACTGCCCTGATCTCCTTGGGCTACTCGATCTTCACCGGGTATTCCGGGAACCCGGCCGGCTACTTCATCACAACCACCCGCATCTGGGAACTGGCGGCCGGCGGGCTGCTCGCCCTTGCCGCGGATGGGCATGCGCACGGTGCCTTCAGGCTGCCGCGCTGGGCCGGTTCCTGGTCGGTGCGCAATGCCCTGGTGCTGCTCGCGCTGACGGCAATTCTCGGTGCGGCCTTCAGCTATGACGCGCAGACCGTATTCCCCGGCATCGCAGCCGCCCTCCCGGTGCTTGGCTGTGCGGCCATCATTGCCGCAGGCAGCACCTCGGGTCCCGGTTCGTTGCACGCGCTGGTGAATTTTGCTCCGGTGCAGTGGGTCGGCTTGGCCTCATACTCTTTGTATCTCTGGCACTGGCCACTGATAGTTTTCGCCATCCACCTCACCGGGCATGATCCGACCCCGGTGGAATCATTGGCTCTCTTGGCAGGATCCCTTGCATTGGCCTGGGCCAGCCTGCGTTTCGTCGAAACCCCGGCACGCCATTGGCGGCCAGTGGCGGCCTCCGCGAAGCGCTCGCTGCTCGCAGGGGCCACGGTGATCGCGGTGGTTGCATCGGTGGCGCTGGTTCCGGGCGTTGCGCAGCGCGAATCGATCGAACGCGAGCAGCAAGAAGTCGCGGCGCTGCTGGCGAACCCGCCGGCCGGCTTCGGCGCCGCCTCCGTATCCGTTGGCGCCCCGGCCTATCTGGCGGATCAGCCCCAGATCATTCCGGTGCCGGCAACGGCCGAAGACGATCAGCCGGATTTAGGCGAATGCGTGCAGGACCCGCAATCCACCCGGATCAAGGAATGCGAATTCGGCAGCGAGGATGCCACTTTTGCGGTGGCCCTGGTCGGCGACTCCCACGCGGCCCACTGGTTCGAGGCGCTCGCCGGCCACGCCAAGGAGCGCGGTTGGAAGGTCGTGACCTATTTGAAGAACTCCTGCCCGTTCAGCGCCGAGAGCCGAACCGCAGAACGCGAGGGAGGGATCAACTGCGCCGAAGCCAATGAGCAGACGCTGAAGAAACTGAGCGAACGCGAGGACCTCAACGCGATCGTTGCGGCTAATTGGGGCGGAGCGAGTTTCGTGGGGGATGCGGGGCGCGGATACGCCGAGCAGTGGGGCAAGCTCGAAGACGCGGGACGCCAGGTGTACGCGGTGGTCGATACGCCGCGGCCGCCGCAGGATTCCTATGCGCGGGACTGCGTGGAGCAGCACTCCTCTAACCCGGAGCAATGCTCCTTCGAAAAGGAGTCCGCCTTCGAAGAGGGGGATGCCACCCGGCAGGCCGCGAAGCTTGAACCCCGGGTTCAGGTGCTGGATTTCAGCGATCAGTTCTGCATCGACCAGCGCTGCCCGGCGGTCATCGGAAATGTACTGGTCTACCGGGATAAGCATCATGTTTCGGACACCTATATGCGCACGTTGGCGCCGGTGTTCGGCGATCGTCTGGAAGCTGCGATGGACGGCGAGCAATAAAGAGTTCATGATCTAGGACACCAAGGGTTCTGCCTAGACCGACATCTCGGGTAGGATTGAAAGGTCTGTGCTACTGCACGCCCGAAACTTGGGTGCCGCGGAGCACGGATAACGCAAGAACCTCCTGTTGCGGAAATGCCGCGACCGTTTAGCCCAAAGGAGGTGGGTTCACATGCGTGCTTATGAACTTATGGTCCTCATCGATCCAGAGGTCGATGACCGCACCGTAGAACCAACCATCGAGAAGTACCTCGAGGTTGTTCGCGCTGCTGGTGGATCGATCGAGAAGGTCGATATCTGGGGACGTCGCAAGATGTCTTACGAGATCCAGAAGAAGGCAGAAGCCATCTACATCGTGGTGAACTACACCGCGGATCCAGCTACTTCGTTCGAGCTTGAGCGCCAGCTCAAGATCAACGAGCAGATCCTGCGCCACAAGGTCACCCGTCCGGAAGAAGCCCGCGTTTAATTACGCTGGCAACATCTTCCGTTGTACGACAAACGTTCATTCTGAGTAAGGAGAGTCAATGGCAGGCGAGACTGTTATTACCGTCATCGGAAATCTGACCGCCGATCCGGAGCTGCGATTCACGCCATCCGGTTCAGCCGTAGCGAACTTCACGATCGCTTCGACTCCTCGCACCTTCGATCGCCAGTCCAATGAATGGAAGGACGGGGAAGCCCTGTTCTTGCGTGCATCGGTGTGGCGAGAGGCTGCAGAAAACGTAGCCGAGACGTTCACCAAGGGCATGCGAGTCATCGCCCAGGGTCGTCTGCGCTCGCGTTCGTACGACACCAAGGAAGGCGAACGTCGCACCGTCATGGAGCTAGAGGTCGATGAAATCGGCCCGTCGCTCCGTTTTGCATCCGCCAAGGTAACCCGCACCCAGCGCTCCGGCGGTGGCCAGGGCGGCTTTGGCAACAACGCCGGCGGTGGAGGTTTCTCCAACGCGCCGCAGCAAAATGCCCCACAGCAGCCGCAGCAACAGCAGCCGCAGCAGGGCGGTGGATGGAATGCTCCATCCAACGACCCGTGGAGCACCGGCGGCAACTCCGGCGGTAACAATGGCGGCGGCGGTGGCTGGGGTAACCCGGGCAACGACGAGCCACCTTTCTAACAATTATTTATTCACCATCCCGCAGATCTCTCTGCGGGCTCCAAACCTAAGGAGCTCCACGATGGCTAAGGCTGAAATCCGTAAGCCCAAACCAAAGTCCAATCCCTTGAAGGCCGCTGACATCACCGTCATCGACTACAAGGACGTAGCGTTGCTGCGCAAGTTCATCTCTGATCGCGGAAAGATCCGCGCTCGTCGCGTGACCGGCGTATCGGTTCAGGAACAGCGCAAGATCGCACAGGCAATCAAGAACGCACGTGAAGTAGCCCTGCTGCCTTACTCCGGCGCTGGCCGAGGCTAAGGAAGAGGGATAGCAAAATGGCAAAGATCATTCTGACTCACGAAGTATCCGGTCTGGGTGCTGCGGGCGACATTGTTGAGGTAAAGAACGGCTACGCCCGTAACTACCTCCTTCCACGCGGGTTCGCACTCGTGTGGACCAAGGGCGGTGAGAAGCAGGTTGAGTCCATCAAGGCTGCTCGTGCCGCTCGTGCCGTTGCAAACCTTGAGGAAGCTCAGGCAATTGCGGCGAAGCTGAAGTCCCAGCCGGTGAAGATCACCGTCAAGGCTGGCGCTAACGGCCGCCTGTTCGGCACCGTTAAGACCGCTGACATCGCTGACGCAGTTGAGGCTGCCGGTCTGGGTAAGATCGACAAGCGCAACGTTGAGGTCAACGACCACATCAAGTCGACTGGCAACTACAGCGCAACCGTTCGCATTCACGCGGATGTTGTTGCAAACCTGAAGCTTCAGGTTGTAGCTGCTGCCAAGAAGTAAGTCTGCTTAGACTCACCTCTTTTCAATGGGTGGTGCATTCTCCGCAAGGGGAGTGCACCGCCCATTGGCGTTTAGCGGCTTTTCCGCACACGCGCCAAGAAACGTGAGAAGTCGATAGTGATTCCAAGTGCGATCAACCCCCAAGCCGGGAGCCAGGTCATCGCAAAGTTGGCCAGGCCTTCGGAATTTTTATCACGCGTAATTAGCTGAATGAGCACCCAGAGCACGGCGAGGATCACGGCGGCAGCGAGAAACGCGGCACTTCCTTTTGGCTTCTTGCCCTCGGGGAAGCTTTTCGCGTATTCCCCGGGCGTGCCGAAACTGCTGGTGGCTTCTTCGTAGCTGCTGCTCTCGGAGTCGACTTCGCGCACGATGTCACGAATGGTATCGATGGCAATATGGCGTGATGTCAGGCTCGTGCGGAGTTCATCGATGTAAGTTGCAACGCTGCTCATGTGGTGCTCCTAGGCAATCTGGCGTAGCCAGAGTCGAATTTCTCGCAGGGTCTGTTGGCCCTGTTCGGTGATTGTGAAGTTCTTGCGCGCCGGTCCGCGGTCGGCGAGTTCCCATTCGGCTGCGATATCTCCGGCCTCTTCCATGCCGCGTAGCAGCGGATACAAGGTGCCGCTCTTGATCCCGGTGATGCCGAGCTCATCGAGTTTTGAAAGCATGGAATAACCGTGGCTTGGCCCCTGGAGCAATTGGCCCAAGATCACCACGGGCAGCATGGAACGCTTGATCTGATGAACTACCTTATTTTCGTCCATGACTTAAGCATGATTCCTACATAGCCAGGATCTCATCCCGCTTTTGGATGAAATTTCCCGGTGTCCCCTAGTCAGTACCGCTTGCCGGTATTTAATGCCATGTCGAAACCCTGTGTTGGTCCATAATTCATCGAAATGACCCGCACGAATGCCGTCATAATCATTGGGGAACGCTGCCGCCGCCCATAGCCTCGAATGTGAGAGTGGCTATGGTTGACGAAAACAAGAGAAGCGGTGGAACACATGGGCTTTGCGTATGCCGATCCGGATGTATTAACTGACTCCCAGCGCGACGCGGTTGCCGAGCATCGGCGTACCGTGCAGGAGGAATCCCGCAAGCTGTCGCTGCGCGAAATGCGTGAAGAAGCGCAATTGAGCCAGGTGGAACTAGCCGCAATGCTGAAGCTCAGCGTTGATCGCGTCGCCCGCATGGAAACGGGGGATATCGACCGCGTGCAATTCGCCACCTTGCGCCGTTACGTCGAAGCGATGGGTGGCAGGCTGCAGGCAAGGGTTGTAGGCGAAGTCGTTCATGTGGAGCTGAGCTAGGTCACGAGGTCACCTGGGACCAGACCGGTCAGCGCAAATTGGACACACCTCGTCGCTAGTATCCCCACCTATCGCGCATAAGGCCTAGTAGAGGTCCAACTGCGGGCGAATAACGGCTAAAGTATTCCGGTGAGATGCAGGTTATAGACCTGCATCACAAGGAAGTTTAGAAGGGGTTATTTTGCACGAGCGTATTCACCACCGAGCCTTTGTTGACCGTTTGATGAGTGCCGAACAGGCGGCAACTTTTATCAAACCCGGCATGACAGTGGCCATGAGTGGCTTCACCGGTGCGGGATACCCCAAGGCGGTACCGGGCGCGCTCGCGGCGCAGATGGAACACCAGCATGGCGAAGGCAAGGACTTCAAGATCAACGTGCTCACCGGCGCCTCGACCGCCCCCGAGCTTGACGGAGTGCTGGCCAAGGCCGAGGGCATGAATCTGCGCCTACCGTATATGTCCGATCCGGAACTGCGCCGCCGCATCAACGACGGCAACATGGAGTACATGGACATTCACCTGTCCCACGTCGCCCAGCACGCCTGGTTCGGCTTCTACGGCAAGATCGATGTAGCTATCGTCGAGGTAGTCGGGGTGACCGCAGAAGGCGACCTGATCCCTTCCAGCTCGGTGGGCAATAACAAGACCTGGCTGGAGATGGCAGACCGGATCATCATCGAGGTCAACACCCAGCAGTCCGCCTCCTTGGACGGCATGCACGATATCTACTACGGCACCGCGCTGCCACCGCACCGCAAACCCATCGACCTGACCACGGTGCGCGACCGCATCGGCCAGAAATACATGGATATCGACGTCACCAAGGTGGTCGCGGTCGTCGAAACCGACGCGCCCGACCGGTTGAGCCCCTTTGCCCCGGTGGATGAGACCAGCACGCAGATTGCCGATCACCTGCTCGACTTCCTGGATTACGAGATCCGCGCCGGACGGCTCACCGAGAAGCTGCTGCCACTGCAGTCTGGTGTGGGAAACATCGCCAACGCGGTGCTCGCAGGGCTGGCCCGCGGCGGCTACAAGGGCTTGACCGCCTACACCGAGGTCATCCAGGACGGCATGCTGGAGCTGATCAAGGACGGCACCATCGAGTTCGCCTCCGCCACCAGCTTCTCCCTGTCGGCAGCGGGCATCGAGGAGTTCAACAAGCACGTGGCCCACTACCGCGAACGCATCTTGCTGCGCGCCCAGGAGATCTCCAACCATCCGGAGATCATCCGCCGGCTGGGCTGCATCGCGCTGAATGGCATGATCGAGGCGGATATCTACGGCAACGTGAACTCCACCAATGTGCTCGGCTCCCATGTGATGAACGGAATCGGCGGCTCGGGCGACTTTGCCCGCAATGGCTACCTGTCGGTGTTCATGTCTCCCTCGATGGCCAAGGGCGGCAAGATCTCGGGCATCGTGCCCATGGCCAGCCACGTGGACCACACCGAGCACGACACCATGATCCTGATTACCGAACAGGGACTGGCCGATCTGCGCGGGCTGTCACCGAAGCAGCGCGCCCAGCTGGTTATCGACAAGTGCGCGCACCCCACGTACCGTCCGATGCTCCAGGACTACTTCGACCGGGCCCGGAGCGAAAGCTACGGCAAGCACACCCCGCACCTGCTGGGCGAGGCCTTGAGCTGGCACCAGCGCTACTACGAAACCGGGGATATGCGCCTGGCCCAGTAGTCCGCCGCATACCGTGCAACGAGCCCGCGAAAACCCTTGGGTTCTCGCGGGCTCGCGCGCGTTCACTGCCCCGAGCTCATCCCGGAGCAGACCAGGTCCGCGGCCAGGCGCAGCTCCATGGCGGACCGCTGCCCGCCGGTTGCCGCGCCCGGCAACGGCAGAGTCCTCAAATAGCCGGCCCAGAGCCGGCTGGCGGCCTGCAGAAATCGCTGATCCACCGCGGAACTCACGCTCAGGCTCAGCAGCTGCTCGATTGACTGCTCCAAATCATGCAGATAGCTTGCCAAGGCTGCCGCCACCTCCGCGTGGGTATGCTGTTCGCGCCACAGCACCACCCGGAGCATGGTGGAGCGCGCCTGCTCCGCGCAGTAGCGTTCGGCGATCATCACGAGGCCCGAGGCAGGATCGCCGGGAACTGCCAGCGCGCCGGAATCGATCTCCGTGCCCTGGAGGCGTTCCTCCAGCAAGGCCGTGAGCAGGGCGAACTTCGCCGGGAAATAGTAGAACAGGAGCCCTTTGGGTACCCCGGCATCCCTGGCGATATGCGAGGTAGGGGTCCCATCGAAGCCTTGCGCCGCGAACAGCTGTTCGGCTGCATTCAGGATGCGGGTGCGTGCGGAGGCTCCGGTTTCGCCGTTGGCACGAGGAGAGTGCTTGCCGCCGTGGGCCGGGGTGCGCAGGGGCATTGGGGAGATCCTTCCGCGGTTGAGCTGCGGGCAAGAATGACGCGTGCGACTCAGCGGGCTCTGCCCGTTGTCCCGCACGCGTCCGGTTGCGTGTTGCAGATGGTTATCAGTGCGCTGCCCGCGTGCCGCCGTGGGCTTCGTGGCGCATGTGCATCGCCGGTGCTATTGCCCAGAGAGAAGCAACCAGGCCGACGGCGCCACAGATCCACGAGACCCAAGAAGCAGTGGCATAGCCGCTTGCATAGGATCCGAGCCAAGGGGAGACGACCAAGAGCGCGCTGACCGCGGCCAGCACCCACTCCAAGCTGACCAGCCGTGGCATGGCGACACTCCATATGCCGACTACGACCATCAGGGCGCCAAGGCCCACCATCAGGTTCATGGACATCGTGGTGCCCGCGACCCATGTTGTCGACAGTGCGGCGTATGCGCCAGCCACCACGACAACCCAATCTTGCCACCGAGTCCACTTCTTCATTGAAAATCACCTTCCTAGAGGTCGGAGTGCTCCCTTTGGGAGTCAAGTTCCAATTTATGTTTGATTGACCGCCCGGTCAATAGTTTATCCGGGGTACCGGACTGCGGCTGGAGAGCCGATTCGCGCCGCGCATGCCGCCGGGCAAGCAGCCCTCTGATGGCCGTATTTCCGGTAGCCAACGACGACTTTTTGCCGGTTCACCGGCGCTAGTGATGCAGGCTCGGGCGATAGATGAGCTCTTGCGTCCGGCCATCGAGCAGTCGGGACTCTACGAGTTCCAGGTCGAAGTCCTCGGCCCCCTCGAAGATCGGTGATTGCCCGGTCAGTCCGGTGAGCACCGGGAAGATGGTGACTTGGATATAGTCGACGAGGCCGGCTGCCAACAGCGAACGATTCATGGACAGCGAACCGTGAGAGCGCAGCGGCACCAGCGACTCGGCTTTCAGCCGCGGAACTACGGCAAGGGCATCACCGCGCTCAATGGCCGCGTCGGGCCAGTCCAGCGGGCCGACGAGGGAGTTGGAAATGACGGTGGCAGGCTGCTTGTGCATGGCCTCGCCCCAAGGGTCATCCACATCCGTATATTTCTCCGCCTCGGCCCAGAACTGGGCAAAGAGCCGATAGGTGTTTGCGCCGAAGACCATCCGGCAGGGTGGCGAGTAGTGCTCGAGCCGCCGAGCGAGCAGCTCCGGGCCCTGTTTGCCCCAGTAGCCGCCCCAATTTCCGGTGGCGCTGCCGAAGCCGTCGAGGCTGGAGAAGATGTCGAAGGTATATGTCGCTGCCATGGGAACTCCCCGTGAAATCGGCGCTAAGTGCACCTCACCTTACGCCTCGCAGGTGCGCGGGGGAACCCAAAGCAGGCATCAAGTCAGGCGTTCTCTGAATGCGCTGCAAGGCTTCGATTGCGCAGCACGTTCTTTTGCACCTTGCCGGTAGAGGTGCGCGGCAGATCCTGCGGGAACACGATGGTGCGTGGCACTTTAAACCCAGCCAGCCGTTCGCGGGCAAAATTGATCAGGGTCGCCTCGTCCAGGCTCGAACCGGTGGTGCGAATGACATAGGCGACCGGACGCTCGCCCCATTTGTCGTCGGGGACGCCCACCACCGCAAGATCCAGCACCTGCGGGTGCGCGGCGAGAGCCTGTTCGACCTCAATGGTGGAGATGTTCTCTCCACCTGAAATGATGATGTCCTTGGCGCGGTCACGCACCTGGATGTAGCCGTCCGGGTGCATCACTCCCAGATCGCCGGTATGGAAGTAACCGCCGAAAAAGGCCTGCTCGGTGGCTGCCTCATCGCGGTAGTAGCCAATCATCACGTTGTTGCCGCGCAAGACGATCTCACCCATGGTTTGCCCATCGGCGGGAACGTCCACCATATTCTCGTCGACGATGCGTGCGCTTTCGGCGGTCAGCATGCCCACGCCTTGGCGGGAGAGCATTGCGGCTCGTGCGTCCGCATCCAGTTGATCCCAGTCATCCTGGTATTCACAGATGGTGTAGGGGCCATAGACCTCGGTGAGCCCATATACATGGACCACCTCGATGCCCAGCTTCTGCAGCTTCGTGATGATTGCCGGGGACGGCGGGGCGCCGGCGGTGGTGATACGCAGCGGATCGCACAGGGCGTGGGCGCGCGGTGAGTCGGCAATGATCGAGCAGACCGTGGGGGCTCCGCACAGATGTGTGGCGCAAAGATTCTCAATGGCGTCCCACACCGCATCCTCGCGCACGCCGCGCAAGCACAGGTGCGTGCCACCCGCGGCGGTGACCGCCCAAGGGGTGCACCAGCCGTTGCAGTGGAACATCGGCAGGGTCCACAGGTAACGGGTCTTTGCGGTGAAGCCTTGGTGATGGGCCTCGCTCAGCGAGTTCAGGTAGCTGCCGCGGTGCGAGTACAGCACGCCCTTGGGTTTGCCGGTGGTGCCCGAGGTGTAGTTCAACGTGATCGGGGCGCGCTCATCTGCCACCTCGTAGTTCAGGCGTTCCTCGCCGGCCGCGTCCAGCAGCTCGGAGAGCACCGCGTCCACGGCGACGGTCGGGCGCGTACCGGCGTATTGGTCATCGGTGATCTCGATCAACGCTTCCAAGCTCGGAATCTCGGAACGCAGGGTCGAAGTATTTGCCAACAATTCGGTATCGGCGAACAGCAGCTTCGACTCGGAATGATCCATAATATAGCGCAGCTCGGGCGCCGACAGGCGGGTGTTCAGTGCGATCAGCACGCCCCCGGCCAGCGGAACCGCGTAGTGGGCCATGAGCATCTCGGGAGTATTCGGCGCAAGTACCGCGACGCGGTCCCCGGGCGCGATCCGCGCCTTGACGACCTGGGCGAAGCGTTGCACGCGCCGCTCGAATTCGGCGTAGCTGTACCTGCGGGTCCCGTGGATCACCGCGGTCTTCGACGGATAGACCTCGGCCGAACGCTGCAGGAATCGCAGGGGTGTGAGTTCCGAGTGGTTAGCCTGAGTCATGACCATGTGTGCGATATCCTTCGATTCGTATCCGTGGTTTCCTTCAGCCTGCGCCTGTGAGCTGAAGCACTTGCGACCTTCATGGTGGCATGGACCTCGGGTTCAATCCAAGAACCGCAGTATCAATTCGTTCAGTGGCCGAAATTCAGCGCCGGGTGGCAGTTCGGTCGATGAGCGTCTCCGGGGAGATGCCGAGAATCCTGTCGTCACCCTCTTGCGGGGTGCCGCGACCGTCGGTGTTATTCGTCAGCACCCAGAGCTCGCCGGTCTCGCTGACCTTCACGTCCCGCAGGCGCCCATGGTCACCTACGAGGAACTCGGTGGAATCGTGAGGCGTGCTCAGCTCCACGGTTCGCAGGCGCTCCCCGCGCAGGTTGGCGATGTAGAGGACCCCGTCGTAAATGGTGATGCCGCTGGGGCTCGCGGACTGCGTGCTCCATTGCTGGATCGGGTCGCGGTATTCGGGATCTTCCGCAATGCCTTCGTGCGCCGGCCAGCCGTAGTTGGCTCCGGGCTCAATAATGTTCAATTCATCCCAGCGGTTCTGCCCAAACTCGCTGGCATACATGGTTCCGTCGGGAGCCCAAGCGATACCTTGTGGATTGCGATGGCCGAAACTGAATACCGGCGAACCGGGGAAGGGGTTGTCGCCGGGGACCTCGCCCTGAATGGTCAGCCGCAGGATCTTTCCGCCTAGACTTTCCAGATCTTGAGCCGAGGATTCATTTCCAGCGTCTCCCACGGTCGCGTAGAGCATCGAATCCGGTCCGATGGCTAGACGCCCCCCGTTGTGAATTCCTGCCGATGGCAATTCGGACAGGATCGTCCGCGGATGACTCAGCGCGAGCGCACCGCTGTCGCCGGAAAGTTCGAATCGCTGGATGCGGTTGCCGTCTTCTGCGGTGGAGTAGGCGAAAAGGTAGGGCTGTTGAAAGGCCAGCCCAAGCAGTCCGCCTTCGCCACCATGAACTACGTCGTCCAAGCGGATGATTTGCCGGGCAGTGCCCGCTGAATCTATTTCCACGATCCGCCCCGAATCGCGTTCTGAAACGATCAGCGTATTTTCGGCGAAGACCATGGACCAGGGGGCGGCTAGCTCGGCTGCGATCCTTCGCGGTTCGGGCGACTTGGTATCGACTGCCCTGCTGCTTGACGTGGCGCCGGGGGAACGCGGTGCTTCGGCGGCGCATCCGGTGAGCATCGCGGCGCAGGCGAGAATTCCAAGGAAAACCGTGATCTTCGGATTACCAGCTATTCGAGGCCGCATGGTTTCAGGCTAGCAAGATCCGTTCGCTATGCAAGAGGCTGGGCGCTTCGTATCGCACCGAAGGGGAGCGGTATCAGCGGGCCGCGCAGCCGCATCCGAACCCTCCGGTGATTGAATAAATTTCCGATGGACCCTCGAATACTTGTGGCTCATCGAATTTTGGGTTGAATATTTCGATTTGCGAAGCAATTTGTTTGACGCGCGGGAGCTTAGGCCAATATCGTTTTAATCAGAATCATGAGCGTCAGCTAAAGGCCCTGGCTAGCTGGCCGGCAACCCTCTATACGGTAGCGGGGTGCTCCAGGTGAAGATTCGGTGTCGCGCAACACCGCACGATACAAGTACCGCACATCGAGGCGTTAAACCTTCGACGGCGGGTAAGAGCAAGTCAAAGCTGCTTTAGCCTGCCGCCGACCGTCGCCGTACCGGTGGGCATGAAGCAAAGGAAGTCAAGGCATGTCTTTGAATCAAGAACTTGACGCACTGACGCTGCGCAAGGTTTTCGCCCAGCACCCATCGGGAATTGCCACTCTGTGCGCCGAAGTCAACGGGGAAAAGACGGGAATCGTCGCCTCCTCATTCACCGTAGGGGTTTCCTTGGAACCGGCGTTGGTGATGTTTGCCGTGCAGAAAACCTCGAACACTTGGCCGAAGCTGCGGGACGCAAATCGAATCGGCGTTTCGGTGCTCAGCGAGCGCAATGAAGGGGTCTGCAGGCAGATCGCTTCCAAGAGCGGAGATCGATTCCGCGGTGTGGACACCCACACCAGCGACGACGGCTCGTTGTTCATCCATGACTCAACGCTGTGGCTCGACACGACGATCTACAGTGAGGTTGAGGCCGGAGACCATTGGGTCATCCTGTTGCAGGTCCATGGCCATAAGGTCGCCGAGCATTTACCGTCGATTTTCCATGATTCACGATTTCACTCGTTACCAGTCCCGGAACTCGTCTAAATAGTTGTCGTCGCTTCGCGCCACCTGTCATTTTCGCTGACATGTGGCGCGCAGTCGTTTAACTGGCCCGGCGGGCTCGGACCGCGCGGGCGCGTTAAGTTCATATGACCGCAGAGGGGTGCTCTGCATCGAATTGTGGATTACTCGCCTCGAAGTTACGTTTCAGTAGCTTTTTGGAGCGGTGACTACCGCGTTCTTCACGAAGATTCTTTCCACAAAACTATCCACACCTCTGTGGATGGTACGTTGATAAGTCGGTGCAGCAGGTTGAATACACCGGAATCCCGCGAGTTATGCTGTGGATAACGTCATTTGCGAAGGTTGACTCTACAAAGAAATTAACTTTCTATCCACAGGTGTGCAAACAACAAACTCCAAGTCAGATAGTCATTAGCACAACTTAAGTGGGGTAATCCACAAGCTTCTCCCCAAGTCGCACACAGGGTCATCCACAGCTAGAGGGGGATTATCCACAGATCTTGTGGATAACAGAGTTTGCGGCTATGGATAAGAGACCTACTGTTGGCTTTGGGACTGATATATCCACAGGTACCGCCGACACGATAACGTCGGTTGGCGGTGACATGCTTGAGTGTTGCCATCATGGCACAAGGGTATTTCCCAGAGGGTCAATAGGGGATGGAAGTGTCAGTTATGAGCGCGGAGCCGGTCTACGAGAGTCAGGGTTCGGAAGCGGGTCGCACCCCGCCGCAGGATATTCCTGCCGAAATGTCGGTTCTTGGCGGCATGATGCTGTCGAAGGATGCGATCGCCGACGTGGTCGAGGCGCTGCGCGGAACAGATTTCTATCGCCCGGCCCATGAATCCATTTTTGACGCAATCATCGATCTCTACGGACGAGGCGAACCAGCCGATGCCGTGACGGTCTCCGATCTGCTCACCAAGCGCAGCGAGATCGCCCGCGTGGGTGGCGCCGCCTATCTGCACAACCTCATCCAGCAGGTGCCCACCGCCGCGAACGCCGGCTACTACGCCGAAATCGTGCGCGAACGCGCCGTATTGCGCCGCCTGGTCGATGCCGGGACCCGGATCGTCCAGATGGGCTATTCGCCCGATGGTGAGGTTGACGCGATCGTCAACGAGGCGCAGGCCGAGGTGTACAAGGTCGCCGAGAACCGCAACAGCGAAGACTACGTGCGCCTGAGCGACATCATCGAGGGAACCGTCGATGAGATCGAGAATGCGGCGAACGCCGGCGACGGAATTACCGGCGTGCCAACCGGGTTCTACGAATTCGACGAACTGACCCAGGGGTTGAAGGGTGGTCAGATGATCATCATCGCCGCCCGCCCCGCAGTGGGTAAGTCGACCTTCGCCCTGGACTTCGCCCGTTCCGCGGCAATTAAGAACAACATGGCCACCGTCTTCTTCTCGCTGGAAATGGGCCGCAACGAAATTGCGATGCGCCTGCTCTCGGCAGAAGCATCCATCCAGCTGCAGGATCTGCGCAAGGGTTCGGTGGAAGACGCACAATGGACGAAGATTGCGACCACGATGGGTCGCTTGAACGAAGCTCCGCTGTTCATCGACGATTCGCCGAATATGTCCATGATGGAAATCCGCGCCAAGTGCCGACGGCTGAAGCAGCGCAACGAGCTGCGCATGATCATCCTCGACTACCTGCAGCTGATGAGCTCGGGCAAGCGCGTGGAATCGCGCCAGCAGGAAGTGTCCGAGTTCTCGCGTAACCTCAAGCTGCTGGCCAAGGAACTCGATGTTCCGCTGGTTGCCCTCTCGCAGCTGAACCGTGGTTCCGAGCAGCGCACCGACAAGAAGCCTATGATCTCGGACCTTCGTGAATCGGGATCGATCGAGCAGGACGCCGATATGGTAATCCTGCTGCACCGTGACGATGTCTACGACAAGGAAAACCGTCCGGGTGAAGCCGACGTGATCATCGCAAAGCACCGTGCCGGCCCCACCAAGACCATCACCGTGGCGTTCCAGGGCCACTATTCGCGCTTCAGCAACATGCAGAACGACGGCTAGCCTGCCGAGGCAGGCCTACGGCACAGGGAAGGGTCCAGAAATCCGCAAGATTTCTTGGCCCTGCCCCTTGGTTCAGCTGCGTTCTCCGTGCATCGCTGCGTGCCGTTGATAGTGCTGAAAGCGCCGTCCATTCGCGCCGCACCTGGGGCTGGCTGCCTAGAAAAGGCCAAGAACACCGCTGGAGAGTATCCCGGTAGCTCCCACCATCAGCGCTAGGCAGAGCGCGGTGATCTTGACCAGTCGGCGACGCGTATCTTCGTTAAGCATGGGTTCAGCTTACAAAGCCATGCGGTGCATCCACTAACCATCGGTGCCGAATCGGCGTCCGAGACGTTCAATGAAAGAATGGCCGCATGCCATCACCACGTGACTCTGCGGTAGATTCCGCAACGGTTGAGTCGATCTATGCCGCCAAATATTTGGCGACCACCCTGGGCATGTTCGTCCTGGTCTTCTCGGTGGGTTTCGAAGCGTTGGCGGTTTCCACGATCATGCCGCTGGTCAGTGAGCTGCTCGATGGACAGAAGTACTTCGCGCTGGCCTTTGCCGCACCGATTGCCAGCGCGATGCTTGGCATGGTTGCTGCGGGAGAGGTTTCGGACCGAAGAGGCCCGAAGATTCCGCTGTACGCTTCCGTGGCTATTTTTGCCGGCGGCCTGCTTATCTGCGGCACCGCGGCGGATATGCAGGTGCTGATCCTCGGAAGAATTTTGCAAGGCATCGGTGGCGGCGCCGTGACCGTGGCAATCTTTGTGCTGATCGCTCGGGCATATCCGGCAAAATTGCACAGCAAAATTTTCGCACTTTTCGCCGCCGCCGGGGTGATCCCGGCGTTGCTCGGACCGTGGATTGCGGGCCTGATCGCCACATACCTCGGTTGGCGTTGGGTATTCCTTGGGGTGCTGATCTTCATCGCCTTCGCGATCGTGGCGGTCATCCCGACCCTGCATCGCATGGATTCTGCACGCGATGCAACCCTCGGTCCGGTCTCCATCAAGCGGCTACTGCTCGCGGGGTTCACCGGGGCTTCGGTGATCGCCATGAACCTGCTTGGGCTCATGGACAATGGGTGGCCCTCCGTCGTCGCCCTGCTGTCAGCGTTGGCGCTCGCCCTGTTAGCGATCCGGCCGCTGCTGCCCGTAGGGACCTTCAGCGCCCGGCGTGGAATGCCAGCCACGGTGCTGACCCGATCGCTGGTGGCTGGAGCATTTTTCGGCACAGAGGTCTACCTGCCGTATTTGCTGCGCGAAGACTATTTTCTGCCTCCGGACCGCGCGGGTCTGGTGCTCACCGCCTCCGCATTGTCCTGGGCCCTGGGCTCGTGGCTGCAGGGGAAAGCCGGTGAACGTTTAAGCAATTCCGCATGCATCGGAATCGGCGCCCTGGCCGGGGCGTTTGGCATCTCCACCGCGCTTTATGCCGCGTTGTTCCACCCGCCGGTGGCCATCATCGTGGTTGGTTGGGCGATAGGCGGATTTGGAATGGGAATGATCTTCCCACGCCAAAACGTGAATATGCTGGCCCTCTCCGGCAAGCAGGAACAAGGATTCAACTCCTCGGCGATGACCATGGCGGATGCGCTGGGCAACGCGGGAGTGACCGCGCTTGGCGGGGTCATCTTCGCCACGGTGGCAGTGGGGCTGGGCTTCGCCGCGGTCTTCGCCTTCTCGTTGTTCCTGATCATCGTACTGCTGGTCGTTACGCCGCGGATCGAATCCCCGGCGGCGGCTGGCCCTAAGTAGCCCAGGCGTATGGAAACTGAGCTCCCAGCCATCGGCGCACCGGCCACCAGGGCGCTGCTAAGCGCTGGTATCACGAGCCTCGAACAAGCGGGCGAAACCGGCGAGAAAGCGCTGCTTCGGTTGCATGGCGTCGGACCAAAAGCGCTGCGCATCCTCCGTGAAGCCCTGGACAAGCAGGGTCTTGAGCTGCGCAGCTAGGCGCGTGGCAGGACTTTCAGGTGCTCTGGGGTCGTCGCGACGAGGTGTGGCTGGTATTCGGCGTGCTTAGCGACATAGGCCTTGACGTACGGGCAAACTGCCACGATCTTGGCTCCACCGGCGATGGTGTTGTCCAACGCGAATTTCACCAGCACACTGGCCAGTCCTTGTCCGCCGTATTCTTCGTCCACGGTCGTGTGGAAAAAGATCCGCTCGGTGCCAGCGGAACCGGTGAATTCTCGAAAGTGGGTTGCGCCAATGACCTTTCCATCATCGTCCAGTGCATATCGCCGACGTTCGGGCAGGAAAACAGGTGTGATTTCGCTCATTTGGTGGCCGCTTTCTAGGAGGGGTTAACTCGTGTACGTAGTCGGACGGTAGGTAGCGCCGGCGCCGGCAATGGCGCGGGAGTGTTTTCCGGGAATGGGCCAAAGCGGTCCTCCGAGCTGTCTCCTGGTTCGGCGCCGATTTCCGCTTGGTACTGCGCGCGGAATGCGAGGACTTCTTCATGGCTGCGTCCCACGAAGTTCCACCACATGAGGATCTCCTCTTTAAGCGGCTCTCCGCCGATCAGCAAAGCGCGGACCGGCTGCTCGCCGGCAGTGATGCGCAGCGTGGTGCATCCGGCCCGGACGAAGCCCAGTTCGCGGTGCTCAAGTGGTTTGCCGTTGACCGTCGGGCGGCCCTGATCAACGAGTACACCGTGTTCGTGATGTGCGGGGACCACGATTTCGACCTCGGTATGCGGGTCCAGATGCAGTTCGGCCCCGCTGAGTTCGGTATGCGTCTTCACCGGGGAGGTGAGGCTCTGCTCGCCAATCGCGAGAGTGCCGAGGAAAACGTTGAGCATCCATCCTTGGCCGTATATCGGTTCGGGACGGTAATTTTCGAAGGTTGGTTCCATATTGCGCACCCGGTCAGGCAGGGCGGTCCATAGCTGGGCTCCGTGCAAGATCGTGGTTTCTTCGCAGAGCATTTCGGAATGCGTGATTCCGTATCCAGCGGTCATGAGGTTCAATTCACCGGGGCGCACTTTGGCCTTATGCCCGGCCGAGTCGATGTGTTCGATTTCGCCGGAGAAAAGCCAGGAGACGGTCTGCAGTCCGGTGTGCGGATGCCGTGGAACGTTCATCCCGCCGGTGAGCGCTACGTCGTCCGGTCCGTAGTGGTCGAGGAAGCACCACGCGCCGATCAGGCTGCGCTGTTTCTGCGGAAGAGTCCGGGAGACCGTCATGGCTCGCGGGCCACCGAGGGGGACTGGGCGGGGCTCCAGCGCCTGAACCTCTGAGCGTGCATCGAGGTTGCTGCAGTCGATTTCCGCCGGTGCCTGTTCAAGGTTGCTCATAACCTAAGACTAGGCAGGATGCCTGATTCGTGCCACCCATAGGGCGATGGTTCCCACCCAGCTGGCCACGGCCACCCAAATCACTATCTGCCCCAGCGTAAAGAGAGCCGAGAAATCCGGTATTGATCCCAGGGAAAGACATGCGGTGGCGAGCATGCCCAGCGGGAAGACAATCGCCCAAAGGCTGGTTTCATAGCTCAGCGGGTGGCGGTGGATGATGTGCCGCCAGATTCCGAAGACCAGCAGCAGGGGGATGAACCACAACCCTATGGCGAGCAACGCCAAGGTGGTAAAGGCGATATTTGCTTGCAGCCAGTTCGGAATCTCACCGCGGTTTGCCAAGCCGAGTAGTTGCGAACCGGTCAATACGCTGATCGCGGTGGACCCCATGAAGATCCAATACGTCGGTGAAAGCGTCTCGGCGCGGTTCGGATAGCGGATCATGCGCACCGTCACGAGGGTAGCGGTCAGCAGATAGAGCGCGCAGCCTAGCAGCCAGATAGCTAAGGCAAGCATGGCGGCCCAGGCGCCGAAGCTTGTATGATGCGCTAATCCGCCGGCAACGGATTGGGTGGCCACCACCCAGAGGAACCACGACCCATTTGCGTGGGTCAGTGCCGGTTCCGGACGTTCATGCAGCACCAGCCCGGCGGGAATCGCGTAGGTGGTGATCAGCCAAATGAGCGTCCCGAATATCAGCGCGGTCAGTGCGGCGCCCGGGAGCTTCAAAACCGCCAGTGCGAGGGCTAGGACATTCGAGGCTGCGACCACGGTGAAGAACCCAAAACCAAGGGCCGGGTTCAGCGCATCAATTTGCACCGCCGTCGGATAGCGCACGACGCGCAGGACCAGCACCGTGAGTAGTCCGAGGAACATGATACCGGCCAGGATGCAGAAAGCCTGGCCGAGGGCGGAGAACCCGGAAAGCAGCAGACCCATGCCTACGATGCCGGTGGCCATCACGCTGGAGAATACCGACGGGGCAAGGGTGGCTACCCATCGGGTGAATCGTGAGCGGCTAGCACGCAGTTCTGGGTTCACCTAGGTCTCCTTGAATTCTTCTTTGCCGAGATGTTGAGGCTAACGCCTGTGGCGCTCTGCCGCCAAGCCCCGACTCAGGATGCTGGCGTACGATCTTAGTGTCGGTACCGGCATGAACCCCAAGGAGAACAAAACATCGTGGACAGCTCCAATCTTCGTCGTGATGATCTGCTCAAGCTTGAGCGGCAGTTGTGTTTTGGACTGGCCGTCGCCTCACGATCGGTGATTTCAGCTTATAAGCCGGTGCTCGACCCATTGGGGCTGACCCACCCGCAATACCTGGTGATGCTGGCCCTGTGGGAATCTGCTCCAATCGGTGCGCGGGAGCTCAGCGAAAAGCTGCATCTGGATCCCGGGACGCTCTCCCCGCTGGTCAAGCGCCTTGAAAAAGCCGGATTGCTCGAGCGCAGAAAGAATCCGCGCGATGAACGCGCGATCTTGATTGAGACTACGCAGAAGGGGGAAATGCTGCGTGAGCAGGCGTTGGATATTCCCCATGAGATGCTGAGTCGGCTGAACTTAAGCGAGCAAAAAGTCGTTGAATTGTGCGAGATTCTGGGCGATGTGGTGGATGCGGGAATCGCGGCGCCCGCCGAGTGATTAAGGATATAGTTGGTGCACCAACTATTGGAGTAGGCTTAAGTCACGGACGCAATTGGCTCCGGCGCCCTGACAAATTGAGGTTTCCCCATGGACGAGTCACCACTGCCCATCATCAGCGACACCACCGGCTTGAGTCTTGGATATCGTGCCCGATGGCGCCTGAAGTATTTGGGGTTGAGTATTTTCGGCCCGGCCGAACGCTCGATCATGACCAGCCCACGCGAACGCATTAAATGGGACCGCGCCATGATGGTGCTGCGCGCCCACGAGGCCGCCGGAACTCAGGCCGATGAGCTAACCGTATATACCGCTAGCCGCATGGAATCCCGTCGCCCCAAATAGCCGGCTTTAGATTCCCCGCCGAGAGCACGGTAAAATCCGAGTATGCAGGAAATGAATGAACTTGTCTTGTCCCGGCAATTCGCCGCTCCTCGTGCTGCGGTCTGGGCCGCATTCGTCGAACCGGAGATTATTACGCAGTGGTGGGGACCGCATGGCTGGACGGTGCAGGAGGGCTCGGTAATTCTCGAGCCGAAGGTCGGGGGACGCCATGAGCTGACCATGGCACAAAGCGATAACCCGGAAGCTCAGGTGCCGCTCAAGGCAGTGGTCACGATCTTTGACGAACAGGTATGCCTGGCCAGCGCCGATGGTCCGCATGAGATGACGCTGGATCTGGTCATTCACACCAAGCTGGACTTCAAGGAATTTGCCGGCCAGACCTATGTGACCTTGACGCAGGGCCCATTGCCACATGAAGTCATCGAGAGCAGCCAAAAGGCCTGGAATTCCGCGTTTGCAAAGCTTGAATCGCTCTTGGCCGAGTACTTCTAAATTGGCTTCGACACCAGATAACTGCGCGCGGACTTGATCCGTGCGGTTTTCGCTGCTCCGGTAAAGCGCAGCACATGGCTAAAAGCCGCGGAGATATCCTGACCGTTGGTGATATTTCCATCGGTGCTTCCTTCGCGACCGTGAGTGAGCACGCTTTTGAATTCGAGTGATTTCGTATCTCCTGAAATCATTACCCAGCTACAGAGCGCGTCGATCCCGTGCAGCGTTTCAAAGCCAACTATTTCCCATTCAATGTCCTCGGTGAGCCACAGCCTGAGATGATCCAGATCTCGCCCGTGCAGCGCCACGATCACTTCCTGAATCACCAGATGCCGTGGGGCATTACCGCAATTCTCCGGATAGCTCACTTGCATTGCTGACGGTTCGGCGCTCATCTTCTCACTTGCCTGAATTTGGACTCTAAATGGTTCGTCCCACTATAGCCACCAGCTGAACTCCGCGCGCAAAGCGAACTAACCGCGGCCAATATAGGGCATCCCTGCAGCGGTAATGGTGAGCTGATTGACGGAGACGGTGAGTGGGCTGTTAGCCAGGAAGGCTACGGCTTGCGCTGCCTGTTGCAGGTCGAATGTTGGCTCAACCTTGCGCGAGCCGTCGGCTTGCAAGGCTCCTTGCGAGGTGCCGAGTTCGTCCATGATGTCGCTAGCAGTGTTGCCGATGTCGATCTGTGAAGCGCAGATGCCAAACGGGCGGCCATCGAGTTCAATGGACTTAGTCAGCCCCGTGATGGCGTGCTTGGTAACTGCATAGGCCACCGACCGTGGTCGGGGCACTTGAGCGGAAATTGATCCATTGTTGATAATTCTTCCGCCGCCATGCAGCTTCATATGCTTAAAAGCTTCGCGGGCACAATTCATCGCTCCGGTCAGGTTCACCTGGCAGACTTTCTCCCAGTCCTCCGCGCTTAGCTCATCGATGGAGACTGCGGGACCGAACGTTCCGGCATTGTTGAATAGCGTATCGAGACGACCAAAATGCTCGGTCGCCTTCGCAAATAGGCATCGAACCTCTTCGGCGGAGGAGACATCGGCTTGGACCACTAGAGCGTTGCCGTGGCCTTGTGCTGCTTCCTGCAGTGTCTGTTCGGTGCGTCCGGCCAAGACCACATTCCAGCCTTGGGCTAGTAGCAGCCGTGCGGTGGCCCGACCTATGCCGGTGCCGGCTCCGGTGATCAGGATGCTGGACGTCGGCATGTTTGCAGATGGCATATTAACTCCTTTTGGCATCTAGCCTAGTCGCAGGTGCCATGGCAGCCGCGTATGTGAATCCGCCGGAGCATGCCTGAAGTTCGGCAGGTCCAGCGAAGCCGATGCAGGTTGCCGCGGGAAGGACAACTAGGCTTGGAAAGACTCAAAAATGAACTTTGAAGGAGTCTTGTGTTCCTCGACGTGCTGTTCGGTGTCCTGCCGCTGTTCTTCGTGATGCTCATTGGCTACGCGGTCAGTTATTCACCGAAATTCCCGCCCAGCGTGGAACCGGCTCTGAACGTTTTTGTCTTTTACGTGGCACTGCCTGCATTGCTGTACAAGGTGGTTGCCCGGGCCGATGTTAGTCGGGGAGTTCCGTTCGATTTCCTGTGGGTCAGCATCGCCTCGACGTTGGCATTCGCCCTCATCTGTTGGGTCCTTTTCCGCTATGTGTTGCGCGTAGAGCGCGGGCGGAGCCTGGCTGGCATGCTCAGCACCAGCTTTGGCAACGTCTCCTATCTGGGAATTCCGGTAGTTCTCGGGGTGCTCGGCAGCCAGGCCGGTCTCGCCGCAGGCATGGGGCAGCTGGTCCACAACGTTATTTTTATGGTGGGTTTTCCCATCTTGGCCCAGCTGATGATGCCGGCAGGCCCGGGAAACAGGCATAAGCCCAGCGGTCGCCGGATCGCGTTGACGGTTCGCAATGCACTGCTTTATAGCCCGGTTACCTGGGCCATGGTGTTTGGCGGAGCAGTGGTGATGTGGGGGATCCCCATTCCAAAACCGCTTGATGACACCGTAGACCTCATTGCCGCCGCGGCAGCCCCCGGAGCCTTGTTCGTAATCGGTCTATCCTTGCGGCGCACCGTTCAGCGCACCCTGGACCGGCGGGCGGGGACGGCGCATACCAAGGTGCGTGGAGCCAAGCGAACCATGCTGGTCATGGTGGTTGGCAAGCTGGCGGCATTGCCTCTGCTGACCGTTTCGATGCTCTGGATTTTCGCGCCGGATCTCGAATCGATGTGGTTCAACACCGCGGTGCTTATGGCAGCTATGCCGACCTCCGCCACGGCCTACATCATGGCTCACAATGACACCGGCGACGGTGAGCCGACGGCGCTGGCCATCGTCATTACCTGCGCCCTGTCGGCAATCGCGCTTCCGGTCTTGGCGCAGCTGGTGCTCAAGTAGATCCTCGCGGGCAGCACTTCTCTTCATGGTTGAAGCTCGCGCCGAAGCGGGTTCGTGGAACGATCCTGGCGCCAAGCACGCAGCGCAATGATCTTTCGATGCCTCCCTTGAGCCCCACGTCCGTTTGACGTGGGCCATTTAAGAACATAAAGGCCATGCTCGGCGCCTCCGGAACATGGCCTTTATGAAGTTTTGCACCCCTAGGGGTCGGCGAACTAGTTTCTGCGCAGCAGGCGGTCCAGGAAGCTCGGTGCCGAAGTGTTGATGCGTGCCCGCGGGGACATGTCAGGGTCCAGATTCTCGATTGGCTGGAACATGCCCGTCTGGAGCGCCGCGGTCGCCGAGAGGACCCGCGCTTCCTTAGGTGAGTAGTTGATGCTTGCCGACTGGTTGGCGGTCATGGCGACCCTCCTTTTGCGATAAGTTGATTCCGTAATACGGAAGTTTATTTTTGTCCTACGAAAACAGTATGTCGGGCGAGCGCGGCTCCTGGCAAGGGGATCGGCCTAAAAACTTCCCTGCGACCGAAATTTCCGACAATAAATCACACTTCAAAAAATTTCCCTCGAAAACCACTTGACGGAGGTAGTGTGAGTTGGCTTACAGTAGTGGAACGAAGATTCCACGATCCAAAAACATCGAGTCGAAGCCGATAGAACCATCGGTGGTAAGGGTGTTCAGCCATCGGATCGTGGTGTAAGAAAAGAGCTGATCACCCGATGGACCTGCATGTTTTTAACAACTTACCCGAGGCAGACGCTGCCGCCGTCTTGCGGCCATGCCTCGATGTGGAACGTTGGATCAACGAGCTTGTGGCCGCACGCCCCTATGCAGACAGTGCTGCGCTAACGGCCGCAGCCCAACGCAGTGCCGCGCCCTTTGGCGAGTCAGAAATCGCTGCGGCGCTGGCGCATCACCCCCGCATCGGCGAACGAGCCCAGGGAGATTCCGCCGAAGCCTCGCTCTCCCGGGGCGAGCAAGCAAGCCTGCGGCTCGATGACGATGTCACCTCCCGTCTGGCCGAAGCCAACCGCCGCTATGAAGCCCGCTTCAACAGGGTTTTCCTCATCCGTGCCGCGGGGCGGAGCAGCAATGAAATCCTCGCCGAATGCGAACGCCGCCTCGGCAATGACCAGGACACCGAATTGCGCGAAGTAGCCGAGCAGTTGCGTGCGATTGCGCTGCTCCGCATGTCCAGCGCGGTCAGAGGCTAAAGCCAACCCTTGAGCTAAGGAGTACTTCATGGATGAATCGACCGCAGCACGCAGTCACATCACCACCCACATTCTCGACACCGGGACCGGGAGGCCTGCCTCCGGTGTCAAGGCCACGCTGGAAGCCAACAGGGCATCCGGCTGGCAAGAAATCGGATCCGGACTCACCGATGCGGACGGCCGCATCAAGACTCTGGGGCCGGCTCAGGTTGAAGCAGGACGCTACCGGATTTCCTTCGAAACCGGCGACTACTTCGGGAAGCAGGGAACGGAAAGCTTCTTCCCCGCGGTAAGCATCGACTTTTACGTCAATGAAGTCGACCAGCATTACCACGTACCTCTTCTTATCAGCCCGTTTGCATATTCCACGTACCGAGGAAGTTAGAACCATGACTACCGAAATCAATGCCCCAGCAGGAACCAAGATCGTGCTTGGATCCAACCAGTATGGCAAGGCCGAGGTCCGCCTGGTAAAAATCACCCGCGACACCGATCGCCACCAGATCCAGGATCTGAACGTCACCAGCCAGCTGCACGGCGACTTCACGGCCGCCCACATCGACGGAGACAACGCCCGAGTCGTACCCACCGACACCCAGAAGAACACCGTCTACGGATTGGCCCGCAACGGCGTGGGGGCCATCGAAGACTTCCTGGTTCAGCTGGGAAATCATTTCACCGGCGAATTCGACTGGATCACCGGTGGCCGATGGGCGGCGCAGCAGTTCTTCTGGGACCGCATCAACGATCACGACCACGCCTTCTCGCAGAACAAGTCCGAAATTCGCACGGCCGTCCTGGAAATCGGGTCCGACGGAGAAAAGAGCATCGTCGCGGGGCTGGAAGGCCTCACCGTCCTGAAGTCCACGGGCAGCGAGTTCCACGGATTCCCGGTTGATCGGTACACGACGCTGAAGGAAACCACCGACCGCATCCTGGCCACCGATGTCACCGCCCGCTGGCGCTATAACCCGGAGGCCGTGGCGGCCGGCATCGACTACGACGCCGTGTACAGCTCGGTGCGTTCGCTGATGCTCACCCAGTTTGCGCAGACCCACTCGTACGCGCTGCAGCAGAGCATGTACAACATGGGCCAAGCGGTTCTTGAGGCGCATCCGGAAATTGCGGAGATCAAGATGTCCCTGCCGAACAAGCACCACTTCCTGGTGGACCTGGAAGTCTTCGGCCAGGACAACCCAAATGAAGTGTTCTTTGCCGCAGATCGGCCCTATGGGCTGATCGAAGCTACCCTCTCCCGCGAGGGAACCGAGGTCAACCATCCGGTGTGGGCCAATATCCCTGCATTTATCTAACCCGATGTGAAAAGGGTGTGCCGGTGCGGACACACCGGCACACCCTTTATGGCAGCGACTGACGTAGGAGGTCAGCCTTGAGTGCTACACCTGATGAATCTATCAAAGCATTACGGCCAGAGGACGCTAAATTACCATTTGGCAAGTCACTGGCCTACGGGCTTCAGCATGTCCTGACCATGTACGGGGGAATCATCGCCCCGCCCTTGATCATCGGCGGTGCGGCGGGGTTGAGCAGCGAGGAAGTCGGATTGCTCGTGGCCAGCTGCCTGTTCATTGGCGGGCTGGCAACTATCTTGCAGACTGTAGGAATTCCCTTCTTCGGAGCTCAGCTGCCGCTGGTCCAGGGAACCTCCTTTGCCTCGGTCGCCACGATGGTTGCCATCGTCAACGGGGGAGGAGGCATCCAGGCCGTCTTCGGCGCGGTTCTCGTTGCCGCGCTCATCGGGTTCCTCATCGCGCCGTTCTTCGCGCGGGTGATTAGGTACTTCCCGCCGGTGGTCACCGGGGTGGTCATTACGATGATCGGCATCTCGCTGACTCCGGTCGCGGCGAACTGGGCCATGGGAGGAAGTGCCGAGGCTCCCGATTACGGTTCCTTGCCGAACATCGGGCTCGCCGCCGGTACGCTGCTAGCCGTGCTGCTGCTTTCCAAGGTCGGCAACGCCGCAATTTCGCGGATGTCGATTCTTTTGGCTATCGTCTTCGGCACCGTGGCCGCGGCCCTGCTCGGGATGGCAGATTTCTCCGCGGTCGGTACCGGCTCGGTCTTCGCCTTCCCGCAGCCGCTGGCCTTTGGCATGCCGGTCTTTGAGCTGGGCGGAATCATTTCCATGACCATCGTGGTCCTGGTTATCCTGACCGAAACCACCGCCGATATTCTGGCAGTCGGTGAGATCGCCGGATCCCGGGTGGATTCAAAGCGCATTGCCGACGGGCTGCGTGCCGATATGGCCTCCTCTGCCGTGGCTCCGTTGTTCAACACCTTCACGCAGTCGGCCTTCGCGCAGAATGTCGGTTTGGTGGCCATCACCGGGATCACCAGCCGCTTCGTGGTCGCGGCCGGCGGCGGCATTCTGGTGGTGCTCGGCCTGCTGCCGATCCTGGGGCGTGTGGTCGCCGCGATTCCCACCCCGGTGCTCGGCGGTGCCGGAATCGTGCTCTTCGGCACCGTGGCCGCCTCCGGAATTCGAACCCTGTCCAAGATCAAATATGACGGGATGAACCTAGTCATCGTGGCAGCATCGATCTCCTTTGGCTGCGTCCCGATCGTCAAACCTGACTTCTATGCGAGCTTCCCAAGCTGGTTCGAAACGATCTTCCACTCGGGGATCTCTTCGGCCGCGATCATGGCGGTGCTGTTGAACCTGCTATTCAACGAACTGAAATTCGGGAATTCGAAGAACTCTTCGGTGTTCTCCGCCGCCCCGCCGCGCATGGTGAAGCGCGAAGAAATCTGCGGGCTGATAGAGGGAGACCACTATGAAGGTGGAAAGCTCATCGACAAAGAGGGTTACGAGATCCCCGTGGTCACGCCGGAAGAATTCGAGCAGATCCAGACGGGGGCCATCGAGATGCCTGTACCCAGAGTTGCCAAAACCGCGGAACACTGAGGAAACGGCTGAACCTGCCCCCAGCGTCGACGAAGTGCTCGATGACGAGAAATAACCATCAGCGGATAGTGCTCGCAAACCCCGGTTTGCGAGCACTTTCATTTGTGCTCCAACTATTCTCCGGCCGCACTTGCGCGGGCGATGATGCCCGCGGCAGCGAAGATGGTCTACCAGCGGACCCCGAGGGCATTGAATTCGGGCGTTCCCATGGAAACAAGCAATGCATTGAATTCCTTGGTCGATGGGCGCAGTGAACCGATTTCCTATGGAGGCCCTGGGACGGATCCTTCCGGTGCATGCTGCACGAATTCGAACCTGGTGCGGCCACGTTCCGCTCGACGTTTTCCGCACTATGAGCAGTCGGCATGGTAAGCGAGGGAAATCTCGGAAATGGTACAAACCCCAATTCAGCCCATAGCCGTTGGGTGTCTTCCCGGACTGCGACATCTCGCGAGCGGATGCTACCTTGTAGCCAATCATTTAACTCGGAATTTAGACCCTGAATCGTTCGGGAGCAGCCCGCTTGGCGGGGGCGGGTCGAAAAGAATCGTAGCTGGCGGTAAATAGCCTGCATGAGTCCTGAATTCGCAGGGATGCCAGATGGTGGGCAACGCGTGGAAGGTCACGCCTGCGCGTGAACAGTCCTAGGCACCAGCAGCGCATTGGAACTGTCGGCGCTTTGCGAGGGTCTAAGCTGGATGACTGTGAGTCCAGCAAATCTTTCCATCGGCGTTGACATCGGTGGCACCAAAATCCTTGCAGCCCTCGTCGACGAAGAGGGGAACGCCTTCGGTCAGATCCGCCGCGAGACACCCGACCACGATGTGGCGGGGACAGAACGTGCCCTGGCTGAGATGATTCGCGAGCTCTCGGAGGGCAGCGAAGAGTTGCCTGTGGGTATTGGCGCTGCTGGCTGGATGGACCGCAAGGGGCAGAATGTGCTGTTCAGCCCTCACCTGTCCTGGCGAAATGAACCGGTGCGCGACCGTCTGATGAAGCTCGTTGGACACGAGGTGACTCTGGTAAATGACGCTGACGCTGCCGGCTGGGCCGAGCACCGTTTCGGCGCGGGCCGTGGTGAGAGCGATATGGTGTGCCTGACTCTCGGAACGGGAATCGGCGGGGCGGTGATCCTCGGAGGGCAGATCCACCGAGGCAAGTCCGGCATTGCTGGAGAATTCGGGCACCAGGTGATCGTTCCCGGCGGCCATCGGTGCGCCTGCGGCAACCGCGGCTGCTGGGAGCAATACGCTTCTGGCAATGCCTTGGGCCGAGAAGGAGCCGAACTTGTGCGCAGCAAATCGCCGGTGGCCTTCCGGCTGCGCGAGGCCGTGGGGGATGACCCGGAGGCCGTCACCGGCGCGGAGGTAACTCGACTTGCTGCAGAGGGCGACCCGGCCTGTGCCGATCTCATTGCGGATATGGGCGAATGGCTTGGTCTGGGCATCTCGAATCTGGTCTCGGTTCTGGACCCGGGAACCGTCGTTATCGGTGGCGGTTTGGGTGCTGCGTCGAAGCAACTGGTTTCCACGGCGGAGGAGACCTATCGCCGCACCCTGCCTGGCAGGGGATACCGTCCCTTTGCGAAGATCAGCCAGGCGGAATTGGGCCCGGTGGCCGGACTGATTGGGGCTGCTGATTTAGCGCGGTTTAATCAGCAACAATAATGAAAAACATTGACAGGACATTAGGACTTATCTAGGCTCGGGTTGTTACGCAACATAGGAGCGAGGTCTTGGCATGGTCCTGCGCACAAAACCAAGCCGAATCCGCGGCTGGCCCTTAATCGTCGTTTTGGGGACCTATGCGGTCGCCATGTGCGGTACCACGATGCCCACCGCGTTGTATCCGATGCTTCAGGATGAATATGGCCTAAGCACCGCCGCCTCAACGCAACTTTTTGCGATATACGCCATCGTGGTGCTCGCGGTATTGTGCATCTTCGGTTCCCTATCTGATGCCATTGGCCGAAAACTCGTCATGATCCTGGGGCTTCTCGCTTCGGCCGCCAGCGGAATACTCTATGCAGTGGCCGCCGAGGCACCCATGCTGTTCATTGCCCGCGCCCTTTCCGGGGTGTGTGCCGGGCTGGTCACTGGAACGGCGACCGCCTATCTGACTGATCTGGTCTCCAGCTCCGGACGCGGTGCCAGCATTTCCAGCGTGGCCAATATGGTGGGTCTGGGCAGCGGACCAGCCCTGGCTGCATTTCTGACCTTTTTCTTCCCATCCATGCCAATGACGGCTTTCAGCGTTCACGCAGTACTTTCAGGTCTGTGCATCGTATTGCTTGCCATGACCCCGGACAGCGTGATGCACCGCGGACACGGATTGAAACTCAGCCTTCCGCTGGTGCCACGCTTCGCATTGCGCGACTTCTGCATGGGCGGGCTGATGACCTTGGGCTTCGCGGTGATGGGCGGTTGCACCGCGATGACTTCCATTTTGGTGGTCCGTGCCTTCGGCATTACGGACCTGCGATTGCTGGGGCTCATCGGATCATTGATTTTTGTCGCCACGGCGGTGGGCCAGAAGGCCGGAGGGAAGCTGGTGAGCGAAAAAATTCATCTAGGGTATGCCGGCTTGGCGATTGGTGCGGTGCTGATAGCTCTAGCACCAAGACTTGGCGGAAGCTTGGCGATGGCGGTGTATCTTGCCGGCTTGATCGTTGCGGGACTGAGCCACGGTGCATTGTTCCCGGTAGGCCTGGGGATCGTGTTGCGCCGCATTGAGCCGCGACATCGAGGCAGCGCCAGCTCAGCCTTTTGGGTGCTGGGCTACGCACTGACTGCACTGGGTGCATTGGGGCTGGGCTGGGTAGGCCAGATCAGCGGCGAATCGATGGCGGTATCCTACTTTGGTGCAGCCATCGCGCTGTGTGCGCTCGGCTGTGCCAAGCTGCATCGCCGCTGGGCCGGTCCTGGGAATTGAGTGATCTCAACTAGTTTTTAAGGCCTGCTTAGGTTCGGCCGATGCTGGCCCGGAAGCGGTGGTTCAGGCTTGCCGCTGTTCTCCATGTTGCATAAAACACGCTAAAAATTGGAATGAGGCGAAGCTGTTCTTAGTTGGATATCGGTAGAAGAAGACCGAGTCCGGCAGTGGCCCAATCCAGTGGCCGCGGGCCGATCCGAAAGGTATGAGTATGACTATTGCATCTGACGAAACCCAGATCGGCTCCGGCGCGATCAACTCCATCTTTGGCGACTCACGCACCGCCAACGCCTTCGCCGGCGAGGTCACCGAGGCACAGGCCCAGGAGATCTACGAGCTGGCCAAGTTCGGCCCAACTGCCTTCAACTCCCAGCCGCTGCGCGTGACCTACGTACGGTCCGACGCGGCACGCGCAAACCTGGTCGACGCGCTGTCGCATGGCAACAGGGCCAAGACTGCCGCAGCTCCGCTGGTGGCAATCCTCAGCTATGACACCGCATGGCACGAGCAGTGGGATAACTTCCTGCCAGGCTACAACGCACCCAAGGCCATGTACGACGCCGATGCCGACTTCACTGCCTCCACCGGCAACAACAACGCCCACCTGCAGGCAGGCTACTTCATCCTGGCTGCACGCAGTCTGGGCTTCGCCGTTGGTCCCATGACCGGTGCAGACTTCTCCGCCATTGATGCTTCCTTCTTCCCAGAAGGCGACCAGAAGAGCTTCTTGGTCCTGAATATCGGCCAACCAGCCGAAGGCGAAATCGGTGCACCAAAGGACCGCTTCGACTACGAAGCAGTCGTCCGCACTGTCTAGAGGCCGCTCGACGAACTTTAGCAACGCACAAGCGAAGCCCGGAATTCATTTTCGTGAATTCCGGGCTTCGCTAGTTGTTGAGCCAGTTTGCTAGCGGGTAGCCAGCGAAGACCTCAGCGCAGCATCGGCTTCGAGCAGCACGTTGGCAGCCACTTCGAGGCCTTCTACTGCCCCCAATTCGGTATCCTCATGCTCGATGTTCACGAGCATGTCGGGATCCACCTCGTGCAGGGCGCGCAGGAACTCGGTCCAGAATGCGGTGCCGTGTCCCTTGCCCAAGGCTACGAAGTCCCAGGCCGAGTTTTCCGGCCATTCGTTGGCCCACTCGTCCCCGCCGAGGTTGGTTCGCGGTTCGTCCTCGCGCAACTTACGGAAGCTGTTGTCCAGCACTCCTTGGATTGCGGCATTGGCATTGATGCGCACGTCTTTGGCTGCGGCGTGGAAGATCCATTCGCCCAAGTCACGGACGACGGCTACCGGATCCATCTGCTGCCAGAACAGGTGTGAGGCATCGAGCTCAACGCCGATGTTGCTGGTGCCGGCCCTGCTGATGAGCTCGCGGAAGCTGGCAGGGTTGAACACCAGGTTTTGGGGGTGTAGTTCTAGAGCGACCTTAACTCCATGCTCGATGGCCAGCGCGTCAATGTCTTTCCAAAATTCCGCGGCGATGCCGAATTGGTAGTCCAACTGGTCAAGGGCTGCCGAATTCCAGGCATTAACCACCCAATTTGGGCCGGAGGCGTTGGGTTCTCCACCGGGCAGGCCGGACATCGTGACGACGCGGGTCTGGCCAAGGCGTGCCGCCAACTTGATTGACCGGCGAAGGTCTTCGGCGTGCTTCGCACCGATTTCCGGGTTTGGGTGCAACGGATTGCCGTTGCAGTTCAGCCCATAGATTTCCACGCCACTGCCCTCAAATTGGGCGAGGAAGTCATCCCGAGCGCTGTCACTTTCCAAGATCTCATCGATGTTTGGCACGTGTACCGGAGGCAAAAATCCGCCAGTGTTCAGCTCGATGCCGGTCAGTCCCAGGTCTTTGATGATCTTGAGCGCTTCGGGCAGTGGGCGGTCGTGGAGGATTGCGTTGTAGACACCGAGCTTCACAGGGTGACCTTCTTTCCGTCATTGTTGGCGGACTGAACGACCGCCTGCAGGATTTGCATATTGCGCACGCCCTCGTCGAATGTTGCGTTGGTGGGAAGTGCGGTGTCCAGGCCGTAGACCTCGTCGAGGAAGGCGCGGGCCTGATAGCCGAAGGCATCGTTTTGGCCAAAGCCGACACCTGGTGCGTCCATGGGCAACCCGCCGCCGATGTAAGCATGCTCCGGACCGAGGTTCACCGTGCGATAGCCGTTGGTTGCCGAAGGTCCTTCGGTGAGCATGATTTCGATTTCCGACGGACGCAGCTGGCTGAAGCGTGCCGCGCCCTTCTCGCAAAAGACCTCGAAGGCCAGCGAGTTCGGGTGGCCGGCGGCGACACGGGAGACCTCCAGGCTGCCGGAGGCCTCGGCGAACTGGACGTTGAACGCCGCGTAGTCGTCGTTCTCCACCGGTTCCGATTTATCACTTAGTTTCACCAGGTCGTGTCCGGTCACGGCGCCGGCCGGCAGGAAGCGTTCGGTGATGCTGGTGCTCAGCTGCCCGCCGCTGACCGTAACGATGTCGCCTGCCAGGAATTCGGCGACATAGGACAGGTGGCTTCCCACATCGGCCAGTGCGCCAGAGCCGGCCTCACCCTTGAAGCGCCAGCTCATTGGAGCCTGTGGATTGTGGCCGTAGTCGGTCCAATAGCGACCAGAAAAATGCAATACCTTGCCCAGGGTGCCATCGGTGATTAGGTTGCGGATCGTGGCGATACCCGGGGTGCGGCGAAAGGTGAATCCGACGCGGGCAATGGAGTCAGCGTTGCGGGCCGCGGTGGCCATGGCCTGGGCTTCTTCTAGGGTGTCGGCCAGCGGCTTTTCGCACAATACGTGCTTGCCGGCGGCCAGCAGACCTTCAACGGCTTCGCGGTGGAAGCGGTTGGCAATCACTACCGAAACGACATCAATGTCCGGATCGTTGGCCACCTCTTGCCAGGAGCCCAGTGCCTTTTCGTAGCCGTAACGCTTGGCAACTTTGGCTGCGAGCTCGGTGTTCACATCGGCCACCGCGACGTAGCGCAGCGGTGGCAGGTTGGATTCGTAGAGGGTGGGGGCGGTGCGGTAGCCGGCGATGTGGGACAAGCCGGCCATGCCTGCGCCGATGACTGCGATTCCGATGCTTTTTGTCACGGATTCTCCTGGGTGGAAGTTATTCAGGGGGATTTTGGAGCGCTCCAAAAAAGTGTAAAGGCGAATCCAAGTGGCGGTCAAGGGGTCTTGAGCGGGGATTATCTAGGCGGTGCGAACTGGGGCGCAGGTGCCGCGCTCAACGAGTGCCGGCTCCAGCGAGACCTGTTGCGCGGCGCGTTCAGGGTCCGCGAGCCGGGAGAGCACCTGCTCGGCCACGTGCATGCCGAGCTCGCGGTTGCGGCTGTCTACGGTGGTCAAGCGGAGCAGGTGCGTGTCGGAGAGCGGCGAGTTGTCGTAGCCGATAATTGACAGATCCTCGGGGACCGAGCGGCCGTTCTCGCGGGCCGAGGCCAGGGCACCCATGGCCATCGAATCATTGCCGGCCAGGATGGCGGTAATTTCCGGGGTTTCGCGCAGAAGCTGATTCGTGCACTGATAGCCGCTGTCCTCGGTGGTGTGCGGGGTGAGGATGACGATGCGCTCGTCCAGGTCCGCCGCGCTCATCGCATCTTGGTATCCGTTGCGCCTGAGCCTTGATGCGCCTCCGCCGCCACCGATGTGCCCGATGTGCCGATGCCCCAGTGAAATCAGGTATTCGATGGCTCGGCGTGCGCCAAACCGGTCGTCGCTTGCTGAAATATCCGCTCCGGTCACCTGTGTTGCTCGATTACCTGCCACGATCACCGGGATCTGGGAGGGGAAGCGCATGGCCGGTGTAGGTTCGGTGGCCAGGACCAAGGCCTCGACGCGGGTGCTGAGAAATCCATCCAGCGGGTCCGACTCCACATGCGCGTTCAGCGTGCGGTCCGAGACGGCGATGCGCAGTCCGGCCTTGCCCAGCCCCTCTTGCAGCCCGCGAAGCAATTCGACAAACCAGACGTTGGTGTAGTCGTCGATCACCACGCCGACGGTCTGGCTGGTGCCGCCGGCCAGTGCGGCCGCGGCTTGGCTCGGGCGGTAGTCCAGCTGCTCGATGGCAGCCAGCACCGCGGCGCGGCGTGGTTCGGAGACGCTGGGGGAGCCGCGCAGCACCAGGGATACCAGCGATTTGGAGACACCGGCAGCTTGGGCGACATCGTAGATTGTCGCGCGGCGGCGTTCTAGTGCCATGGTGCCTCCTGGGCTTGGTCCGGGTTCTTGTTAAGAGCCTAGCGTTCCGCCTGCTTCGAATGCGGCAACGTCAGCTTCGGAGCAGGAATTCCAAACTAGTCAGATCTTAACGTCAGGACATAGTTCTCGAGAAGATCATAAACTTTTGTCGACTTGGCCTGGTTGATATCCGCAGAATTCCACGGTTTTCCACTCGCAGTGTTACTCATGTTGTAAATATGTCAGTACAAACCTTTGACAGAGCTAGATTCATGGTGCAAAGTATTTCTTGTGGCACCGTTCACATCTTCGGCAGCTGGCCGATCCCTGAACTTCTGACTCGAAAGGACGTCGATCTGCGTGACTTACGACGTACTCACCCTCGGACGCATCAGCGTTGACGTCTACCCGAACGACATCGGCGTTTCCCTCGCCGACGTGAACTCCTTCAGCAAGTATCTCGGTGGCTCTGCCACCAACGTCGCTGTGGCAGCTGCCCGGCACGGCCGCGCGGCCGGGGTGATCACCAAAATCGGCGACGACGACTTCGGCACGTTCCTGGAACGCGAATTGGACCGCTACGGCGTGGACCGCGCACAGGTCACCCGCGATGCCAGCTTGCAGACCCCAGTCACCTTTTGCGCCATCATGCCACCAGATGACTTCCCGCTGTACTTCTACGGACGCTTCCCGATGGCACCGGACTGGAATATCAAAAGCAGCGATATCGACCTCGACACGGTCAAGAACTCCAAGATTTTCTGGAGCACCGTCACCGGCTTGAGCCGTGAGCCTTCGCGCACCGCGCAGCTGGAAGCCTACGAGGCCCGCCCGGCCGGTTCGCTGGCCCCAGGGCAGTTCACCATCCTGGATTTGGACTACCGCCCAATGTTCTGGGACTCCGTTGAGCAAGCCCGCGAGCAGGTAGCCCGGGCTCTGCCCTCGGCCACGGTGGCCATCGGCAACGATACCGAATGCTCGGTAGCCGTTGGAGAAGGAACCCCGGATGAGCAGGCCGACCGCCTGCTGGAGGCCGGAGTGCAGATCGCCGTGGTCAAGCTCGGCCCCGAAGGCGTCATGGCCAAAACCCGCACCGAACGTGTGGTTTCCGCGCCGGTTCCGGTGCAGACCGCCAACGGACTGGGCGCCGGCGACTCCTTCGGCGGCGCCTTCTGCCACGGCCTGCTCTCCGGTTGGCCGCTGGAGGAGGTCTTGGACTACGCCAATGCCGCTGGGGCGATCGTGGCCTCGAAGGTCGCTTGCTCCGATGCGATGCCGGACCCAGAAGAAGTGAACGCCCTGCTGGCCGAGCGCGGCCGCACCGTACCCGCCTCCCAGAAAGACCTGGTCTAGTTATGAAACAGGCATCCGACCTGCACGTGGACCGCGAAGACCCGCGCCGCTACGAATCCATCACCCGCCAGCGGCTAGAAGACCCGGCAGCGGTGCAGCGCGCCGCCTCGCTGCGCCAGAAGCATGCCGGCCCGGTGCTGGGCCGGCAGAACTTCATCATCGCCGCCGACCACCCGGCCCGCGGGGCGCTATCCGTAGGCAAGCGCGCCACGGCCATGGCCGACCGCCGCGAACTGCTGGACCGGCTGCGGATCGCCTTGCAGAACCCCGCCTGCGATGGGGTCCTGGCCTCGCCGGATATCCTCGATGACCTGCTGCTGCTGGGCGCACTGGAAGGCAAGCTGGTTTTCGGCTCGATGAACCGCGGCGGGCTCGCCGGCCTGGTCAACGAGATTGATGACCGCTTCACCGGGCATAGCGCTGCGGCCCTGGCCGCCTTGGGCGCAGACGGCGGCAAGATGCTCACCCGGATCAGCTACGAGGATCCGGACACCGTGAAAACCCTGGCTGCCACCGCCGATGCCGTCTCCGATTTGGCTCGGCACCAGCTGGTCGCCATGGTCGAACCGTTCATCTCCAAGCGGGCCGAGGGCAAGGTAGTCAACGACCTGCGCCCGGAGGCAGTGATCAAGTCCATGGGCATCGCCTCCGGACTGGGCGAAACCAGCGCCTACACCTGGCTGAAAATCCCCGTGGTCCAGGAAATGGAGCGGGTTATGGCCGCCACCACCCTGCCCACGGTCCTGCTCGGCGGAGATCCCGCAGGCAGTCCCGATAAGGTGTTCGCCTCCTGGCAGGATGCCCTGGCCCTGCCCGGGGTACAGGGACTGACCGTGGGCCGGACCCTGCTGTATCCCGAGGACGGGGATGTGGCCGCCGCCGTGGCCACCGCCGCATCGCTCTTGAACACCACCACTCCTGTACGCAGCTGAGAAGGACAAAGCTCGATGACTACACGCAGAATGACCGTTGCTCAGGCGGTCGTAGAATTCCTGGGACGACAGTACACGGTGGACAACATCGGTGGAGCTGCCTATCGAGAGCGCCTGATTCCAGGAATGTTCGGCATCTTCGGCCACGGCAATGTCGCCGGGGTGGGGCAGGCCCTGAAGCAATGGCAGCTCAAAGACCCGAGCCTCATGCCGTACTACCAAGGTCGCAACGAGCAGGCGCAGTCGCATCAGGCGGTGGCCTATGCCCGGCATACCCGCCGCCGCGCCACCTATGCGGTCTCCACCTCCATCGGGCCTGGCTCCTCCAACCTGCTCACCGGTGCCGCGCTGGCCACCGCTAACCGTTTGCCGGTATTGCTCTTGCCCAGCGATACCTTCGCCACCCGTGCCGCCGATCCAGTACTCCAGCAACTGGAAATGCCGCACGGCTACGACATCACCGTTAACGATGCCTTCCGCCCGCTATCCAAGTACTTTGACCGGGTCACCCGGCCGGAACAGTTGGCCAGCGCACTGCACCACGGTCTGCGCGTGCTCACCGATCCGGCCGAAACTGGCGCGGTGACCATCTCCTTGCCGCAGGACGTCCAGGCCGAGGCCTTTGATTTCCCGGAAGAGTTCTTTGCCGAACGCGACTGGAAGATCCGCCGCCCGGCCCCGGAAACCGAAGACATAGCCCAGGCTGCGCAGCTGATTCGTGCTGCCAAGCGCCCGTTGATCGTTGCCGGTGGCGGAGTGCTCTATGCCTATGCGACCGAGGAGCTTGCGGCCTTCGCTGAGGCCACCGGAATTCCGGTGGGCAATACCCAAGCCGGCGTTGGCGCCCTGCCTTGGGACTCGAAGCATTCGCTAGGAGCCATTGGTTCCACCGGTACTTCTGCGGCCAACGCGTTGGCCGCAGAAGCCGATCTGATCATCGGTATTGGTACCCGTTATGAGGACTTCACCACGGCCAGCCGTACGGCCTTCCAAAACCCCGGAGCGAAGTTCGTAAATATCAACGTTGCCGCACTTGATGCGTACAAGCACGCCACCGTGCTGCCGATCGTCGCGGATGCTCGCAAGGCGCTCATTGCCCTGCGCGAAGCGCTCACCGGGTATCGGGTGGAAGGCGCTCTTGAGGTGTTCACCGCCCAAGAGAAACAACGTTGGGATGCGACCGTGGATGAGGCATTCGCCGAAAGGCTAAGCCCGTTAGTCAGCCAGAATGCCATTATCGGCGCAACCAACCAGGCCATGGATTCCCGCGACGTTGTAGTGTGCGCGGCAGGATCTTTGCCCGGAGACCTGCATAAGATGTGGCGGGTTTCGGACCCCTTCGGATATCACGTGGAATACGGCTTCTCCTGCATGGGTTACGAAATCGCCGGTGGGCTGGGACTGAAGCGTGCGGTGCTTGCGGAGACCGCGCGCGGCGCGGAGAACCGTGACGTAGTGGTCATGGTCGGCGACGGCTCCTATCTGATGATGCACACCGAACTGGTCACCGCAGTGGCCGAGGGGATCAAACTGATCACGGTGCTCATCCAGAACCACGGTTATGCCTCCATCGGGTCGCTCTCCGAATCATTGGGATCCCAGCGCTTCGGCACCAAATACCGTGCACTGGACGCCCAAACGCACTCCTTCGACGAGGGGCAAACGCTGCCAATCGATTTGGCGCTGAACGCCGAATCATTGGGAGTCAAGGTCATAAGAATCGCCCCCGGAGATCGGGCCATCGAGGACCTGGCGGCCGCCATCGCCACCGCAAAGGCAGCGCCGGAAGGATCCGGCCCAATCCTCATCCATATTGAATCGGATCTCTACGCCGATGCACCTTCCAGCCAGTCTTGGTGGGACGTGCCGGTCAGTGAAACATCCGAGCTGGATTCCACGACGAAGGCCCGTGAAGTCTACGAAAGCCACAAGGCGCGGCAGAAGCCTTACCTAGGCTGAATCGCCGCACGTTATCGCCGGCCCAACACTTTTTCGCTACTAAAGGAAGACGAGAGCTAATCATGAGCACAACCGCCACCGAAATTACCGACATCAAGCACTTCATCAACGGGCAGCCAACCGCGGGCAGCGGAACAGCCACCCAGCCGGTTTACGACCCGGCAACCGGCGAAATTACCGGTCAGCTGCATTTGGCTAGCCCCGAAGACCTGGCCCAGACCGTGGCAGCGGCCCGCGCCGCCGCCGACAGCTGGGGCGAAGTCTCCATCGTCAAGCGCACCAAGGTCATGTTCCGCTTCCAGCAACTGCTCACCGAACACACCGATGACCTGGCCCGCTTGGTAACCAGCGAGCACGGCAAGGTACTCTCGGACGCGGCCGGCGAAGTAGCCCGCGGTATCGAGGTGGTGGAATACGCCGCCGGAATCTCCCAGTCACTCAAGGGGGAATACTCGGACCAGGTATCCACCGGCATAGACGTGTTCTCATTCCGTCAGCCACTAGGCGTAGTTGCCGGAATTACCCCGTTCAACTTCCCGGTCATGGTTCCCTTGTGGATGGCGCCAGTTGCCATCGCTACCGGCAATGCCTTCATCCTCAAGCCTTCCGAGCGTGACCCTTCGGCTGCGCTGTTGATTGCCGAGCTTTTCAAGCAGGCGGGGCTTCCCGACGGAGTATTCCAGGTGCTGCATGGCGGCAAGGAAACTGTAGATGGTTTGCTGTCCCACCCAGATGTGGACGGAATTTCATTTGTCGGGTCAACACCCATTGCCAAGTACGTACACGAGACCGCAACCAAGTACGGAAAGCGCGTCCAGGCATTGGGCGGTGCCAAGAACCACGCGGTCATCATGCCGGATGCGGATATGGAGCAGGCTGCAGACCATATCAATGCTGCGGCATTCGGCTCGGCAGGCCAGCGTTGCATGGCGATCTCCGTGGCCGTGGCCGTTGGCGAGGCCGCTGACATCCTCGTGGACAAGCTAGCCGAACGAGCCCGTGGCGTGAACGTCTCCCACGGCTTTGATGAAAAAGCAGATATGGGACCGGTCATCACACCGGCATCAAAGACTCGCCTTCAGAAGATTGTTGGCGAGGCCGAACAAGCCGGTGCCGCGCTCATCTTGGACGGTCGGGACCTAGTGGTCAAGGACCATGAAAACGGGTTCTTCGTTGGCCCGACCATCTTGGACCGGGTGAACCGAGAAATGAGTGCCTACACCGAGGAAATTTTCGGCCCGGTACTCGTGGTGCTTCGCGTTGATTCCTTAGATGAAGCCATCGACACGGTGAACGCCAACCCATACGGCAACGGCACCGCAATCTTCACCTCCTCGGGTTCGCACGCGCGCAACTACACCCGACGTATTCATGTGGGCATGGTCGGGGTAAACGTTCCGCTGCCGGTACCGGTGGCATGGCACTCATTTGGTGGGTGGAAGAATTCGCTATTTGGCGAGCACCACATCTATGGCCCGGACGGTGTGCGTTTCTACACCCGCGGCAAGGCGGTAACGCAGCGGTGGCCGGAGCCGGCACAGCTGTCCACCGCATCGTACAGCTTCCCCTCAAACTAGGTTCCTGCACTGCAACTAATTTCCATCGTGCCGATGCCGGCCAGTAATCAGTCGGCATCGGCAATGAGCATCGAAAGATTCTGGTACATGCCATGGCACAGAACATCACCATTGGAACTGCCCCCGACTCCTGGGGCGTCTGGTTTGCCGATGACCCCAAGCAGACCCCCTGGCAGCGCTTCCTCGATGAGGTAGCCGAGGCCGGCTACAAAACCATCGAGCTGGGTCCCTACGGGTACCTGCCCACCGACCCCGCCAAGCTGGCCGACGAGCTGGCCGCCCGCGACCTGAACGTCTGCGCCGGAACGGTATTCACCGCTTTCCACCGCGGCATCGACGGCAGCGCCAGTGCCTGGGATCAAGCCTGGGAGCCTGCCCGCAAGGTGGCCGAGCTGACCGCCGCCATGGGCGGGGAGCATATTGTGGTGATCCCGGCCATGTGGCGCGATGACGTCACCGGGCAAGCCGTCGAATCCGGCACACTGGATGCCGCGGCCTGGGACTCGCTGGCCCAGGGCCATGACCGGTTGGGCAAGATCCTGCAGGAAGAATTTGGCCTGAAACAGCAGTTCCACTCCCACGCCGACTCGCATGTCTGCGGCCAGAGCGATATCGAGAAGTTCCTTGAGCTCACCGACCCGCAGTTCACCACCCTGTGCCTGGATACCGGGCATGCCGAATACGGTGGGGCGTCCAGCGTGGATCTGATCCGCCGCTTCCCGGAGCGCATCGGCTACCTGCATCTGAAGCAGATCAACCCGGACATCTTGGCCACGGTGCGCGCGCAGGACCTGACCTGGGCCGCGGCCAACCTCGCCGGGGTCATGTGCGAACCACCTTCGGGCCTGCCTGACCTCAATGAGGTCTTGGCGGAAGTGGAGAAGCTGGGCCGCCCGATCTTCGGCATTGTCGAACAGGACATGTACCCGGTCGCCGACTTCACGGTGCCGCTGCCCATCGCCACCCGCACGCGCGACTACCTGCTCAGCTGCGGCTCGCACACCCGCGTCTAGGCCAACTTGCCTAACTCAAACCAGGACCACCAAAAAATCTTGAAAGGACTCATCGTGCCAGAAATCCTGCGCGTCGCCGTCGTCGGAGCCGGACGCATGGGCGCCGACCACATCCAGCGCATCCACCACCGCATCTCCGGCGCCAAGCTGGCGGCCGTTGTCGATATTGACACCGACCGGGTCAACGCTGCCATCGCAGACATCCCGGGCGCCAAGGGCTACACCGACCTGCCCGCGGCGCTCGCCGACGGCGAGGTCAACGCCGTACTGCTGGCGACCCCCGGTTTCTTGCACCACGATGCGCTGCTGACGGTGCTTGCTGCCGATATTCCGGTGCTGTGCGAAAAGCCGCTGACCCCGGATGCCGCTTCCTCATGGGAGATTGTCGAGGCGGAGGCCAGACTGGGCCGCAAGCGCATCCAGGTGGGCTTCATGCGCCGCTTTGACGCCGAGTACCGGCAGCTGCGCCAGCTGATCGAGGACGAGAGCCTGGGTGAATTGCTGGTGCTGCACCACCAGCACCGCAACCCATCCACCCCGGAAGGCTTCACCAATGAGATGCTGATCAACGACTCGGTGGTCCACGAGTTCGATGCCATTCGCTACTTCACCGGCGCAGAGATCACCTCGGTGCAGGTGCGCTTGGGCAAAGCCACCCGCAATGCACCCAACGGCCAGCATGACCCACAGCATGTGCTGCTGGAAACTTCTGCCGGAGTGCTCGCCGACGTGGAGATCTACGTCAACGCGAAGTTCGGCTACGAGGTGGCGACCCAGGCATCCTTTGAAGATGGCATCGTGTCCATCGGCAATGACGCCGGACCGTATGTGCGTACCGCCGGGCAGTGGGGCGGCAAGGTCACCCCGGGCTTCGAGGAGCGTTTCGGCGCCGCCTACGACACCGAAATCCAGTCGTGGGTTGACGCCGCGCTGCGTGGGGAATTGGGCGGGCCGAGCGCCTGGGACGGCTACGCCACCGCGGCGTGCTGCGAGGCTGGAGTCGAGGCCCAGCGCACCGGCGAAAAGGTGGCAGTCAAGCTGAACAGCAAGCCGGATCTCTACAGCTAGGGGCATCATGAAATACGCATTGGACCCGACCCCGTTCCATTCCACGCACTCGCTGCTCCAGTTCCCGGAACTGGCAGCGGAGCTGGGCTATGACTGCATACAGCTGACCCCGCATGCGGATATGATTCCGTTCTTCACCCACCCCAAGGCCGACGATGACCTGGTCGCGCAACTCGCGGCCCGGTGCAAGGCCACCGGGGTGGGGATCGCTTCGGTGCTTCCGGTGCTGCGCTGGTCCTCGCCCGAGGAGAATTTGCGCCAGGCCGCGGTGCGCTATTGGAAGCGCGCCATCCAGATCGCCGTGGATTTGGGCGTGAACCAGATGAACACGGAATTTTCCGGACGGCCGGAACGCGCTGAGGAGTCCGAGGCCGCGTTCTACCGTTCCATGGAGGAGCTCGTGCCAATCATTGAGCGCGAGGGCATTAACGTGGCCATTGACCCGCATCCGGATGATTTCGTCGAAGAGGGCTTGGCAGCTTGGCGGGTCATCCGCGGGGTGAATTCGCCGAATCTGTCCTTTGTCTACGTCGCCTCTCATTCCTTCCACATGAAGGACGAACCGCTGGAAATCATGCAGACCGTGGGGGAGAGACTGCGGGTGGTGCATGTGTCTGACACGATGAACCATCATGCCTCGCACGGGTTGCGCTACATCACCAATCCGCCGGGCAATCCGGTGCGCGTGCACCAGCACCTGAAGCTTGGTGATGGGGACGTGGACTGGGATGGATTCTTCTCCGGTCTCGTGGCCAACGGTTTTGCCGACCGCGAGGAGAGCGTCATGGTCTCCAGCGTATTTGCCGAGAACGAGAACGCCGTCGAGGTCTCCAAATTCCAGTTGGAGCAGATGCGCAGCCGTGTAGCTTCCGCCCAAGCTGCGCGTTCCTAGCAAATCAGGCAACGCCGAGTTGAGTTGCCGGATGACGAAAGCCGAANNTTCGGCTTTCGTCATCCGGCCCGGGAGTCATCCTGTGCACAGGACGGCTCGAGAAGAGCTCGCAGAATTCCAGATTGATTCGTGCGTACAGTCTCGGGAACTAGCGGTCGGCAGGGCCGGTGCGGCAAGAAAAACGGCATTTGTCAGGACTTAATAGCCAATAATGCTTGCCCGCTAAACACTGATGACGTATTGTCCTTACATATGGGCTGTGAAGCCCATCACTTTCAGTTATCGGCAAGGAACCAGAATGATGCGAATTGGTTCCCGCCGAACCGAGTGGAGGAAGCCGGATCGCAGTCGATCCGATGGATGGCCCAAGGCCAGTAATGCTTTCACCCGGGCAATCCAAAGGAGTTCCCATGTCTAGTGCGCAGCAAGCTTCTGCAGAGTCAAGCCTGCCGCCCCTCACCGCGGGGCCTCATGTTAAGCGACTCGGTTTGATCTCCATCATCGCCTGTTTTGGCGGATTGCTTTTCGGATACGACACCGGTGTTGCCAATGGCGCCGAAGGTCCCATGGCAGCGGAACTCGGCCTGGACCTTCTGCAAGTTGGCGTGGTGATCAGCTCACTGGTCTTCGCCGCCGCGTTCGGAGCGCTCATCGGCGGACAAATTGCCGATGTATGGGGTCGGCGCAAGACCATCATCTTGCTGGCAGTCCTGTTCTTTGCCGGAACCTTGCTCGTAGTCTTCTCGCCTGCCGGCCCGGAAGCGGGAACTTTCTCGCCACTGGGTTTTGGTGTTTTGATCGCCGGACGCATCATGCTCGGATTGGCCGTGGGTGGCGCATCCACGGTCGTGCCGATCTACTTGGCCGAATTGGCCCCGTATGAAATTCGCGGATCCATCACCGGTCGCAATGAGCTGGCCATTGTCTCGGGTCAGTTGGCCGCCTTCGTGATGAACGCGATCATTGGAACCGTCCTGGGTGGAACCGTGGATGGCGTCTGGCGCATCATGTTCGCAATTTGCGCACTGCCAGCGCTGGCGTTGTTCTTCGGCATGCTGCGCATGCCTGAATCTCCGCGCTGGCTCGTGGAAAAGCGCCGCTATGCCGAGGCGCTGCGAGTGCTCAAGACAGTGCGTTCGCCTGAGCGTGCACTGGCCGAAGTCCACGAGATCGAGATCGTTGCCGACGAGGAAAAGCGGAACAACAAGCCGGTGGGCATCAAGGCCGTGCTGAAAAACAAGTGGTTGATGCGCATCGTCGCCATCGGCATCGGCGTTTCCATGACTCAGCAGCTCACCGGCATCAACTCGATCATGTACTACGGAACACGCGTGCTGGAAGAGTCCGGCATGTCAGAGCAGCAGGCAGTCCTGGCGAATATCGCCTTCGGCGTGGTTGCCGTGATTGGCGGCATCATCGCCCTGCGCAATATGGACCGTATGGACCGCCGCAAGACCTTCCTGATCGGCTTGGCGCTGACCACCACCTGCCACCTGCTGGTAGCCATCGCGGGCATGCTGCTGCCGGTCGGCAGCCCTATCCGACCGGTGGTGATCCTGATCTTGGTGGTTGCCTTCGTGATGTCCATGCAGACATTCCTCAACGTGGCTGTCTGGGTGTGGCTGGCTGAAGTCTTCCCGCTGCATATGCGTGGGCTGGGAATTGGCATCTCGGTGTTCTTCGGGTGGGCCACCAACGGTGTGCTGGCGCTGTTCTTCCCCTCTTTGGTCTCCGGTGTCGGAATTACCGGATCTTTCTTCATCTTCGCAGGCATCGGTGTGCTGGCGCTGATCTTCGTGGCCACCCAGGTTCCCGAAACCCGCGGACGCTCACTGGAAGCCCTGGAAGAGGACGTCTCCACAGGAGCGATCTACCAAGTCAAGCCGGCGGTCAACGCCTAAGGCACGACCATTCGCTGAGCTAGTGAGCCCAGCCCCGCCACTTGGCAGGGCTGGGCCCCCTGCTATGCCCGGCGCTGTCCGGTACTGCCGCGCACCACCAGCTGCGGCGCATGGGTGCTGGATGCTCCCGGGGAATTCAGGGCTGCCTGCATGGCGGCCTGAGCCAGGGCTGCGACATCTTGGCGAACGCTGGTCAGATCGGCATGCGCAAGCCTGGCGAATTCGCTGTCGTCATATCCGGCAAGGCAGATCTGCTCGGGAACCTGCAGGCCCGCAAGATCTATGGCTTGCCGGGCGCCGAGCGCCGCGCGGTCATTAAAGGCCAGTACCGCCGTGGCGCGTTCGGCCTGGGGCGTTTTCTCCAGATACTCTCGCAGGACCGCAAAAGCGGTCGCCTCGTCAGAACCCGCTGGAAGGATCTGGCCGCTGGCGTTGGCGCGGGCAGCGGATTCGATGAAGGCATCTCGCCGCTGTTTCGCCGAGACGGCGGAACCGCCATCCAGATGCAGCAGCCGTGTGTGGCCGCGCTGCACCAAATGGCTGACGACTTGTTCAACGCCGGCAGCCTCGTCGGTAATGACCGAGGGGATGCCTTTGACCTTGCGCAGCAGGCTGATGACGGGAAGCTGCTTGGACACCTGGACCAGCTGCGCGGCTGGCAGTTCGGGGAACACCCCGATCACCGCCTCGACGCCGGCATCGATGAGGGTATTGAGCACACGGCGTTCATCTCGGTGTCTGCCGGTGGCGCCCAGAATGATTTCAAATCCGCTCTGGTCCGCCTGCGCGTATAAAGCATCTGCCAGCTCCGCGTGCAGCGGCTCTCCTAGCGCCAGGGCCAGGCCAAGCGTTCTGCTGCGGCTGCTGCGCAGCGACCGTGCGCGCGAGTCCGGGCGGTAGCCCAAATCCGCGGCGGCCTGCTTGACCCGAGCCCGGGATTCTCCGCTGGCGCCCTCAGCCTCGCGCAGCACGATCGAGGCCAGTGCTACCGAGACCCCTGAGGCGCGGGCGACGTCGGCCAACGTAGGGCGTTTGGCGGGGCGTGGCGCAGATGCATGCGGCATTGGCGGAACTTTCTTCTAGAACGTTATAGACACCTGCTATCCAGTGTGCCATGATTTTCCTGAACACTTTATCTAGAACGTTCTAGGAGATACTCCATGGCTTACCAATCCCTGCCAGAAAATTCCGCACGGCCACTGCGCATTGCGGTCATCGGCACCGGGTGGATCGGCGCATTCCACGCCCGCACTGTGGCACAGCACCTGCCAGATGCACAACTGCACGTCGTGGCAGATCCGGCACCAGGCCGCGCCGCCGAACTGGCGGCAGAACTGGGTTGCACGAATTACACCGAAGACATTGCGGACGTGTTTGCCGACGAAACCGTGGACGCTGTGGTCATCGGCGCGCCTTCAAGCTTCCATGCCGGCTTGATCGCCCAGGCCGCCGCGGCGGGAAAGCACATCTTCTGCGAAAAGCCGGCAGCGCACGCGCTGTCAGATCTCGACACCGCCTTGAAAGCCGTGGAAGATTCCGGAGTGCTGCTGCAGATCGGTTTCAACCGGCGCTTCTCCCGCGACTTCGCTGCCGTGGCAGAACAGGTGTATTCCGGTGCAATCGGCACCCCTCAGCTGCTGCGGTCGCTGACCCGCGATCCTGAAGTTGCAGGTGGGTTGCCCAACGTGGCGAAGATCCGCTCGCACGTGATCTTCACCGAGACGCTGATCCACGATTTTGACACCTTGAACTGGTTGAACCCGGGTGCTGAGGTTGTAGAAGTCCATGTCATGGCGGATGCCTTGGTGGCGCCAGAGCACCGGGATTCCGGTTTGCTGGATACCGCCGTGGTGAGCCTGCGCTACTCGAACGGAGCAATTGCAGTGGCCGAGGCGAACTTCTCGGCCAGTTATGGATACGACGTGCGCGGAGAAGTCTTTGGTTCAAAGGGCATGGTGCAGGCAGGGAACCCAGTGCAGCTGGCAGCGGCCAGCTTTGACAGCGCGGGGGCCCATGCGCCAACCGAACGGCTGAACATCGAGCTCTTCGCCCAGGCCTACCGCGAGCAGCTCTCGATCTTCGCCCGCAAGATCCGTGGCCTGCGCGACGGTTCGGCCGACGCGGGCCTGGCGGTCCCCACCGGAGCGGACGCACGCGCGGCGCTGCGCGTGGCCCTGGCGGCCTTGGAATCCTCGGAAACCGGTCTGCCGGTGAAGCTGGAATCGGCCACCCGCCTTGCGGTGAACGCATGAGTGCGCAACTGGCGGTCTGTGCCGAAATGGTCTTCCTGGATCTTCCGCTGATCGACCGGGTCAAGCGCCTGGATGAGGCCGGCTTTGAAATCGAGCTCTGGGATATCAGGGACAAGGACCTTGCTGCGTTGGCGGCCACCGGGGCCCGCTTCGGCTCCATGACAGGCTACAGCGAAGGAAGCCTCTGCGATCCGGACAGCGCGCACGAAGTGGTTCGCACCGCCAAGGAATTGATCCCGGCAGCCCGGCAGCTGGGCATCAACCGGCTGGTAGTGCATCCGGCTCAGCTCATTGATGGGCAGGCCGCCATCCCACGTTTTCGGGCTACCGGAGACATGTGGCTCACCGCAGCGCGAACCCTGGAGGAGCTGGGCCGGATCGGGGAAGAACATCAGGTCACTTTCATGCTGGAGAACCTGAATACGATTCTGGATCACCCGGGCATCCCGCTGGGACGCGCCAAGGACACGATGTCTCTGGTCAAGGCCGTAGGTCACCCGAACGTGAAGATGATGCTTGATCTGTACCACGCCCAAATTGGCGAGGGAAACCTCATCGAACTGGTGCGTTCGGCACTGCCGCATATCGGAGAAATCCAGGTCGCAGACGTTCCCGGGCGTTGCGAGCCGGGCACCGGGGAAATCAACTACCTGGCTGTTGCCCAAGCTCTGGCGGATCTGGATTACTCTGGCCCGATCGGCATGGAAGCCTATGCCAGCGCAGATTCCAATGCTGCCATCGCAGCCTTTGCCCAGGCTTTTGAACCGCTGGCCAGGCCCGTGGCGCGCTAGGGGATCATGTACCGGGCGGAGGGTTGAGAGTTAAAGCCCAGCGGCGGCAGCANNTGCTGCCGCCGCTGGGCTTTGCAACCCGGGTGGCTACGCGCCGGCTCCGAAGGGCAATCGCGGATCCATGCTCTGCGAATCCCAAGTCTGGCGGATCCAGCCATGGTGGGGATCATCGCTGATCAGCCAATCGCGCACGCGTCCCGGGCCGGCCATGACGTTCAGATAGTAAAGGTCATAACCCGGTCCCGCCATGGCTGGACCATGCCAGCCGTAGGGGACCAAGACAACGTCCCCGGTGCGGACTTCGGCATTAACGTCAATGGGGCGTTCATCCGAGGCATAAACGCGCGCATAGCCGATGGGATCGGTGGCCGCTTCGGCGGGCATGCCCTGGGCTAGTTGCGTCTCGAAGTAATAGATTTCCTCGAGGCTGGTCTCGCCTTCCTTCTCCTGATCATGCTTATGCGGTGGATAGGAAGACCAGTTGCCCGCCGGAGTAATGACTTCGCAGACGATGAAACGGTCTGCTTCCAGTGCGGCCGGGGTGCCGAAGTTATGGACTTGGCGGGAGCAGTTTCCTGCTCCGCGCAGCTCCACCGGAATCTCTTCTGCCTTGATCAGGCGGGTTGGGTAGGACTGCTTGGCCGGGGCCAGTGCCACGGCGACCCGGCCCCCCTCGGCTGAGCTGATGGACAGCGCTGTGTTGACTCCGGTGTAGAGGACATCGGCTGGTCCGGCAAAGACTGATTCGCGACCGCTGAGAACATATTCTTCGCCTGCGATAGCGACGTTGAATGATGCGCCGCTGAGCGGGACGACAATGCGTTCTTCGGCGGTGGCCGCCAGTTCGACTGTTTGACCGGGAGCCAGCTCGGCTACCTTGAGCCCGGTGTGGGCCCAGCCCTCGATGGAAGCGGTCGAGTCATGGGCGCCGAGCGAGATGCTCCAGTCTCCGTTGGCGGCGGAACCTGCAGGGTAAATCCAATCGGTCATCAGTCATTCCTTTCGACGGCGGTGCCAGGTGCCTAGCGTTGCACCAAGGTCATTTCAAAGCTGTAGGCATCAGCGCGATATACGTGGGCACCGGTCTCCACGTTGCGCCCGGTGTCATCCACGGCAGTGCGCTGCATGGTCACCAGGGCCGAACCTGCCGCCGTGTCCAAGGCCTTGGCTTGGATATCGTCGGCGGTGGTCGCCCCGATGCGCTGCTGGGCCAGCCGGAAGTTGACCCCTGCTTCACGCAGAAGCTCGTACAGGCCATGTGCTTGCAGGGACTTTTCATCCAGCTCAACAATGTCGTCGCGAACCCAGTTCTCCATCAGTGCCAGTGGGCTTCCGCTGGCAGAACGCAGCCGGGTGAAGTGGTAAACGGAAACATCCTTGGGCAGTGAGAGAAGTTCCTGGATCTCCGTTGGAGCTGGAATATGTTCAAAGCTGAGCAAGCTGGTAGAAGGCTTCTTTCCGGCGCGCTCAAGGTCATCATTCAGGCTGGATAGTTCAAGGTGCCGCCGGATCTGGCTGGAAACAACCTGCGTTCCCACACCGCGCTTGCGCACCAGAAGGCCGGACTGGACGAGGTCGTCCATGGCCTTGCGAATGGTGGGGCGTGAAAGCCGCAGTCGCTGGGCGAGCTCGATCTCATTTTCCAGTCGAGTGCCCGAGGCCAGCGAACCGTCGCGGATCGCGCCCTCGATGCCTTGCGCTACCTGGTGGTAGAGGGGAATCGGTGAAGATCGGTCGATCTTGATGCTCAGGGGTGTGCTCACAGTTGCTCCTTGCCGGCGACCTTGTCTGGATATGTCGCTTTGACAGGACAAACTCTATATGAAAGTTCATGATTTGGGCATCTCTTGGCTGGATATCTTCGCGATCCATGGCTTTTTCGCTGCGCGGTGATGAAGGCCAAACGCTTGGCCAAGCGTTGCTTTGGACCTGAAATGCGATCGCGACAAGGGGATTTGGACAATAAAGTTCGCTTGTCCAATTGTCCTGACAAAAATTCTGCCGAATTTCATTGCCCAAGGCTTCGAGCGGAACATATGGTTTTTGGAACGGTCCAAGACTTGGAACAAGCCGCGGCGGCCGCAGGGAATCACGGCGTGAAGCGCCACAGACAGGAGAAAATCATGAACGAACAGCGCAGCATCGGCGTGGGGCTGATCTCGGTGGGTTGGATGGGCAAGCTGCACGCTCGCGCCTACAGCTCAGTGCCCTATGTCTATCCAGAGTTGGGAATCAAGCCAAGGCTGGTCGCAGCCGCGGATACCGAGCAGTCACGAGTCGACTTCGCGATCTCGACGCTGGGCTTTGAACGCGGAACGCTGGACTACCACCAGGTGCTCGCAGATCCCGAAGTGGATGTCGTCTCGATTTGCGCACCGAACTTCCTGCACGCCGAAATGGCGATCGCCGCAGCTGGGGCCGGTAAGCACTTCTGGATCGAAAAGCCCGCTGGTCGAAGCCTGGCCGAAACGCAGGCTATCGAGCAAGCCGCCATCCGCAACGGCGTAGTCACCTCCATCGGCTTCAACTACCGCCATGCGCCAGCTATAGAACGAGCGCGCCAGCTGGTGCGCGAGGGCCGGTTGGGATCCATCACCAATGTCCGCGCCAGCTTCCTTGCCGGATATGCGGCAGACCCCCGTGCGGCTCTGTCGTGGCGCTTCAACCGGGAACTTGCCGGCAGCGGCGTGCTCGCTGACCTGTTCAGCCATGCAGCAGATCTATGCAGCCATGTTGTCGGCCCCATCCGGAGCATTTCCGCATCAACCAACGTCATGATCCCATCCCGGCCGAAACTGTCCATGGGCCAGGGCACGCACTTCGACCTGATCGAAGGCGGTGAGCAAGGTGAAGTCGAGAATGAGGACTACGCCGCCGCGTTGCTGCGTTTCAGCCCAGAAGGCGTGGCGGGCCGCGCCATCGGAACTATTGAGGCATCCCGAGTGGCCGTGGGTCCGCAGTGCGGCTATCGACTCGAAGTCTACGGCACGGAAGGTTCGGTCAAGTGGGATTTTGAACGCTTGAATGAACTGGAGGTCGTGCTCGGTCGAGACAATGACGAACAGGGATTCACGACGGTCATTGGCTCGCCAAAACATGGCGAATACTCCCGGTTCCAGCCTGGCCCGGGGAATGCGATGGGCTTTGATGACCTCAAGACCATCGAGGCTAAGAAGTTCCTGCTGGCTGTCTGCGGTGGCGAGAAAGCGAACTCCACCATCGCCGATGCGGTGGCCGCGGCCGCACTGGTGGAAGCGGCCGAAGCATCTGCCGCAAGCGGCACATGGCAGGCGCTGGATGAGTCGGTGCGCGCTGCGAATGTGCAATACTGACCGCCATGCCTGACTCGCCGCGCCGCCGCCCCACGATCCGAGACGTCGCCAAGCGGGCCGGGGTCTCCAAATCATTGGTGTCCCTGGTGCTCTCGGATCCGAGCAGGGTCAGTTCGCTGCGGCGTTCGCTGGTCGAGGACTCCATCCGCGAGTTGGGCTATCAGCCCAACCTGGCGGCTCGCTCGCTGGTTGCCGCGAACCGGCATGCCATTGGTGTCGTCCTAGGGGAACTGCATAATCCCTGGGTTCTGACCGTCGCGGAAGTGGTTCGCGAACAGTTGCAAGCAGTGGGGTGTGACGTGCTGTTCAGTGCGGCCGCGATCCACGATGGTCTGGGTGTTGGCCCCGCGGAATTGCAGGCCCTGCGCGATTTGCGGGTCAGTGGAATCCTCGTCGTTGGATCAGCCGATGATGCAGCCAGCTTCGAAGCCGCGTTGGGTGAGACTCCCGCGGTATTTGTGGGCAGCGGGCGTCAGGCGCAATCAAATACTGCTGCGGTTTCAGTAGATGATGAGCAGGGCTTTGGCTTGGTGATTGACCACTTGGTTCACTGCGGGAATGAGCGGATCACCCATATCGCCGGTGGCGCTGGGCCGGTTTCGGCGGTGCGCGAAGCTGCCTATCATCGGGCGATGCTGCGCCATGGGTTGCGCCAGCAAGTGCAGGTGGTGGAAGCCGGACCAACGGTTCAGGCCGGCTATGAAGCCGTGGTGCGGTTGCTGGCCTCGGGGGCACGGCCTGAAGCGCTGGCCTGTTTCAATGATCTTTCCGCATTTGGCGCGCTGCAGGCTCTTGATGAGGCTGGCTTGTCTGCGGCGGTGACTGGCTACGACAATATTTCTCTATCGTCGCTGGGGAGAATCTCGTTGACCAGCGTCGACTCGGATTCGCAAGACCTCGGTCGCAGCAGCGTGCGGCTGCTTCTCCAGTTGATGCGGAATCCGGACGGAAAATTTGCACGTCAATTGATGATTCCGCCACGGCTTATCGTGCGTTCTTCATCCCTTCCGCGCCGTTGAACCAGGAGGAAGCAGCACCTGGCTTCGCCTGTTGAAGGTCGCAAAGTTCTCGTCTTCACATCCTCATGTCTTTACAAAGTCTTGACGGATCGCTTTTTGTCGCGCAGACTTTAGACATCTTGTGATTCAAGTCACGGAAATCTTGCTAAGGCGGCCCGCTCCAGGGGACTATCGGGGTGCGTCGACGTAGCCCTGAAGGGGAAAACGAATATGGGAAAGCCAACTTGGCGCAAACTCGCAATCACACTCGCCATCATTCCAGCCCTGGGATTGGCGGCTTGCTCATCAACGGGCGGGCGTGCACCAGAACCGGAAAGCAGTGCGGGCGGTGGGGCTGTTGCGGCCACCGATCGCATCAAAGTCGCAGTGATCACCCATGCGGCTCCGGGGGATACCTTCTGGGACATCATCCGCAAGGGTGCCGAAGAAGCTGCGGCCAAGGACAACGTTGACCTGCAGTACTTGAGCGACCCCGATGGCGGGCGCCAATCCCAGCTGATTGAGCAGGCCATTGACCAGGGAGTGGACGGCATTGCCGTAACCCTGGCTAAGCCGGACGCCATGGCCGGAGCGCTGAAAAAGGCCACGGACGCAGGAATTCCCATCGTCAGCCTGAACGCCGGCGAAGACCGGTTTAAGGACATGGGCGCGTTCGCCCACTTCGGGTCCAATGAGCAGCTCGCAGGCCAGGCCGCCGGCGAAAAGCTGAAGGATTCGGGCATCAAGAAGCCGATATGCGTCATCCAGGAACAGGGGCACGTTGGCCTTGAAGCCCGCTGCGCCGGCGTGAAGAAAGTTGTCCCAGGCACCGAAATCCTCTACGTGCAGGGCACTGACATGACCCAGGTCGAGTCAACAGCAACTGCCAAGCTCCAAGCGGACAAGCAAGCCGATGCAATCATCGGGCTGGGCGCGCCATTTACCATGACGCTGATCAAAGCCAAGGCTACGGCCAACTCAAAGGTCGAGGTAGCCTCCTTCGACATGAACTCGCAACTAGTCCAAGAAATCACCAAGGGCAACGTGCTGTTCACCGTTGACCAGCAGCCATGGTTGCAGGGCTACATGGCAGTTGATGCGCTGTGGCAGAACCACCGCGGTGGCTTCACGATCGGCGGTGGACAGGCGACTCTGACCGGCCCGGCCATCGTTGACAAGACCGTGGCCGAAAAGATCACCAGTTTCGCCGAAGAAGGCGTCCGCTAGCAACGATCCTCGGTGCGCGCCGAGCCTGCCGGTAGCGGCGAGCCGGCGCGCAGCCAGGACATGGAGGAAAACTCATGTCTTCAACAACAGCCTCACCCACGCATAAGAAACCATCCCTCACCCAAGACGAACGCGTTGGCAAGAAAAGCACGCTGTCAATTCTCCTGGGACGTCCGGAGATCGGTGCCCTCGTGGGCGCCGTCGCCCTGTTCATCTTCTTCGCCATCGTTGCACCGGTCTTCTTGAGTCCCGCGTCCTTGGCCACCGTCCTCTACGGCGCTTCAACCATCGGCATTATGGCCGTTGGAGTGTCCTTGCTGATGATCGGTGGCGAGTTCGACCTGTCCACAGGTGTGGCAGTGATTTCCTCGGCACTCAGCGCGTCGTTGATCAGCTGGTACTTCGGGCTCAACGTCTGGGTCGGCATCGCCCTGGCTCTGGTCGTCTCACTGCTGATCGGGTTCATCAATGGAATCATCCTGATCAAGACCAAACTGCCATCCTTCATCGTGACGCTGGCCAGTTTCTTGATGCTCACGGGCCTGAATCTGGGCCTGACGCGCGCCATTGGCGGATCGGTGTCCTCGCCATCCATTGCAGACATGGAAGGATTCCAGAGCGCCAAGGCGGTTTTCGCCTCTTCGGTGAATATCGGTGGGATCGACGTCAAGATCACCGTGTTCATTTGGCTAGCCTTGGTGATCATCGCTTCGTGGGTCTTGCTGCAAACAAAGATTGGCAACTGGATCTTCGCCATTGGCGGGGACGAGAAAGCCGCCCGCGCCGTCGGCGTCCCCGTGGTCCGCACCAAAATCGGGCTTTTCATGGCCGTCGGATTCTGTGGCTGGGTACTGGGCATGCACAACCTGTTCGCCTTCGACTCCGTGCAGTCAGGCGAAGGCATCGGCAATGAATTCCTCTACATCATTGCTGCGGTGATCGGCGGCTGCCTGCTCACAGGTGGTTACGGATCAGCCATTGGCGGGGCCATCGGGGCATTCATATTCGGCATGGCAAACAAGGGCATTGTGTACGCAGAGTGGAACCCGGACTGGTTCAAGTTCTTCCTGGGCTTGATGCTGCTGCTGGCCACGGTTGTGAACATCGTCGTGAAGAAGCGCGCGGAATCCAGTAAATAGGAAGCCAAGGACATGAACATGAAAACTCGAAAGAACAAGAAGGCCGAAGAGCTGCTGCAGAAGCTCGAACCCAAGACCAATGACAACCTGCTCACGCTCAAAGGTGTAGGCAAGCACTACGGAAGCATTATCGCGTTGCGCGGTGTTGACATGGAAGTCGATCCGGGAAGGGTCACCTGCGTACTGGGCGATAATGGTGCGGGCAAGTCCACGTTGATCAAGATCATCGCCGGTCTGCACCAGCATGATGAGGGCGAGTTCACGCTTCACGGGTCAGCCATCAAGCTCAAGAGCCCGCGAGTCGCCTTGGATGCTGGGATCGCCGCGGTATATCAGGATTTGGCGGTCGTCCCGCTGATGCCCATCTGGCGCAACTTCTTCCTTGGCTCGGAACTGACTACCGGCGTAGGTCCCTTCAAAAAGCTTGATGTGCAGCGGATGAAGCAGATCACCAAGCAGGAACTGGCCGATATGGGTATCGATCTGCGTGATGTGGAACAGCCCATCGGGCAGCTTTCCGGTGGCGAACGACAGTGCGTGGCCATCGCCAGAGCCGTGTATTTCGGTGCGAAGGTGCTGATCTTGGACGAGCCCACGGCTGCTCTGGGTGTTAAGCAGTCTGGTGTGGTGCTGCGCTACATTCTCCAGGCCAGGGACCGCGGGCTGGGGGTCATCTTCATTACGCATAACCCGCACCACGCCTATCCGGTCGGCGACTCATTCCTGCTGCTCAAGCGTGGCCGCGCTATTGGCTACTATTCCAAATCGGAAATTACCGTGGAAGAGTTGACCGCCCAGATGGCCGGCGGTGCTGAACTGGCCGAGCTGGCACATGAGCTGGAACAGCTCGGTGGCCACGACGAGGAGTTGGCCGAAGCCGAGGCAGGTGCTGGACCTCAGGTTGCTCGATAGTTGCGAGCCAATTGCCAAGGTGGTGGCCACTTCGGTCTTGAAGTGGCCACCACCTTGTGCTCTTGCCGACGCCTTTTAATGCGTGCCTCGAGTACTTCTGGTTCTGTACAGGGGGACCGGGAAAGGCATATTTGACTAAATGTCTCAACCATTACGAGTCAAGAAACTGAAGATGCTCGAGTTGCGAGAATGAAGCATTGAACCAGATGAAACCTAGGTCTGATTCCTTCACGGAACATATATTCCTATCGTAGAATATAAATTTCGATGCTCCAGTCGATCCGAGTTCAGAGAGGCTGCTCCGGCCCGCGGGTTAGTGTTTGCAATAATGGCGGATGTGAATACATTCAAGCCTGAAGATGGCAACGCATCGGATCGACCGCCCTCGATGGCGGACGTGGCAGCCGTCGCCGGGGTCTCCCACCAAACCGTGTCGCGCGTATTGAATGATCACCCAAATGTCCGCGAAGGCACGCGAGTGCGAGTGCTGGAGGCCATCAAGGAGCTCGGTTATCGGCGCAACCTTGCCGCGCGCGCCCTGGCCACGGCGCAGACGCGCACCATCGGCATCCTGACCATCGGCAGCGAATTCTTTGGGCCGCAGTCCACCGTGCTCGCGGTGGAAGCCGCTGCTCGCGCACAGGGATATTTTGTCACCATGACCTCCATGGATAGTTATGACTTTGGCGGTGCGGTCACGGCCCTGAACCACCTCACCGACCAGAGCGTGGACGGCGTGGTGGTGGTCGCCCCGCATGACAAGGTCACCGCCGCGATTGACGACCTGAAGCTGAAAGTGCCGGTGGTGGTGGTAGCCGCACGGACCGATGTTCCGGCGGGGGATCCGGTGCACTACGTTTATGTCGATCAGCGCGACGGCGCTCGACAGGCGACGGAGCATTTGCTCTCCTTGGGGCACCGAAAGATCGTCCATGTTTCAGGCCCATCCGGTTGGTTTGATGCCACGGAGCGGAATATCGGTTGGCGTGAAGCCATGGCCGCAGCAGGCTATGACGCGGTGGAGTTCCCGGCGGAATCCTGGCTGGCCCCCAGCGGTTATGCCGCGGGGGTCAGCCTCGCACCTCGGGTGAAGGCCGGGGAAATAACCGCCGTCTTTGCCTCCAACGACTATTTGGCCATCGGGCTGCTGCGGGCGTTCTGGGAGGCCGGCCTGAGCGTGCCGGAGGACGTATCGGTGGTTGGCTTTGATGACCTGCAGATCGCCGAGTTCTACATCCCGAAGCTCACCACGGTGCGCCAGCCCTTTGCCGACGTGGGTCGCGCCGCGCTAACCGAGCTGCTCGGTGGCGAACGAGGGCTGCAGGAGCCGCGCATGATCGCGCCCACCATGGTCGTCCGAGCCAGTACCGCCCCACCACCGCGAAACTGAGTTCAGCCCAATCGACAGGTAGCTAATCTTCGTCATGTGTTGCGCATCGCATTTTGTTAGCGCTAACATAATGTAAATGTTCCGACCGAACCCTGTGATCTCTTCTTCCGAAGAACAGCGGTGCGGCGACGCGACGATAGCCACCTGCCGTGCGGGTGCGAGGACGGAGAATCCATGACTGGCCAGCAAGCAGGTTTGTCCGCGCCCGAGGTGATTGGTTCGGGGCAGGCAGTTCTGGGGATCGAATTTGGTTCAACGAATATCAAGGCTAGTCTCATCGGTCCCAACCACGAGCAACTCGCCACCGGCAACCACGGGTGGGAAAACCAGTTCGTGGATCGACGCTGGACCTATTCCCGCGAAGCAATGATTGCGGGTCTGCAGAGCTGCTTTGCGGATCTGCTGGTTGATACCCAGCACCAATATGGAGTGCGCCCCACTGCCTTTGCGGCCATTGGCGTCTCGGCGATGATGCACGGCTACCTCGCCTTTGATAAATCCGATGAACTGCTAGTTCCCTTCCGCACCTGGCGCAATACCTCGACCGAACAGGCCTCCAATCAGCTCAGCGAGGCCTTTGGCTACAACATCCCACTGCGTTGGTCGGTTGCGCACTACTATCAGGCGCTGCTGGATCACGAAGAACACGTAGGCGCGGTCTCAAGCTTGAATACCCTGGCCGGGTTCATCCATCATCAGCTCACCGGGCGCCGGGTGCTCGGTGCTGGTGACGCCTCGGGAATGTTCCCACTGGACAGCGCCGACCTCGGTTACGACAAGGCTTTTATAGAGACTTTTGACCGGTTGGCGAAGCCATTGGGAGCTGCAGGTTCGCTGGAGCAGCTCTTGCCGGAGGTCCTTGCCGCTGGAACCGAGGCCGGCAGCCTGACTGAGGCCGGAGCACTTTTGCTTGACCCCACCGGGCAGCTGCAGCCGGGAGCGATCTGCTGCCCGCCGGAAGGGGACGCAGGCACCGGAATGGTTGCTACCAACTCCGTAGCGCAACGCACCGCGAACGTCTCGGTGGGAACCTCCATCTTTGCGATGGTTGTCCTCGATGCCCCGCTGCGTGAAGTGCACCCCGAAATTGACATCGTCACCACTCCCACCGGAGATCCGGTGGCCATGGTGCACTGCAATAACGGTGCCAGTGAACTAGCCAGCTGGGCCGCGCTTTTCGGCCAGTTTGCCCAGGGGCTAGGACATGAAGCCTCCACGAATCAGGTCTACCAGACGCTGCTTGCCGCGGCACTGGACGGTGCAGCGGACGGCGGTGGACTGCTCGCCTACAACTACCTGTCTGGAGAACCGGTGACCGGGCTGCCCGAGGGGCGCCCACTGCTGGTACGCACCCCGGATTCAACGTTTAACCTCGCGAATCTGATGCGCACTCAGGTGTATTCGGTATTCGCCACGCTGAGCTTGGGCATGGAAATCCTCGCCGGCGAGGGCGTGAAAATCCATAAGCTGTTCGCCCATGGCGGCATCTTCCGGACCGCGCAGGCAGCGCAGCGGCTCCTGGCGGCGGCGCTTAATGTCCCGGTATCGGTAGGCAGCACCGCGGAACATGGCGGTGCCTGGGGAATTGCGGTGTTGGCAGCCTACCGGCACCGCGTCGCGACGAACTCGGCAGCCAGCCTCGCGGAGTACCTGAATTCGCAGGTTTTCGCGAACGCCGAATTGCAGGAGCTGGCCCCGCAGCAGCAGGACGTGGCCGGATACGCACAATACCTGCGCGCCTATCAGGCCGGTCTGGACATCGAACGCGCGGCCATCAAGGCCATCTAAAACACCTTCATCCCGGCACTTAGGAGAAACCGATGAGCCACGCTCAAACTTTAGCCAGCTACCCGAACACCATGCGTCAAGAAGTTGCCCGAGTCCGTGAGGTCGTCGCGGCCCTGCATGGAGAACTGCCTCGTTATGAGCTGGTCGTCTGGACCGCCGGCAATGTCTCGCAGCGCGTGCGGAACCCGGAGGTGCCCGACGGCAGCGCGGACCTGTTCGTGATCAAACCCTCGGGAGTCTCCTACGACGAGCTGACGGCCGAATCCATGGTGGTCTGCACGTTGGACGGAGAGCTGTTGGAGGGTACGCGCGCTCCGTCCTCGGATACCGCGGCGCATGCCTACACCTACCAGCACATGCCCCACGTTGGGGGAGTGGTGCACACCCACTCGACCTACGCCACCGCCTGGGCCGCGCGCGGCGAGGAAATCCCCTGCGTGCTGACCATGATGGCCGACGAGTTCGGTGGGCCAGTCCCGGTGGGCCCGTTCGCGATCATTGGCGATGATTCCATCGGCCGCGGCATCGTCCAAACGTTGAGCGAATCGCGCAGTCCGGCCGTGCTGATGCAAAACCATGGCCCCTTCACCATCGGCAAGGACGCCCGAGCGGCGGTCAAGGCCGCGGTGATGTGCGAGGAAGTCGCCCGCACGGTCCATATTGCCCGCCAGCTCGGCGATCCACTGCCGATGCGAGGCGAAGATATTGACGCGCTCTACGCGCGCTACCAAAACGTTTACGGACAATAGCCGCTCGCTGGCGGCCAAAAACTTCAATCCGAAAGGACACCATGAGCAAGGCATATGAATCCAAGGAAATCTGGTTCTTCACCGGAAGCCAGGACCTGTATGGCGACGAAACCCTGCGACAGGTCGCCGAGCAATCGCGCGAGGTCGCCGAGGCCCTGGACGGATCCGAGCAGGTCCCGGCGAAGGTCATCTGGAAGCCGGTGCTCAAGGACGCGGAATCGATCCGCCGGGCCATGCTGGATGCAAACTCGAATGACAACGTGCTGGGCGTAATCACCTGGATGCACACGTTCAGCCCGGCCAAGATGTGGATCTCGGGTTTGAAGGCACTGGCCAAGCCGCTGCTGCACCTGCACACCCAGGCGAATGTCGAGCTGCCGTGGGACACCATCGACTTCGACTTCATGAACCTGAACCAGGCCGCCCACGGCGACCGTGAATACGCCTATCTGGCCACCCGGATCGGGGCCACCCGCACTACCGTGGTCGGCCACGTTTCCAATCCGGCGGTTGCCGGACGCGTGGGCACCTGGGTTCGCGGTGCCGCCGGCTGGAATGCCACCCAGTCGATGAAGCTGGTCCGCTTCGGAGACAATATGCGCAACGTCGCGGTCACCGAAGGGGACAAAACCGAGGCCGAACTGCGGTTTGGCGTCTCGGTCAACACCTGGGCGGTCAACGACTTGGTCGAAGCCGTAGAAGCGGTTGCCGAGGGCGATGTGGACGCGCTGGTAGTCGAATACGAGCGTGAATACGATGTCGCCGCGGAGCTGCGCGCCGGCGGAGTCCGCCACGAGTCGCTGCGCTACGCCGCACGCCAGGAATTGGCCATCGAGTCGTTCCTGCGTGCGCTGGGCGCTTGGGCTTTCACCACCAATTTCGAGGACCTTGGCGGGCTCAAGCAGCTGCCGGGCCTCGCGGTCCAGCGGCTGATGGGCAAGGGCTACGGCTTCGGCGCCGAAGGCGACTGGAAGACCGCGGTGCTGGTGCGTGCCGCGAAGGTGATGGGCGCCGGGCTGCCCGGTGGCGCTTCGCTGATGGAGGACTACACCTATGACCTGACCCCGGGCAAGGAGCTGATCCTCGGCGCCCACATGCTCGAGGTCTGCCCGTCGCTGACCACCGACAAGCCGCGTATCGAAATCCATCCGCTGGGCATTGGGGGACGCGAGGACCCGGTGCGCATGGTGTTCAACGCCGCGGCTACCACCGGCGCCGTGGTGGTTTCGATGGCCGATATGCGCGAGCGTTTCCGCTTGACCGCAAACGTGGTTGACGTGGTGACCCCGCCGCAGGAACTGCCGAACCTTCCGGTGGCGCGTGCCGTGTGGCAGCCGCGACCTGACTTCTCCACCTCGGCGGAGTCCTGGCTGACCGCCGGCGGAGCCCACCATACGGTCATGTCCACGGCCGCCGGAATCGAGGCCTTCGAGGTCTTCGCCGAAATCGCCGGCACCGAGCTGCTGGTGATCGACGAGAGCACCACGCGCCGCGGCTTTGCCGAACAGGTGCGGCTGAACCAGGCGTACTACCGCTTGGCTCAAGGCCTGTAGGCGCACAGGGACCTTAGGTTGGCCAGCACCACCGGGTGCTGGCCAATGCCTATTAAGGCTTGGGCGGAAGCGAGTTTGCCTCGGCTCGGTCTCCCCGGGTCGGTGAACCCAAGCAGTGGGCCAGAGTTTGCTCGATTTGTGCGAAGCGGAAGTGGTGCGCGGCATCCAGCAGCTTCTGCGGGACCACCTGTTGATCTGCCATGGCCAATAGCTTGGCGCCTTGGGTTCCCAGCAGCAGTTTCGGGGCGGCTGCAGGCACCGGAATGATGGCCGGGCGGCGCAGTGCCTTGGCCAAGGCGCTGGTGAATTCGGCGTTGCTGACCGGGTGAGGGGACACCGCGTTCACCGGGCCGCTCAGCTGCGTGTCCCACAAAGCCCGATGGTAGATATCAATGAGATCGTCGAGGCCAACCCAGGACAGGCGCTGTTCTCCCGTGCCCAAGCGGCCACCCAAGCCGGCGGCGAAGATCGGGCGCAGCACCGCGAGCATGCCACCCGAAGGGCTGAGCACCACGCCGGTGCGGATCTGCACCCGGCGCATGCTCGTCTCGCCTTGCCCGGTTGCTTGCTCCCAGCGTTGGACCACGCCGGATAAGAAGTCCGCGCCCCCTACTTCAGGAGGCGACTGCTCATCAATCGGGGCGGCTCCGGCCGAGGCACCGTAGATGCCGATGGCCGAGGCGCTGATGAATCGGGAGACGCCGGAGCGATCCGCCAGCTCAGCCAGAGCCCGGGTGGGTTCGATGCGGCTTGCCTCGATCGCCTGCCGGTGCGAGTCGCTGAACCTGCCGAAGATGCTTGTTCCGGCGAGGTGGATGACCGCGTCGCAATCGTCTAGCAGGTCGTGCTCCGGAGCCAGCGGATCCCAACGTCGTTCGTCCGTGGATTGCGGCGCGCGGCGCACCAGCTTGATGACTCGGTGCCCGCCGGTGGACAAGAAGGCGCATAACGCGGTGCCGACCATGCCATTGCTTCCGGTGACCGCGATGGTCAACGGTTCCAGTCCGGCCTCGGACGCCCGCTCATGGGCGGCGAAATCGGCGGCGAGCTGGCGGTGGCGGTAGTCCAGCATCCGTTCGATCTGCGTTGCGGGCAGATTGGAGCTGACGCGGTCGGTGACGGTGGTGTGCCCGGATCCCGCGGGCTCGGTGAGGTGTTCATGACGCCAATGAGCCACGCGCGTGGGGGCCGCCCGCACGCCGCGAGCCTGCAGCTCGTCGACGAACCGCCGATTCTCGAGGTAGTCGGAGGGCTTGTGCTGGGCGTACCAGCGCAGGCCGCCAGGCAGCCCCAGTGCCGCGGTTCCCCCACGCAAGGAGCCGGCTTCTTCGATGACCTTGAGCGGAAGCCAGGGCGGCAGCAGCCGGCGAATCGCGCCCGGCCGGGCAAACCAGGCGGATACCTCGTCCGGGGGTGCCGGAAGAACGCTGGACCTTTGTGTAGTCATGGCCCAATACTATGTCCGGGATCCCTGCCGCCACGCGCACTGCGCGTCGACGGGCTTGCAAAGGCCATTCTCGCAGGGCTAACTGCGAGGGCTGCCGTGACAAGCATGGCCGTAGTAGCTTTACCTTGTCGTTCCTTGGGTGTTCCGAGCCTGCCATTACACACGCTGAAGGCGCTTCGGCAAGCCCCTTGGCCGCACTGCACCCGGGGGCAGTTAGGCGGTCATTCGCTCATGATCCACGTCAACATGCTGGAACCTCTAGGCTGTCTTGTCCGGTTAATATCAAATTGTTATCATCTGGGGTGGCGCAACTCACGTTGTTAGCGCTAACATGGTGTGAGCCCGGTCGCACTGCCGGGATGAATCGGAATACGCAGGAGGAAAAGATGGCACGGAATAACTGGGCTCGTCGAGCGGTAGCCACGTTTGGATCCCTCGCGCTCGTTGGCGCACTGGCAGCATGTGGCGGCAGCGGTGCCGGCGGTGGCGCGGGTGCCGAAGGCGAAAGCACGGCCCCGGAGGACATCCAGGTAGGCGTCGCAATGCCAACCGAAACCTCCGAGCGTTGGATCGCCGACGGTGAGGCCGTGAAGTCGCAGCTTGAAGAAGCCGGCTACGAGGTCTTCATGCAGTTCGCCAACGATGACATCCCGACCCAGCAGCAGCAGATCGACCAGATGATCACCAAGGGTGCAGACATCCTCGTGGTCGCTTCCATCGACGGCACCGCGCTGTCCACCCAGCTGCAGGCCGCAGCGGACCAGGACATCCCGATCATCTCCTACGACCGCTTGATCAACGGCACCGAGAACGTCGACTTCTACGTCACCTTCGACAACTACAACGTCGGCGTCCAGCAGGCAACCTCGCTGCTGACCGGCATGGGCCTGGCCGATGAGGAAGGCAAGCGCACCAGCAAGGAGGGCAAGTTCAACGTCGAGCTCTTCGCCGGTTCGATCGACGACAACAACGCGCACTTCTTCTGGAAGGGCGCCATGGATACCCTCAAGCCCTACCTGGATGACGGCACCCTGACGGTCAAGTCCGGGCAGACCAAGATCGAGCAGGCAGCTACCCTGCGCTGGAGCCAGGAAGAAGCCCAGTCGCGCATGGAAGACCTGATTACCGCCCACTACCAGGGCGGCAAGACCAAGATCGACGGCATCCTCTCGCCATTCGACGGCATCTCCCGCGGCATCATCACCGCACTGTCCAACGCCGGCTACGGCAAGACCATCGAGGCCGGCCTGCCGATCATCTCGGGCCAGGATGCAGAAATCGCTTCGGTGAAGCTGATCGACGATGGCGTGCAGTACGCAACCATCTTCAAGGACACCCGCAAGCTGGCTACCCAGGCTGTCGAGGCAGTGAAGTCCTACGCAGGCGGCGGCGAGCCGGAAGCCAATGACACCGAAACCTACGACAACGGCAAGAAGGTTGTTCCTTCCTACCTGCTGGATTCGGACATCGTCGTCAAGGACAACATCACCTCCCTGCTGGTCGACTCCGAGTACTACACGGCCGAGGAAGTCAAGGCCGGCCAGACCAAGTAGTCTCCCAGGCCGCAATCCGGTGGGCGGGAGGGCAAGCCGCCCTCCCGCCCACCGGATGCACCGATCACAGCACACACCAAGGACGTCTGCACTATGGACACCACGATCCTGCACATGCAGGACATCACCAAGACTTTTCCCGGAGTCAAGGCGCTGGACGGCGTCAACCTTTCGGTTAGCAAGGGCGAAATCCACGCTATCTGCGGAGAGAACGGCGCCGGAAAATCCACCCTCATGAAGGTGCTCTCCGGGGTCTACCCGCACGGCAGCTACGAGGGCCAGATCATTTTCGAAGGCGAAGAGCTCAAGGCCTCGAACATCAAGGACTCCGAAGCCCAGGGCATCGTGATCATCCACCAGGAGCTGGCGCTGGTGCCGTACCTGTCGGTGGCCGAGAACATCTTCCTCGGCAACGAAACCGCGCGCGGCGGCTTCATCGACTGGAACGAGACCAACCACCGCGCCGCGGACCTGCTGGCCCGCGTGGGCCTGGACGAACTGCCGGTCACCCCGGTAGGCCAGCTGGGCGTGGGCAAGCAGCAGCTGGTGGAAATCGCCAAGGCGCTGAGCAAGAACGTCAAGCTGCTGATCCTGGACGAACCGACCGCCGCGCTGAATGACGACGACTCCGAGCACCTGCTGAACCTGCTGCGCGGACTGCGCGAACAGGGCATCACCTCGATCATCATTTCGCACAAGCTCGGCGAGATCGAGGACATTGCCAACACCACCACGATCATCCGCGATGGCCAGTCCATCGAGGCGCTGGACATGGCCGATCCCGGGTCCAACCAGAACCGCATCATCCGCGGCATGGTGGGCCGCGAACTGTCCTCCCGCTACCCGGAACGCGTACCGCAGATCGGCGACGTGGTCTTCGAGGTCCAGGACTGGTCGGTCCAGCACCCGGTCCAGCAGGACCGCACCGTGGTGGAAGGCGCCAACCTGGAGGTCCGCGCCGGCGAAATCGTCGGCATTGCAGGACTGATGGGCGCCGGGCGCACCGAATTGGCGATGAGCATCTTCGGCCACAGCTATGGCCGGAACATCACCGGCACGGTCAAGATGGACGGCAAGCCGGTGGACACCTCCACCGTGGGCAAGGCCATCAAGGCCGGCATCGCCTACGTTTCCGAGGACCGCAAGAAGTTCGGGCTGAACCTGATCGAGGACATCCGCGTGAACACCACCGCGGCCGGCCTGGACAAGATCTCTTCCAAGGGCTTCGTGGACGGCAACAAGGAGATCCAGATTGCCGAGCACTACCGCAAGTCCATGCGCATCAAGACCCCGAACGTGATGGCGAAGGTCGGGAACCTCTCGGGCGGCAACCAGCAGAAGGTCGTGCTGGGCAAATGGCTGCACACCGCACCCGAGCTGCTGATCCTCGACGAGCCCACCCGCGGCATCGACGTCGGCGCCAAATACGAGATCTACACCATCATCAACGAGCTGGCGGCTGCCGGCAAGGCCGTCCTGGTGATCTCCTCCGAACTGCCAGAGCTCTTGGGCATCTGCGACCGCATCTACACCCTGGCCTACGGCCGAATGACCGGCCAGCTGCCCAGCAGCGAAGCCACCCAGGAACGCCTCATGGAACTCATGACCATCGAGAAGGAAAGCACCCGATGACCATCACAAGCGAGCTGAAGGATATCTTCACCAAGAACCTGCGCACCTCGGGCATTTACATTGCCTTCGTGCTCATCGTGGTGCTGTTCACCATCCTGACCAACGGGCTGCTGCTCAGCCCGATCAACATCACCAACATCATCTTGCAGTACTCCTACGTTCTGATCCTCGCCCTGGGCATGATCCTGGTGATCGTCGCCGGGCACATCGACCTGTCGGTCGGCTCCCTCGTGGCGCTGACCGGTGCGGTCTCCGCGGTCATTGTCATCAAGGGGGATCTGCCCTGGTGGGTCGGAATGCTCGCCGGCATCGCCGTGGGCGCCCTGTGCGGCCTGTGGCAGGGCTTCTGGGTGGCGTACGTGGGCATTCCCGCGTTCATCGTGACCCTGGCCGGCATGCTGCTCTTCCGCGGCCTGACCTACGAAGTGCTGAGCAACGTTTCGCTCTCGCCGTTCCCCGGCGAATACGGCCAGATCGCCGGCGGCTTCCTCAACGGGCTGCTGGGCGGCAACGGATTCGACCTGTTCACCGTGATCATCGGCGTGATCGCCGTGGCCGGACTGTTCGTTTCGCAGTGGCGCAACCGCGCTGGACGCGCCAAGTACGGCCAGAGCGTTGAATCCATGGCCATGTTCCTGGCCAAGAACATCATCTCGGGCATCATCATCCTCTGGTTCTTCTGGCAGATCGCCACCAGCCGCGGCATGCCGATCGTGCTGATCATCCTGGCTGCCCTGATCCTGGGCTACCACGTGCTGACCACCAAGACCGTTTTCGGCCGCCACGTCTACGCCATCGGCGGCAACCTGTCGGCAGCCAAGCTCTCAGGCGTGAACGTGAAGCGCATCAACATGTGGATCTTCATCAACATGGGCCTGCTCTCCGGCGTGGCCGGAGTGGTCTTCTCCTCGCGTTCCAACGGCGCCCAGCCAGGTGCGGGTAACATGTTCGAGCTCGACGCCATCGCGGCCTGCTTCATCGGCGGCGCCTCGACCACCGGCGGTGTCGGACGCGTTACCGGCGCTATCGTCGGTGGCCTGGTCATGGCAGTGCTGTCCAACGGCATGCAGCTGATGGGCGTGGGAGCTTCCACCCAGCAGATCGTCAAGGGCGTCGTGCTGCTTCTGGCAGTCGCCTTCGACATCTACAACAAGCGCCGCGCAGGTGCGGGCAACTAGCATTTGATTAGCGCCAGGGGCCCTCTCGCACGCAATTGCGGGAGGGCCTGTGCGTGCCCGATGGTTTCCCAGCACAGCAGAAGGATGACGAAATGGATCGCCAAGCAATGCCGCAGCAGGACACCGCCAACGGAACGGTGCTCACGCTGCGAGCCCACGGCTTCACCGCGCAGCTGGCCACGGTGGGCGCCACACTGGTGTCCCTGGACTACGGTGGCCGCCCGCTGGTGCGTGCGTTCGACCCGCGCAGCCCGCGGCCGGTCTTTTCCGGCGCCATCCTGGCACCCTGGCCCAACCGCGTGATCGACGGGGCCTACTCCTGGCAGGGCCAGGACCAGCAGCTTGAGATCACCGAGCCGGAGCGCGGCCACGCGCTGCACGGCCTGGTGGCCGATACCAGCTTCGAGATCACCGGGCGCCGCGGCAGCTCCGCCCAGTTGCGCACCGTGATCGTCCCGAACCCCGGCTACCCCTATGAGGTGCAGCTGGTGATCGACTACCGGCTGGAAGCCGGCGGGCTGCGCACCATCGCCACCGCCACCAACCTCGGGCAGGGCACCGCGCCCTTCGCCTGGGGTTCGCACGCCTACCTGGTCGCACCGGGCAAGAAGGCGGATGAATGGACTTTCACCCTGCCAGCCGGCAAGGTGCAGCTCACCGACGGCGCGCGCCTGCTGCCGAAGGAAGTGGTGGAGGTGTCCGGCACCGAGCTGGATTTCCGCACCCCGAAGCCGATCGGGGACCTCTTCATCGATCATGCCTACACCGGGTTGGCCGCCGGCGCGGACGGCTTGTTCAGCGCGTCGATCACCGACGCCAAGGGCCTCGGGTCGCAGATCACCTGGGACGAAGCCTGCCCGTGGGTCCAGATCCACACGGCAGACCGCGATGACCCGGCGCTTGACCGCACCGGGCTGGCCATCGAGCCGATGACCTGCCCGCCCGGCGGCTTCAACTCCGGCCAGGACGTCATCGCGCTGGCCCCGGGCGCCAGCCATGAAGCCAGCTGGCTGATTGGCCCGGTCCAGCCGCGATGAGCGGCAGGGAAGTTCGCGGCGCTACCCGCTCCGCGAGGTTTCGTTCCCTGTCAATCCGGTGATCCGCAGGAGCAAGGAGCGCGCCTCGGGGCGCAGCGCGTCTTCCGGCCAGACATCGGGACCACAGGCCCGGGAACCTACGCCATGCTGGGCCGCATCCAGGTACAGCCAGGAGTTGGTTGGTTCCGGCAGCTCGTGCGGATGGGCAGCGCCGGCAAGCTGCTGTGCCGTGTGGCGGCTGAGCGTGAAACCGGGGCGGCGGTCCAATCCGTCGGGCCAGGCCTCGATGCGCAGCCACGGCGCACCGCCCACGCCGAGCTCCAATTCGCGCAAATCGCTGCGGTGCCCTGTTTCCTGCGGACGTGCGTATTCGACCGGCAAATCGTCAATGCTTGCACTGTAGCGGCCTACTCGTGCCGCCAGACGGCTGTCCGGGTAGGATTCGTGCGGGCCCAAGCCGTACCAGGATGCCGAATCGACCTCCTTGCCCAGTTGGAAACGCACGCCGAATCGGGGCCACACCGATGTCCAGCCTCGGCTTGGAACCATATCGATGCGAAGCCACAGGCCGGACTCGTCCAGGCTCCATTGCTCGTCGACTCGGATGGAGCAGGCCTGGTCCGCTGCTGAATACCTGGTCGCCACCTGCACACGGCCCGGACCGGTAGCGACACTGAGCACCCGCGCCTTCAGCCGGTCCAATCCGGCCGCCGTCCAGAGGTCCGCATTTGACGGACCGGGTTCTCCATTGCCCGGGACTCCGTGCTCATCTTCCTGCCAGGGATCAGAATGGTTATAGCTGCCGAAGTGTGCGCCACGGTCATTGTCGGTGGGTGCGCGGAACAACTCCAGCCGCGGCCCATGCACCGGCTGCCCGGCCAACTCCATGAGCTTGCCCTCGGCGAAAACTGCGGCACCAAGCTGCATCCGGCCATTGTCCAGAGGGATCGATGCTCCGCCCGCATCAGCCGAAGAGGGCAACCGTGCGGGTCGCGGCCCCGGCATTGCGGTGGATGGAGCAGCTATCGGCCATTGGGCGCTGGCCACCTCATGGCCCGCGGCCGCCCACGCTGCATCCTCGGCCAGCCGCGCCTCCACGGTTAACCAGTTTTCGCCTGCGGGCAGGGGGTACGGCAAGGCGAATTCAACCGTGGCAGTTTCGCCAGCTTCCAGCGCGTCGTCAGAGCCGGATACCAAGAATTCTGCACTAGCGACCGGATGCCCGGCCGCTTCCAAGCGCCAGCTGAATGCGAGGTCGCCGCTGTCGGCACTGTGGCGGTCATTCCGGATGCCCAAGCGCACCCGGTGCCCGTCCACGGAGGACAGGGAGAACTTGATCGGGGCGACTACATGCTTGAACTCATGGAGCCCCGGTGAGGCAGTGGAATCGGAGAGGACCAGTCCGTCCATGACGAAGGTGCCATCGTGGAGCTCCTCGCCGAAATCGCCGCCGTAAGCATAGAAGCTCTTGCCATCCGGTGTGCTGGCCTGCAGCCCGTGGTCACGCCATTCCCAGACGAAGCCTCCATGCAACCGGGGATAGCGGTCCACCAGATCCGCATACCGTTGCAATCCTCCGGGCCCATTGCCCATGGCGTGCGCATACTCGCACAACAGGAAGGGCCTGGTCCGCTGGCGCGCGGCCTCTGCGGTGGTGCATCCCAGCAGCGGAGCGGTCATCCGGTCCTCTCCAATTGTCTGCACTTCGGGGAACGAAGCGTACATTCGCGAATACACATCGGTGTATTCTCCGGTGTAGTCGCCTTCATAATGCACCGGGCGGCTGCTATCCCGCGCATGGATCCATGCGGACATCGCGGCAAGGTTGGCCCCGGTGCCGGACTCGTTGCCAAGCGACCACATGATGATTGAGGGATGGTTCTTGTCCCGTTCGAAAGTCCGCTCCATCCGATCAAGATAGGCACTTCGCCAGGCCGGGTCGTCACTGGGATTGCCCTGCCAGCCGTGACGTTCAAATCCGTGGGTTTCCAGATCGTTTTCGAGTATGACCCAGAAACCGAGCTCGTCGGCCAAGTCCAGGAGCCGCGGATGCGGCGGATAGTGGCTGGTGCGAATGGCGTTGACATTGAAGCGCTTCATTAGCATCAGGTCTTCTCGTGCGAATTGCTCATCGAACGCCCGGCCGAGGAGCGGGTGGGTTTCATGCCTGTTCACCCCGTTGAAGACCACTTTGCGATCGTTGACCAGGAACTGGTCGCCTGCAATTCTTACCGTGCGGAAACCTAGCCGCAGGCTGATGGTCTCGCCAGTGCTGGAAACGGTTGCTCCATAGAGTTTTGGCCGCTCAGCGCTCCATGGGGAAACGGCGGGCACTTCCACCTCTCGGATATCCTCGCGGCTTTGCCACACTTCGTCGATTTCCAGTTCGGGAACAACGAAACGTAGCGGAAACGCATCGTCAGCGGCCATGATTTCCGGTGTAATGATTCCGGTACCGGAGGAATAGCCGGTTTTTATCCAGAGGTCGTCAATGCTGCCGTGCGGACGGGCCTTGAGCGTTACCGATCGGAAAATTCCCGGGAGCCACCACTGGTCCTGGTCCTCGACGTAGCTCGAAGCGGAGAATTGGTGCACGCGGACAACGATTGTATTTTCACCGGGGGCTACGGCCGAGCTCACATCGAATTCCTGGGCAAGGCGGCTACCGGTACCCCAGCCAATCATTTGCCCATTGACCCATACCTTGTACCGGGATTCAACGCCGTCGAAGCGCAGCACCAGCCGCTCCATTCCGGAAGTCCAGCTCTGGGGCACTTCGAAGGTCCGCCGGTAGTCGCCGGTAGGATTCTCATCCGGTGGATAGGGCGGGTCGCAAGGGAAGGGAAATTGGACGTTCGTGTACGAAGGGCGTCCGTAGGCGCCATCGGCCTGCAATACCCAGTGCCCAGGGACTGCGATGCTGTCCCAGCTCGAGTCGTCATAGCCAGCATCTGCCATGGACTCGGGAAGCTCGCCTGCCGGCAGCAGTCCGCGCCCTCCGGGCGTGCCCGGTACGCCAGGGAGCCAGCGGAACTTCCACTGTCCATCGAGGCTCAGTTCAGGGGCATCACTGTGGGTCCAGGACGTTGCCGGCAGGCGCCGGCCTCCGCCCGGGGCGGTATCGGACAGATAGGCTGTTGGGGAAGTCATTTAACGGATCCTTCGGTCAGGCCCCCGCGCCAGAAGCGCTGCAGGACGATCATGGCAATGGCCAAGGGAATAGTGGACAGCAAGACGCCGCCGGTGGTCAGCTCGTAGAATTCTGGCAGGCGGTCAACCTGTCCCAGCCAGGTGTTCAGGCCCAGGGTAATTGGATAGAGATCCGAATCGGACAGCATCACCAGGGGAAGGAAATAGTTATTCCAGATTCCGACAAGCTGGAACAGGAATACCGTCACCAGAGCAGGGGACAGGACTCTGAGTCCTATCGTGTGGAAGATCCGCAGTTCGCTTGCGCCATCCAGGCGCGCGGCTTCGAGTAACGCGCTATCCACGGTGCTGGAAGCGTAAACGCGGCAGAGGAACAGGCCGAACGGGGACACCAATGATGGCAGCAGGACACTCCAATAGGTATTGGACAGCCCCATTTCGCTGAACAACAGGAATAGGGGCAAGGCGGTTGCGGTTCCAGGCACGAGAACGCCTCCCAAGACCACACCGAAGACCAGATTGCTTCCGCGGAAACGGTACTTGGCCAGGGCGTATCCGCCAGCTGCAGCAAGGTAAGCGGCAATCAGCGCCCCTGCCCCCGCGTATAGCAACGAGTTCATGAACCAGCGCAGGAAAATTCCGCCGTCATAGGCCAGAACCTGGCCCAGATTTTTCCATAGGACGAAGTCACCGGAGAGGAGGAAACCATTTGTGCTGAACAAGTCCTGGGTCGATTTCGTTGCTGCAACGACGACCCAGTAGACCGGGACCAGGAAATACAATGCGGCTATGGTCAGCAAGGCCGTGACAATCAGAGCCGCTGGTTTTGAAGAGGAGGGCTTTTCGAAGGACTGGCGGCGGATCAGGGTCATGAGGACTTCCTATTGGTCAGGCGCAGGAAGGCGAATGAGAGCGCGAATGCGGCCAAGGCAATGAGAACGGATTGCGCAGCCGCAACATTGTAGTCGTTGTAGGCGAACGCGGTTGTGTAGGCGGAAAGGTTAGGGGTGTATTGGCTGTCGATGGCGGGTGCGACACTCATGAGAACTTGCGCTTCGGCGAAAAGCTGCAAGGTGCCAATGATGGAGAAGACCGTGGTCAAGACCAGTGCCGGGCTGATGAGCGGCAGCTGGATATGCCATGCCACACGCAGTGGACCCGCCCCGTCCAAGCGTGCGGCTTCGTAGATCTCGCCGGGAATTGCCTTGAGCTGCGCGATGACGATCAGCATGTTGTAGCCCGTGTAGCTCCATGTCACGATGTTGGCGATGGACCACAAGATGCTCTGTGGCCCGAGGAAATCGACTTCCAAGCCGACGGCTGAGGCGGCATCGATGATCGGGCTCAGGCCGGGAACATAGAGGAATGACCAGAGGATAGTGGCAATGACCCCCGGCACGCCGTAGGGCAGGAAGTACGCCGCCCGGAAAAAGGCCGGCCATTTGGCGCTCGCCGACTCAAGCAGCAGAGCCAGGACCGTGCAAAGAAGGATCATGATGGGAACCTGCACGATGCCGAACACGATCATGCGGCCAATCGAAGCAACGAAGGCTTCGTCTCCCAGGGCTTGCGCGTAATTGCCGAATCCAGCGAATTCGCTGTGCACGCCGGCTTCGCCGAACAATCCGCGCCGTGTGATACGGGTGAAGCTGGCTTGTATGGCTGCAATGATGGGCAAGATGAAAGTCAGGGTGAAGAGCGCGAGGAAAGGCGCGAGCAACAGCCACGGGGCGAGCTCAAACCTGCTTGGTGAGGGACCACGTTTTCTCCGGGTGCCTCGGGTGATGGTCGGCGTGCTCACGATGCCTCCTTGCGGATCTTCAGGCCCTTGTTGCGGAATACCGCAATGATTTCCTGCTCTGCGGATACCACCGAATCGACCAAGCTGGTTCCGGCGGCTTTCCGGCGGAATCCGTCGGAAAGGATATTGAAGGATTGCTGGGTGACCGGCCACCAGCTCCAATTGGGATTCTGCGATTTGCTGGCTGGGACAATTACTTGCTTGTTGTACGATTGCCCGCCGAAGAATTCGGAGGGGCCTTCGCGCGACTCGCCGATGATGCCCGGAACCGGTGACCAGCCAATGCCGCTGTGCGCGATTTCGTTGCTGATCCCGGCTTCCGTGGACGTCATCCAGGCGGCGAACTCCAAGGCCTCATGCGGATGGCGGCTATTAGCCAGAACCGCAACCGTCGATCCGCCCAGGTAGCTGGAGCCGTATCCGCCCGGGGTCCACTTCGGCATCGATGCGACCCTCCATTTGCCCTGTCCGCCAGCGACAGAGCTGACAAGCGCATCAGCCCAGTTCCCACTGGTGACAGAGGCGAGCTGGCCGGATGCAGCCGCAGCATACCAAGACGGGCTGAAGGGCGAGATCGCGGTAGTTACGACATCTTCGTCGATGGCCCGGTCGAAGAACCTGGCGACTTCCAGTGTTGCGTCGTCGGTCATATTAATGACCCAGCCGTCGTCGGATGGCCGAAGCCATTGGGCTCCTGCTTGTGCCGCGTAGGACACGAAGTAGGAGGCATCACTGAGGGAGAAGCAGTCGATGTAGCTGTTGGCTTGACGCAGTTCTGACCCGATCTCGGCCCATTGCGCCCATGTTTCCGGGGCGACGGCGCCGACTTTGTCCAGAGTTTCTGGCTGGTAGAACATTGCCATCGGCCCGGAATCCTGAGGCATGCCGAATATTCCGTTGGGAAAACTGACCTGGCCCCACAGTGACGGATCATATCGGTGAGCGTACTGCTGCGCACCGTACGCCGCGAGATCCACGACGCCATTGACGAGCATGAACTCCGGGAGGGTGCGGAATTCGATTTGGGCCAGATCGGGTCCTCCGCCTGCTGCGAGAGCAGAGTAGAGCTTTGGGTATCCGCCTTGATTTCCACTGGGGATCCAAACCGCCTCAACATGGATATTCGGATGCATGGCGTTGAAAGCATCTGCGACTCGCTGGATATCCTTGAGCCAGCTCCAATATGTCAGCCTGACTTTTTCTCCTGGGGCGGCCGGCGCAATGGTTGGCATGGCATCTGCAGACCGGGGGCCTGCGGTGCCGCATGCAGTCATTACGCCCAGGGCGGCGGCGCCCAGGCCGGCCTTGAGAAGGCGGCGTCTTGTTGTCAATGGCATCCGTGCTCACTTAAAAGTAGTTTTCTTTATGGTGCCCGGGACGAGGGCATGTGAAATAGGTTACTGCAAAAATAGAGTGATTACTCAGTTTTGGTCAAATTTCTTGTTTGCCGATCATGCTGGCTTGCTAGGCCGATGCATCATTTTCGAATACTGCTGGGCCTACCTACACTGAGTAACTGTGACGAGCAATGAATCCGGCCGCCGCCGGCGCGGTCCATATGCCAAATCTGCAGCCCGAAGGGAACAGATCGCCCAGGCTGCCCTCCAGGTATTCGGCGCGCGGGGGTATCGCGGCGGAACTGTGCAGGATGTTGCCGACGCGGCAGGCATGAGCCAAACCAGCGTTTTGCACCACTATCCGAACAAGCAGGAACTTCTCATTGCCGCTCTCAAGCGCCGCGACGCCGTCACCGACGGCACGCCGGGCACTGGTGAGTGCTTTGCCCAGTCCATTGTCGAGCAAGCGCAATTCAACGAGGGTGCCGCGGAGTTGATCGAGCTCTACGCAGCCCTTTGCGGGGAATCAACCACTTCCGATCATCCGGCGCGCTCGTATTTCGAGGCCCGCTTCGAGCGCTTGCGCGGCGAGTACGGCGCTGAATTCGAATTCATGAAGAGCATTGGTCGGCTGCGCCCCGGGGTGGACCCGCATGTGGCGGGAGCGTCGCTGCTGGCCCTGTGGGACGGGATCCAAGTGCAGTGGCTCTTGTCTCCCGACGATGTTGACATGGCTGGCACCCTCAAGGCGTATCTGGACCTGGTCATTTTGCCTGAATCATGAGGGGTGTTTGCCGAAATTGGCTCCGGGGCGCCGTAGCCGCGCGAAAATCCAGCTCCCCACTGCGCGCGGACTTGGCGCAAGCAGGGCGAAGCACTTGCAGCGGCACGCCGGAGCGATGGTCCCGAAGTATTTCCGGGGCTGATATCTACGTTCTCGGGCTGCCCGGCAAGTGGACGGGTCTGGTTGAAAATATGTTCAAATGTGTTCAAATATGTTTGAGTGTGTTTGAATTAGGGGTGTATCGCTTTACGAAGCGTGTTATTTCAACCTGTCTGCCAAGGAGTCCCGATGAGCGAGAACTTCCCAACCCAGCGTCGACGGCGGATTCTGGATAGAGTTCGTGCCAACGGTGCCGTCAAGGTAGCCCAGTTGGCTGAGGAATTTGGCGTTTCGCACATGACAGTGCGCCGTGACCTGGACCGCCTGGTCAAGGACGGCGAATTGCATAAGGTCCACGGAGGCGCACTGCTCCAGGAATCTGCGTCTGCTGAAGAGCCGGGATTCCAGCGCAAGTCAACTCTGCAGTTGCCGCAGAAGGCGGCCATTGCCCGTGCGGCGGCGCAAATGGTTGAACCAGGAATGTCCATCTCCCTTACGTCGGGGACTACGACCTATGAGGTGGCCCGTCTGCTGCGGGCAGTCCCCGACCTCACGATTGTGACCAACTCTCCGCGCATCGCCGACCTCCTACAAGATGCCCCGGCTGCAGGCCAGACCGTGCAGCTCACCGGTGGCCTGCGAACGGTATCCGACGCGTTGGTCGGTCCACTGGCCACTGCGGCCCTGCGGACACTGCACGTCGACCGATGCTTCATGGGGGTCCACGGGTTCAGCGTCCAGGACGGAATCACGACACCGAACATGCTCGAGGTGGAAGTCAATCGACTTTTCCTGGAACGCTGTGACAGCCGCGTGGTCGTCGCGGATTCCAGCAAATGGTGCTTGGCCGGTTTGTACTCCAGTGCTCCATTGCACGAAATCGACACACTCGTCAGCGACGACGGCTTGGACGAGACGGCCGTCGAGGAACTCCGCCAGCACATCGAGAACTTGAAAATTGAAAAGGTGGTCGAATCATGAGCGTTACCGGCAGGATCCCTTCTGGCCTGATATCACACCGGGTCCATCACCTGGCCGATGGCCGCGAGGCGATCTTCTTCGCCGATGCCAATGCCATCGCCCCCGAACCGGCACCCGACGCCAGGGCGCTGGATCCGCGTGGGGAACCTGGACAGCTGCGCTACGACCGGTTGACCGGAGACTGGGTAGCCGTCGCGGCCCACCGGCAGTCGCGCACCTACCTTCCGCCCAAGGAAGAATGCCCGCTGTGCCCTAGTACCCAGGGCCGCCACAGCGAAATTCCGGCCGAGGATTTCCACGTGGTGGTTTTCGAGAACCGCTTCCCCTCGCTGGGACCGGATCTGGGCCGGATCCCGGCCGCTGCTCCGGTGCAGGTTCCTGCCCCGGCCTATGGCCGCTGCGAAGTCGTGGTGTTCACCCCGGAGCACGAGGGTTCCTTCGCCTCGCTGGATGATGCCCGGGCGCGCACCGTCATCGACGCGTGGGCGCAGCGTACCGCGGCCCTGTCGGCGATGGAAGGCATTGCCCAGGTGTTCCCATTCGAGAACCGAGGCCAGGATATCGGCGTGACCCTGCACCACCCGCACGGACAGATCTACGCCTACCCCTACCTGACCCCGACCGCCACCAAGATGGCCGCCCAAGCGGTGGGCCACCTGGAGAAGACCGGACGCACCCTGATGGGCGACATCCTGGACTTCGAACGCAAGGAAGGTACGCGCATGGTTGCTGCCGGCGAGCACTTCTCCGTGTTCGTGCCTTTCGCTGCACGCTGGCCGTTGGAAGCGCACCTGGTGCCGCATCGCCACGTGCCGGACTTCGCCGCGCTCAATGAGGCGGAGAAAGACGAGCTGGCCGTGGTGTACCGCGATCTGTTGCGCGGATTCGATGCCCTCTATGAGACTCCCACCCCGTACATTTCCGCCTGGCACCAGGCGCCGGTGGCAGGCAAGGAACGTGAAGCTTCCCGCCTGCACCTGCAGCTGACCAGCCCGCGCCGGGCCGCCGACAAGCTCAAGTTCCTGGCCGGCTCCGAAGCGGCCATGGGTGCATTCATCAACGACGTTCCAGCCGAGCAGACCGCGGCACGACTGCGCGAGGTCATGCCATGAGCATCAGCGACTCCAAGGAAACCACGCAGCGCATGGCCGCTTTGCACCAGAAGTTCGCCAAGATCTACGGGCACCAGCCAGAAGGCATCTGGCGCGCCCCGGGACGGGTTAACCTGATCGGCGAGCACACCGACTACAACATGGGTTTTGTGCTGCCCTTCGCCATCGACAAGAATGCGCTGGTGGCTGTGCGCCGCAAGACGCAGCTCGACGCGGATCGCCAGACACTGGATTTCGCGTCTACCTACGGGTCAGGGGAACACCCGCCGATCACCTCCATCACCTTCGATGAGCTGGTGCCGCGCGCGGTTCCCGGCTGGGCAGCGTACCCGGCGGCCGTGCTCTGGGCGCTGAACCAGCTCGACGGGGTGGAACTTGGCGGGATCCAGCTGTTGGTGGACTCCGATGTTCCGGTGGGTTCGGGACTGTCCTCCTCGCACGCCCTGGAAGTGGCAACCATCGTGGCGTTGGATGACCTCTACGAGTTGGGCCTGTCCAAGGTGCAGATGGCGCAGTTGACCCAGCGCGCCGAGAATGAATTCGTCGGCGCCCCGACAGGCATCATGGACCAGAGCGCCTCGCTGATGTCCCACGCCCAGCACGCCCTGTTCCTGGACTGCCGTTCCATGGAAACCCAGGCGGTGCCACTGCCGCTGGCACAGCACGATGCGGTGGTGCTGGTGATGGACACCCGGGTGGAGCATTCGCATGTTGATGGCGGGTACGCCGCCCGGCGAGCCAGCTGCGAGCAGGCCGCCGCCGCCTTGGAAGTCCAGTCGCTGCGCGAAGTCACCGTCGTGGCCGAGCTTGAAGCCATCGAGGATCCGGTAGCCAAGCGGAGGGCCATGCACATCGTGACCGAGAACCGCCGCGTGCTGGACACCGTCTTCGCACTGCGCGAAGGGGACCTGGAAGCCGTGGGCAAACTGCTGTACCAGTCCCACGAATCCATGCGCGATGACTATGAGATCTCCAGTGAGGAACTGGACGTTGCCGTGGAAGCTGCGATGGCCGCCGGAGCCATTGGCGCGCGCATGACCGGTGGAGGTTTTGGCGGCAGCGCCATCGCATTGATCAAGCGCGAGCACATCGATAAGGTTAGCCAGGCGGTGCGTGAAGCATTTGACCAGGCCGGCTATGTTGAACCGGCTATTTTCACCGTGATCGCAGACGAGGGAGCAGGAAAAGCATGAGTTGGCTAGTGACCGGCGGAGCCGGGTATATCGGATCGCATGTGGTTCGCTCGCTGTCCGCTGCGGGCCTTGACCCGGTGGTCGTGGACTCGATGGCCAGTGGCGTGCGCGGCTTCGTGCCCGATCAGGTTCCGTTCTACCAGCTGAACATCCTGCAGACCGAAAAGCTCGTGGAAATCATGAAGCGCCATGACGTTTCCGGGGTCATCCACCTGGCCGGCTACAAGTACGCGGGCGAATCGGTGAAGCACCCGTTGCTGGCCTTCGAGCAGAACGTCACGGGCACCGCGCATCTGCTGGAAGCCATGGAGAGCTCCCGCGTGCACAATATGGTCTTCTCCTCTTCGGCCGCCGTATACGGCACCCCGGATGAGGACCTGGTTACCGAAGCCACCGGCACCTTCCCCGAATCCCCGTACGGGCAGAGCAAGCTGGTGGGCGAATGGCTGATTCGTGATCAGGGCGTTGCCGCCGGGCTGAAGCACACCTCGCTGCGCTACTTCAATGTGGTCGGTTCGGGCAGCGACGAGCTCTACGACGCCAGCCCGCACAACCTGTTTCCACTGGTCTTCCAGGCATTGAATGCGGGGAAGACTCCGAAGATCTTCGGTACCGACTACGGCACTGCCGATGGCACCTGCGTGCGCGATTATGTGCACGTGGCAGACCTCGCGCTGGCCCATGTCGAGGCCGCGAAGAAGCTTGAGGCCGATGCGCCGCTGGAGCCGGTCTACAACCTGGGTTCCGGCGATGGCGTTTCGGTGCGCCAGATCATGGACGCGGTGGCCAAGGTGACCGGCATCGAGTTCAGCGCCCTCGAAGAGGCCCGCCGCCCCGGGGATCCGGCGCGCATCGTTGCCGATGGCACATTGGCCGCCCGCGACCTGGACTGGAAGATGCGCCATAGTCTTGAGCAGATGGTGCACAGCGCGTGGAAGGCTTCGGCCCGCCGCTGACGCACCCAGCACGAGGCTGACGCGTCCGGGCCCTGCTTGGGCCTAGGCGCGCAGCCGTGCGGCGATCTCATCCATGGTCTGCGCGATGGCCAGAGACTGAGCCAATGGCATGACCGGGGACTCGGCCAGGCCATCGGCAATGCACTGGGCCACGTGGGCCGCCTCCCAGCCCAGGCCTGCGGCAGGGGAAGTTTCGGTGAACTCGCGGCTATCTACGATATTCCCGTCGGCACTTCGCAGGACCAAACCTGATCCGCAGCAAATCGGACGCTGCAGTTCCAAGGTTCCCTCGGTTCCGGCAATCCATGCGCTCTGCGGCGATTCCGTTTCGATGCTGCTGAACACGGTGGCCGTAGAACCGTCTTCATTGGCAAGGACCGCGGTGAAGGACGCATCAACACCGGTTTTGGCCAGGCGCCCCGAGGCATGCAGGAGCTGCTTGGCGGGGGAGACCATGGCGCTGAAGGCGATGGGGTAGATGCCCACATCCAGCAAGGCCCCGCCGCCCAGCGCCGGGTCGTAGATCCGCGACTCGTAGTCAACCGGGAACTTGGCGCCGAAGTCGGCTTGCACGGTGATGACCTGCCCCAGCATCCCGGAGGCGATCACCTGGGAAACCACATTGCCGATGGGCAGCAGGCGCGACCACATGGCTTCCATGGCAAACACCCCAGCGGCCTTGGCGGCTTGGACGATCTGGGCACTCTGCTGGGCGTTCAGGCTCAACGGCTTCTCCACCAGCACATGCTTGCCCGCCGCGATCGCCTGAAGCGCAAGATCTGCATGCCCGCTGTGCGGGACCGCAATGTAGAGCACATCTACTGCCGGGTCTTCGAGCACCTGGGCGTAGGAGCCGTAGGCGCGCGTGCCGTCATCCCCGTAGGTGCGGGCGAAATCCTCCGAGCGTGCCAGGGTGCGCGATCCGATGGCGGCAAGCTTGCTCTTGGTCAGCTCCTTGAGCGACGTGGCGAACTGCGAGGCGATCCAGCCCGGCCCCAGGATCCCCCAGTTCAGCGCCGGCGCCGTAGAAGGATGGGGCAGAACGGACTGGGGCAGCGCTAGGCTCACGGGGGATCTCCGATGGCAGGAAAAGCAGGGTGACTACTACTCAGACTAGTTCAGCCAGCCCATGCGGGAAAGGGGATTTTGAACGCCGATCAACTATTTACCGGTCGGTAACTTGTGGCTAGGATGGCTGCATGCGGGCCCAGTACTCCAGCGCCGAAATGGTGCGCATCCTGATCACCGCCAAGGACACTGTCCAAGCCACGGTGTATGTCCCCGCGGTTGCTCCCAAGGCGGTGCTGGTTTGTGCACTCGGCCACCGCCACCCCGCAGGGTTTCTACCGCGCCTTTGCGCAGCATGCGGCGGCCAACGGGCTGGTGGCCATTACCTATGACTACCGCGGTACCGGGCGCTCGGGTCCGCCCAAGCAGAACAGCCGCTTCAAAATGCGCGACTGGATCCAGCAGGACGCACCGGCGGTGGCGCACTGGGCCAAAGACCGGTACCCGGACCTGCCGCACTACGCTATCGGGCACAGCCTCGGCGGCCACGCGCTGGTGCTGGGCTTCGGCACCGAGCACCTGGATGCAGCGGCCATCATTTCCAGCCATGTCGTTTCAATCCGCACCATCAACCCATGGCAGGAAGGGCTGCGCGTCATCATGGTGCTGAAAGTGCTTGGCCCGGTACTCAGCACGATATTCGGCTACATGCCCGGTGCCAAGCTGGGACTGGGCGAGGACATGCCCCGTGCGGCGATGATGGAATGGTCTGGCTGGGCGCTCAAGAAGAACTACTTCTTCGATGATCCGAGCATGAACGCTGCCCAACGGGCCGCGCGGACTACCGTTCCGATTCTCGCCGCAGGGGCCAGCGATGACCTTTGGGCTTCACCGCGGCAAATGGATCTTCTCACCGCCCAGCTCAGCGCAGCGAAGGTAGAGCGGAAGACCTATACGCCGGCAGATCTTTCGGTCAAGAGCATCGGCCATCACGGACTGATGCGCCGAGGCGTCGGCACCGGAGCCTGAGATGAAATTCTTGCCTGGCTGCAGGATGCAAGCCAGAAGGCACAGTAGCTTCTAGAACTGCACCGCGTTAGCCAGCACCGGCAGTTGCTTGCGCGCGGTATCGATCAAATCCAGATCCAGATCAACCACCAGCAACTCGGGCTGCGTGCCAGCCTGGGCAATGACCCGGCCCAGCGGATCCACTGCGATGGAGTGCCCCACGCCCAGCGGCGCGGCACCGCTGATCTTGCGTCCCACGCTTTCTGGATCCGCCTGGTCTACCGCCAGCACGAACGTCGTCGAGTCCAGGGCGCGGGCCTGGGCCAGCGTGGTCCACTGCTGGACTTTGCCTTCGCCCTGACCCCACGATGCACTGACAATGCATACACTGGCTCCGGCTTTGGCGTGATGCACGAAAAGCTGCGGGAAACGCAGGTCGTAGCACGTGGCCAGGCCGATGCTCGCGCCCTCATGCTCAAACTGCACCGGAGCATCCCCGGGGGTTACCGAGTCCGATTCCAGGTAGCCGAACGCATCGTAGAGATGGATCTTGTCGTAGTGCGTATCTACCTGCGAGCCGGCAACCAGCAGGGTATTGCGTACCCGCTGATCAACTCCGGGAGTGAACATTCCTGCCGCGATGGTAATGCCGATTTCGCGGGCCTGCTGCCGCAGCAGGGTTGCCCACGGGCCATCCAGCGGCTGGGCGTATTTGGAAATATCGTGGGCAAAGGACACCTGCATGGCCTCGGGGAAGACCACCAGTGAAGCACCAACCTCCTTGGCCTGGCGTGCGTAGTCGCGTACCGTCACCAGATTGCGCTGCGGGTCTGCGGTGCTAAGCACCTGTGCCAAAGCGATTCTCATGGTGGGTTCCTTTCCTGCGGCTAATAAGGGGATATGCACCCACTTGTCGACTTTACGCAGTAGCGGTGCGCGAAGCTACATTTGGGCCATTTGCTGTTCTTCGCGACCCTTGGACACCGACATGACATCCTGCTGGCGCTCGCCGTCAACCTTGGCGGCCAGATCATTCAGCTGCCCCATTGATTCGTTGGACAACCGGATGTCCAAGGCCTGCAGATTCTCATCAAAATGCTCAATGAAGCGCGTACCCGGGATCGGGGAAACGTCGACCTGATACTGGCGGGCCTGCTCGTAGACCCACGCCAGCGACACCTGTGCGGCAGTGATCTGCTCGCGCTGCGCGACATCACGGATTACCTGGCGCAAGGGTTCGTTCTGCTCCATGCGGGCAGCTTCAAAACGCGGGAAGTTCCTCCGGATGTCATGGGCTTCGAGCTGCGCGAGGGAATCCACTTCGCTGGTGAAGTATCCGCGGCCCAGCGATGCATAGGACACCAGCCCCACACCGAGCTCGCTGGCGGTCGGCAGCAGCCAGCGTTCGATATCGCGGCTGAAGATCGAGTACTCCATCTGGATCGCGGTAATCGGGTGGACTTGGTGGGCGCGGCGCAGTTCATTGGAAGTCACCTCGGACAAGCCGATATGGCGGATCTTGCCAGCTTCAACCAATTCCTTGTATGCGCCGACAGTGTCTTCGATCGGCACGCGCGAATCCACCCGGTGGTAGTAGTAGAGGTCGATGTGCTCTGTACCCAACCGCTGCAGGCTTTCGTCAACGCAGTTCTTGATGAATTCCGGATCGCCGTTGGCGCGGGGATCACCCGGATTCTTTGGCCTGACGATTCCCGCTTTGGTGGCCAGCGTGACTTCCTCGCGTCGGATCTTCAGAACCTGCGCGAGCAGTTTCTCGTTGTGGCCCTCCCCGTAGATATTGGCAGTATCAAGGAAGGCGACCCCGCGATCCAACACGTGGTTCAGCGTGCGCAAGGACTCTTGATCATCTGCAGAACCGTAGGGTCCGCTCAGCGACATGCAGCCAAAACCCTAGGCGTTGACGTTCAACCCTTGGCCGAGGTCGATGCGAGTTGCGATCTGCTGATTGGTCATGAGGATCCTTCTCGTTGTCATTTCAGTCCGAAGTCGAGCCTAGCGAAGGGGCGGACACATGGCACTAATCTGCGAAACTATTTAGCTTAATGAACATTAACCCTGGCGACACGCCGTGCTTGAATAACTTCTGACATGGAGTAAGAGACGGTGTCTCAGTTTGGTGTGATGATCTCAGCGTAAAATTTTGCCCATGGGCAATGTGGTTCGCGATCGGGTGCGCGAGAAGATGAAAGCCGAGTTGGCGCAACAGGCATACGCCGTGTTCGCCGAGCGCGGCATGGAGAATGTCACCGCACAGCAGGCCGCCCAGGCAATCGGCATTTCCCGGGCGACTTTCTTCCGGTACTTCTCATCGAAGGAAGATGCCGTAGTAACTGCCTTGCGTTCGATGAACGTCCACTTTTCCGACATGGTTGCCTCCATGTCTTCGCACTCGGGTGAAAGCCTGCTCGAACTGCTGCGCCGTAGTTTCGAAGCAACCGTCGTGGCTGCGGAGCAAGATCCGCAGAGCATGCGCGGCCGCGTTGAATTGGTCTGGAGCACCCCTGCGCTGCGATCCAGCTGGCAGGAATCCCGGCGTGAACAGCAGATGTCCCTAGCTCAGGCGCTTTCGCCCTTTTGCGCGAATCACCGACTGGCCGAAACTTCGGCCCTTCTGGCTCTGACCCTGTTCGATCATGCGCTTGTACGCTGGCTTGATTCTCCGCAGCGCACCCTGCGCGAGGTCTTGGATGAGGCCTTCGATTTCGCTGCGATGATTGACGACAAGTGGGCCGTGAAGTCCTGATCCTGCACGCTGAGCGAGGCAAGCGCAGTACTTCCAAGGCGTTCGTCAAAGGGGTAGGCCGTTGAGAATCCTCAGCTGGGCATGACCTGAGGCACCGGAAATTCCGCCGAACAAACGGTTGATGATCGGATCTTTGCGCCCTAGGCAAGATCGCTGTGCTTGGGTACCTTGCGCACGTAAGCTGAACCTACCTAGAAGTCGCAGGTGGCTTGCTGGGATTATGGTCAAAGGTGGATCCCACCGAGTTCCCAAGCATGATAGAGAGCACCAACGAATGAGCATGGAAAGTGCCGCTTGGCATTCCCTTTGGAAACTGTCAGGCGACAAGGGCAAGGCCTACGCTTCCACCACTCCTAAACGAGTGCTCGGCTTCGCCGCCGGCTACAAATCACGCCTGCTGGTATTCGTGCTCTTCTCCATCCTGGCCGCAGTGCTCGCCGTCATCACGCCGGTGCTCGCCGGCCGAGTAGTCGATGAAATCGTGGCCCAGTCCGGGATTCGGATCATCATCAATCTCGCGTTGATCATGGCGGTCATCGCGATCCTGGACTCAGTGGTTTCCGTGGTGGTCCGCTGGTTCTCGTCGCGATTGGGCGAGGGAATCATCTACGACCTGCGTACCGCGGTCTTCGACCATGTGCAGAAGATGCCGGTCGCATTCTTTTCCAGAACCCGTACCGGTGCACTGGTCAGCCGCTTGAACAACGATGTCATCGGTGCGCAGTCCGCTTTCGCCGGAACCCTCTCGGGCTTGGTGTCCAATACCGTGGCGCTTATTCTCACCGCGGCGGTCATGTTCAGCACCTCCTGGCAGGTCACGCTCATCGCGCTGGTGCTCTTGCCGATCTTCTTGCTTCCAGCCCGCCACTTCGGCAAGTCCGTGGCACTGCTTCGTCGTGAATCTGCGGAACTGAATGCAACCATGGGCAACCAGATGACCGAACGCTTCTCTGCTCCCGGCGCCACCTTGATCAAGCTCTTCGGCCGCCCCAAGGACGAGTCCGAGCAGTTTGCCCTGCGTGCGGGCAAGGTCCGCGACATCGGCGTGAAGATGGCCATGCGCCAGTTCTACTTCGTGGCAGCACTGACCCTCGTTGCCGCGCTGGCCCTGGCCTTGGTCTATGGTCTGGGCGGCATGTACGCGGTGCGCGGGGATTTGGCCGCCGGCGATGTGGTGGTGCTGGGCATGCTGCTCACTCGGCTCTACACTCCGCTGACCGCGCTGGCCAACGCCCGCGTGGAAATCACCAGTGCACTGGTCAGCTTTGACCGCGTCTTCGAGGTGCTTGACCTTGAGCCGCTGATTGCCGATGCGCCCAATGCCCGCGTCTTGGACGCCGGCCCGGTCAGCGTGAAGTTCAACCAGGTCAATTTCTCCTACCCGAGTGCGGATAAGGTTTCGCTGGCTTCGTTGGAAGAAGTGGCGGTCTTGGATACCCGCGGGGGCGAAGAAGTGCTGCACGACATTAATTTCGAGATTCCTGCCGGGCAGACCTTTGCGCTGGTCGGCTCCTCGGGCGCGGGTAAGTCCACCATCGCTTCGCTGCTGGCACGCCTGTATGACGTGGATTCGGGCAGCGTGGAATTGGCTGGCGTGGATATCCGCCAGCTGCAACTCGGATCGCTGCGGTCCACGGTGTCCATGGTGACCCAAGATGGCCACCTGTTCCACGAGAGCATCCGCTCCAACCTCACCTTGGCCAGGCCCGAAGCTACCGAAGAGCAGATTTGGGAAGCGCTGGAACGTGCCCGGCTCAAGCCGGTCATCCAGTCCCTGCCCGACGGCCTGGATACCGTAGTGGGTGAACGCGGCTACCGGCTGTCGGGCGGCGAACGCCAGCGCATGACCATTGCGCGCCTGTTGCTGGCGGCGCCCCAGGTGGTCATCCTGGATGAGGCGACCGCGGCGTTGGACTCGTCGAATGAGGCGGCGGTGCAGGCGGCTCTGGGCGAGGCGCTGGAGCACCGCACTGCGCTGATCATCGCCCACCGCCTGTCGACCATCCGCTCCGCCGACCAGATCCTGGTCGTGGAGGGCGGGCGCATCGTCGAGCGCGGCACCCACAGCGACCTGCTGGCACTTGGCGGGCGCTACAGCGAGCTGCACGCCACCCAGTTCGCGCAGTAGCGCGCCGGTTCGGAGGTTCCGGAGGTGATCAGGTACCAGCTGGAACTGCCGGATGCGGGATCAGTCCGCGGCGGCCACCAGCTGACGGCCCAGTTCACGGGCGGCTTCCTGCAATACCGGCACGGCCCTCTTCGTGAAGGCCTCATCAACTCGGGTCACCGGGCCGGACACCGAGATGGCCATGGGCGTTGGCGCGCCCGGTACCGGCACCGCGATGCAGCGCACGCCCAGTTCCTGCTCTTCCTCGTCGATGGCGTAGCCACGTTCGCGGGTGGCCTCGACATCGGTGAACAGCTTGCCCAGGGTGGTGATGGTGTTGGCGGTCTTCGGCGGCATGCCGGCCTGCGAGACCAGGCGCTGCACGCGCTCGTCGTCGAGGACCGAGAGCACGGCTTTGCCGACCCCGGAATTGTGCAGCATGGCGCGGCGGCCGACCTCGGTAATCATGCGCATCGAATGCGCTGACTGGACCTGGGCGATGTAGGTGACCATGTCGCCATCGAGCACAGCGATATTCGCCGATTCGCCCAGTTTCGCGACCAGTTCCTTCAAGGCAGGGGAGGCCAAGGCGCCCAGCTGGCGGTTGGCTACCTCGCCGAGCCGGATCAGCCGCGGGCCCAGCGAATAGCGGCGGTTGGGCAGCTGGCGCACATAGCCGACGCCCACCAGGGTGCGCAGCAGCCGGTGGATGGTCGGCAGCGGCAGAGGAGTGTCGGCGGCAAGCTCGCTGAGCGCCGCTTCGCCGCCGGCCCGCGCGATGACTTCCAGGAGCTCAAAAGCACGTTCGACTGACTGGACGCCGCCGGTGGTGGACTTGCTGGCAGTCTGCGTCATCTTTGCTCCTCGTAAAGGCCTTGGTTTTCGGAAACGGACTGCACTTTTCTTCTACGATGCGAAATCCTAGTCCCAAGAATAGCGCAGAAACAGCCATTTCTTCCACGATCCGATATTGAGCCGTCAAAAAATCGTGCTCCGCACCACAAAACACTCTTGCATTTTCATTTTGAGGATAATAGTATCCACTATACGGAAACTTTTTACAGGAGGAACTGATGGCAGCACCAAGCCCGGGGTATTCATTGACGCTTCGCGTACAGACGCCAGCTTCGATCACCGCGACCAGCGAACTGGCCAGTGCTGTTGGCTCGGCCGGCGCCCACATCACCGCCTTGGACGTCACTGAATCGCACCACACCCACATGGTGGTCGACGTTTCCTGCAACACCACCGACGTCTCCCACGGCGAAATCGTGCGCGATGCGCTGAACAACCTCGACGGCGTGAGCGTGCGCAACATTTCGGACCGCACCTTCCTGATGCACCTGGGCGGAAAGCTCTCGGTCACCCCCAAGGTGGCCCTGCGCAACCGCGATGACCTCTCCCGCGCCTACACCCCTGGTGTTGCCCGCGTGTGCTTGGCCATCGCCGAGAACCCCGCCGATGCACGCAACCTGACCATCAAGCGCAACACCATCGCTGTGGTCACCGATGGTTCAGCCGTCCTTGGCCTGGGAAATATCGGCCCAGCCGCCGCCCTGCCGGTCATGGAAGGCAAGGCCGCGCTGTTCAAGCAGTTCGCCGACGTCGATGCCTGGCCGGTCTGCCTGGACACCCAGGACACCGATGAGATCGTGAAGATCGTCAAGGCTCTGGCCCCGGTCTACGGAGGGGTGAATCTCGAGGACATCGCGGCACCGCGCTGCTTCGAAATCGAAGCCCGGCTGCGCGAAGAACTGGACATCCCGGTCTTCCATGACGACCAGCACGGCACCGCCATCGTTACCCTGGCTGCCCTGCTCAATGCGGTGAAGGTCGTGGAGAAGAAGATCGCCGACCTGCGCATCGTCCTCTCCGGCGTGGGCGCCGCCGGCAACGCGATTATCCAGCTGCTGATGGCCCGCGGGGCGAAGAACATCATCGCCTGCGGACGGGCTGGGGCGATCAACCGCAGCGAAAGCTATGCCGATGCGCATCGCAGCTGGCTGGCGCAGCACACCAATCCGGAAAACTTCACCGGATCCCTCAAGGAAGCCATGGTCGGCGCGGATGTCTTCATCGGCGTTTCGGCACCGAATGTGCTCGATGAGAACGACATTGCCGCCATGAACGAGCGCGCAATCGTGTTCGCCATGGCTAACCCGGATCCCGAGGTGGACCCGGAGATTGCCGGCCGCCATGCGGAGGTCGTCGCCACCGGCCGCAGCGACTTCCCCAACCAGATCAACAACGTCCTGGCATTCCCAGGTTTCTTCCGCGGGCTGCTGGATGCAGGGGTCATCGAGATCACCGACGCCATGCTCCTAGCCGCAGCGGATGCCATTGCCGCCCGGGTCAGCGCATCAGAGCTCAACCCCGGATTCATCATCCCGTCGGTGTTCGACCCACAGGTCGCTGCCGATGTCGCTACAGCGGTGCAAGAAGCGGCGGCCGGCAAGTAGGCCCCGCGCGCAAGACCTTCAAGGTGCACGTCAACGCACCGATCATTGGAACAGAGCACAAGAAGCAAGGAGCAATCCATGAGTATTGAAATCACCGCCATCCCCGACGTCGCAGATGCCAAGCAGATCCTCTCGCCCGAAGCACTGGCCTTCATCGAGAAGCTGCACCAGAAATTCGTCGGCACCCGCGACGAGCTGCTGGCCGCACGCGGCGTGCGTCGCCAGCAATTCTCCGCCGCCAAGTCCATCGACTTCGATCCGGAAACAGAATCCGTGCGCACCGGCGACTGGAAGGTCGCCGAAGCCCCTGAGGCGCTGCGCGACCGCCGCGTGGAGATCACAGGCCCGGCCTCCCCGGCCAAGATGGCCATCAACGCACTGAACTCCGGTGCGAAAGTCTGGTTGGCCGACCTGGAAGATGCCTCGACCCCGAGCTGGTTCAACGTCATCGACGCGATTTCCAACCTCTCGGCCGCCGCCCGCGGCACCTTGGCCTTCACCGATGCGAAGAGCGGAAAGTCCTACGCGCTGCGCACCGACGCGCCACGTGCTGTCGTGGTTGTCCGCCCGCGCGGCTGGCACCTGCCGGAGAACAATGTGCGCATCGACGGCAAGCCGGCCGTGGGCGCGCTGGTGGACTTCGGTCTGCACTTCTTCCACAACGCCAAGGTGCTCGCCGAGTCCGGCCAAGGCCCGTTCTACTACCTGCCCAAAATGGAGCACTACCTGGAATCGCGCCTGTGGAATGAGGTCTTCACCTTCGCTCAGGAACAGCTCGGCATTGATTACGGTACCGTGCGTGCCACGATGCTCATTGAAACCATCCCGGCAGCCTTCCAGATGGAAGAATTCCTCTACGAACTACGCGACCACGTTTCGGGACTGAACGCCGGGCGCTGGGACTACCTGTTCTCGATTATCAAGACCTTCCGTGAAGCCGGCGAAGCGTTCATCATGCCTGACCGCTCCGCGGTCTCGATGACCGCGCCAATGATGCGCGCTTACACCGAACTGCTGGTCAAGACCTGCCACAAGCGTGGTGCCTTCGCCATGGGCGGCATGGCAGCCTTCATCCCGAACCGCCGCGAACCAGAAGTCACCGCTGCCGCCTTCGACAAGGTCCGCGAGGACAAGACCCGCGAGGCCAATGACGGTTTCGACGGCTCGTGGGTGGCCCACCCGGACCTGGTGGAACTGTGCAAGGAAATCTTCGACGCGAAGCTGGGCGAAAAGCCGAACCAGCTCGATCGCCAGCGCCCGGAGGTAGAGGTCACCGCAGCCCAGCTGCTGGATGTGGCCAGTGCACCGGGCGATGTCACCGAAGCCGGGGTGCGAGCCAACCTCTACGTGGCAGTGAATTACGTGGCCGTCTGGCTTTCGGGCAACGGCGCGGTCGCCATCCACAACCTGATGGAAGATGCCGCCACCGCCGAGATCTCCCGCTCGCAGATCTGGCAGCAGATCCGCAACAAGGTGGTCGCGGCCGACACCGGCAACACCATCACCGCCGAACTGGTCGCTGGCATTCTTGCCGAAGAAGTTGAACGCCTGCGCGGCGAGGTGGGCAATGAAGAGCACTTCAATGCCTACTACCAGCCGGCAGCGGAGCTGATCGCCAAACTGACCAGCGGCAAGGACGAGGACTTCGCAGACTTCCTCACCACCGGTGCCTACGAACTATTGGAAAAGGAATACGTGACCAAGCCATGAGCAGCACCTTCGATGAGACCACGCTAGCCAGCGTAGAAGCAAAGCTGGCCGCCACCGACCGGCTGCTGGAAACCTCTTACCCGGGAGACTCCGGCGCGCGCCAGCCGATCCACACCGTGTACGTCCCAGGGGACAAGTACACCGCGGATCTGCCTGCCGCCTGGGGTGCCAACGCCCTGGCCGCCGCGGGCGACGCCGCAGGCCTGGCCGAGCTCGCCGCGAAGCTGAACTTGGCCGAGCCCGAGCGCCTGGGCGAGCTGGTCGCCGCGAAACTGGTTAGCGAACCCATCGAAGACCTGCGCCTCGATTTCGAGGACGGCTACGGCAACCGCCCGGATGCCGAGGAGGACGCAGCAGTCATCGCTGCCGCCGACTCGGTGTCCGCGGCGGTATCCGCTGGCAAGGCTCCGGCCTGCATCGGCATCCGCTTCAAATGCTTCGAGGCCCCCACCCGGGCCCGCGGCATCCGCACCCTGGACCTGTTCATCACCCGGCTGCTGGAAAACGGGCCGCTGCCCGAAGGCCTGCGCCTGACCCTTCCGAAGGTCACCACGGTGGCGCAGGTCGAGGCCATGGTGCACCTTGCCGAGCAGGTCGAACGGGTCCATGGTCTGGAAGCTGGACGGATCCGTTTCGAGGTGCAGGTGGAAACCCCGCAGGTCATCCTGGCCGCCAACGGAACCCATCCGGTAGCCCAGCTGATCGCCTCGGGCAAGGGCCGGGTCTCCTCGCTGCACTACGGCACCTACGACTACTCCGCCTCGCTGGGCGTGGCCGCCGGCTACCAGTCCATGGAGCACCCGGTGGCAGACTTCGCCAAGGACGTCATGCAGGTAGCCGTGGCCGGCACCGGCGTGGAACTGTCCGACGGCTCCACCAACATCATCCCGGCCGGCGACCCGGAGAACATTGCAGCCGCCTGGGAGCTGCACGCCCGTCTGGTGTCCCGCCACCTGTCCCGCGGCATCTACCAGGGCTGGGATATGCACGAAAACCACCTGGTCACCCGCTACCTGGCAACCTTCGCCTTCTTCCGCGAAGGCCTGCAGGCAGCTGGCACCCGGTTGCGCAACTACGTCCACCAGATCAACTCGGCCATCATGGACGAACCAGCCACCGCGCGTGCCCTGGCCCGCTACATCCACCGCGGGGTCGCCTGCGGTGCTGTCACCGCCGACGAGGTCACCGAACTGGCCCAGATCACCCTGCCCGAACTCGAGACGATCGCCTTGAACCGCTCCCACGCCTAAGGACTGCACCATGACTGTTCCTGCCATCCAGAACTCCTCGTCCTACTACTCGAACTTCGGCGGCCATCCGCCGCAGAGCGATCTGCTCACCGACCGCGCCATCGTCACCGAGGCCTACACTGTTATCCCCAAGGGCGTGCTGCGCGACATCGTCACCAGCGTCTTCCCCGAGTGGACCAACACCCGCGCCTGGGTGCTCAACCGTCCGGTTGCCGGTGGGGCCACCACATTCTCCCAAGCCATTGTGGAAGTCGCCCCCGGCGGCGGTGCCGAGAAGCCGGAACCGCAGGCGCAGGTGCAGGGATTCATCTTCGTGCTCACCGGCCAGCTGACCCTTCTCATCGAGGGCACCGAGCATGTGCTGGTGGACGGCGGCTTCGCCTACCTGCCAGCCGGCGCCACCTGGTCAGCCCGCAATGACGGAACCGAGCTGACCAGCTTCCACTGGCTGCGCAAGCGCTACGAAGTCCTAGAAGGAGTGGCCGCACCGGCTCCCGTGGTGGGCAACGAGCGCGATATCGAACCTGGCCCGATGCCGGGCACCGATGGCAAGTGGCGCACCACCCGCATGCTGGATCCCAACGACGTCGCCTTCGACTTCGGCGTGAACATCGTGACCTTCGAACCAGGCGCATCGATTCCGTTCGCCGAAACCCACGTCATGGAGCACGGCTTGTACGTGCTTGAAGGCAAGGGCGTGTACCGGATGAATGGCGACTGGGTCGAGGTCGAGGCAGGGGATTACATGTCCCTGCGCGCCTTCTGCCCGCAGGCTTGCTACGCCGGCGGCCCGGATAACTTCCGCTACCTGCTCTACAAGGATCAGAACCGCCAGATCGCGTTGTAAGCGTTCATTTCCAGAGACTGCCGGGGCCGCACCCCGCGCTGACCCGCCGATTATCGGCACACCGTGTCCTTTTCATGTTCCAGTGATGTTTCCTTTGCTCGGACGTGGTGGGCTGACGGCAGGGTCGCGCGGGATGCGGCCTTCGGCTTTGGAGTCCCGGGGTTGTTTCGTGAGGGCTAAACCATCATTCGGAACTCTTCATCACACACATCGGCAATACCGGTCCCATCCCCTGAAATCGCGGGCCCCACCAAATCGACCAACGTTGGTTGATCTGGAAGTGGGTTGCGACCCTGCACCCGTGGGAGAGTGAAATCGACCAACATTGGTCGATTTCAAAGTGGGGATCAAGCCCGAAAAGCGCAGGCAGCACTTTAGTTGTTTCCGCAGGAAAGTTAGTGGATACGGGTTCGCGTCTTTTCGTGGGTCACCGTCGCGCCCGCCGCCAGGCCACCAGACAGACCAGGAAGTCCAGAACCGATCCATGCGCCCGGGGGTGTTCCCGACTCGAGGTAGTACCTCGTCAACGCAGAAACGCCGTCACGATCCCCATCGCCGATGACGACAGAGTTCAGCAGATACCGGTATCCGTCACCGGCGGTCATCACCCTGATCGACACCGTCACACTCGACAGGTGCGCTACGACCTTTCCAACTGGACTACACCGAGGATGAGGTGCTTCCTGGGCGATAGTTGGCGCTAACGAGGTCCGGTCTTCCTGACGGAAGATTCAACATACTCAAGGAATCTGATGCGACGCTCGACAGTGTCTTTGGGTCCGTCCATCGAACCAAGGATGTGGGTCTTGTCCAACCTGATGCCGCAGATTCCGAGGACGTGTTTGCGCAACAGCCGTGCGGGCGAGTTCGGGATAAGCCTGGTGTAAAAGCCGGGCGCCCAGCTTGTCGCAATCAGGGACGCGGTCTTGCCTTGCATGAGACGTTCCGGTCTTGAGTGATTCATTCGGTAGGCGTAGCCGGGAGTGAGCACACGCTCGAACCATCCGTGCAGCACGGATGGAAACGTCGTCCACCACACGGGTGTGATGATCACGAGGTGGTCGGCCCAGGCGAGGTCGGCTTGGCTGCGCTCGATGAGCTGGTCGGGTTCCATCCGTTCGCGGTACCCGTATCTGAGCACGGGGTCGAAGTCCTCGATCCCGAGGTTGATTTCGCGCACATTTTCGGCGCCAGTATGAGTGCGTAAGCCGCGCTGATAGGCGTCGGCGACGGCCTGACCGAAGCTCGCAGTGTTGGGGTGGCCCTGGATGATCAGCGTCTTCATCAGCGGCGCGCCTGCAAACGCGTCATTTCTCGCTCGACCTGTTCCTGTCGCACCCGGAATGGCGTCCTGCCGTAGATGGCAAGGCCCCAAATCACGGCGGCGATGCTCATGCCGAGGACGGGCCAGATGACCCAGAAGTATCCGCTCGGTGTCGTCAGCCACCAGATGAGCAGCATCCCAACAGCGGCGATCGCCCAGAGTGAGACGACGCCTTTGTAGACGTTGCGGGCGATGACGATGGCGCGCGCGCGGCGTTCCAGGTCGTGCTCGTCGATGTTCATGCTTCTCCTCCTGTTGTGTCGGGATCCGTGGGATGTTCGGCTTCGAGCGCGAGGCCGAGCTCGTAGTGCGCTAGTCGTCGCAGCGCGAGCAGGACTGGCTCGTAGAGCGCAGTACCGAGCACCGCAAACGCAATCGCGGCGTCGGGCTGCTCCCAGGGGATGCGAGCGAAGTCGGCGCGGGCAATCACGCGGGCTGCGTCGCCGTAGACCGCGATCTGTGCGTCGTCTAGCGTGATCCCCACGCTCTCTGCCAGTTCCAGAGCGGTCTCAAGCTGCCGGACGCTGGGGGTGTCTGCCGCGAAGCGGTAGCCGAGACTCGCGAGCAGCCGGAGTGCCCGTCTCGGTTCCTCGGTGGGCGAATCGTTGCCGCTGGTTCCGATCGTCGGCAGGGCTGAGGTCGCTTTCCCCATCGCTTCGAGCGGGCTCTGGTCGGGGGTCTCGATGATCGAGAGCACCTCGCGAACCTGTGTGACAGATGCGCCGAGAACGTGCACCATGCCGCGGATCAGCCGCAGCCTCGCCAGGTGCTCCTCGGAGTACGCCGACTCGCGTGCGTTGAGCACCTCGCCGGGAGCAAGGAGCCCCTCGCGGAGGTAGTACTTCACCGTCGCGACGGGCACGCCCGAGCGTTCCGAGAGTTCCGAGATGCGCATCGTGCCTCCTGGGTTGACCAACCACTGGATAACAATGCTATCTTGTGAGTGTCAATAGTGCAACTATCCAGTAAGCTTTAGGAGGCCGTCATGGTGCAGCAGGGTCAGGGTTCGAGGCTCGGAGGGGTGATCGCGGCCGCATCGATTCCGATGTTCATGGCAGCGCTGGACAACCTCGTGATGACGTTCGCTTTGCCCGTCATCCGTGACGATTTGGGAGCGACGCTGACCGAGCTGCAGTGGTTCGTGAACATCTACACATTGCTCTTCGCGACGCTGATGATGCCGGCAGCAGCTCTCGGGGATCGAGTCGGGAGGCGGCGGGTGTTCCTCGCCGGGATCGTGATCTTCACTGCGGCTTCGGTCGGTGCGGCACTCTCCGACAGTGTGACGGCCCTCATTCTTGCGCGGGCTATCCAGGGCGTCGGTGCTGCGGCGATTGTGCCCCTGTCGCTCACGATCCTCTCGGTCGCCAGCCCACCTGCACGGCGAGCGATGGCGATCGGGATCTGGGGCGGTGTGAACGGGCTAGGGATCGCAGTCGGGCCGATCGTGGGCGGAGCAGTCCTCACCGGTCTCCACTGGTCGGCGATCTTCTGGCTCAACCTCCCCATCGGCGCACTCGCCCTCATCCTTGGCTGGCGACTTTTGCCTGAGAGCCTCGGTCGACCCAGCAAATTCGACGCCCTCGGCATCGTGCTCGCCGCGGTGTTCGTCCTGCCCCTCACCTGGGCGATCGTCGAGGGCATTGAGCGTGGCTGGACAGCAACCCCCGTGCTCGCAGCGTTCGCCCTCTCAGCAGCCGGGCTGATCGGGTTCCTCTTCCGAGAGCACTACAGCTCCGCAGCGTTTCTCCCGTTGCGACTGTTCCAGAATCGCACGTTCTCTCTGGCGAACCTCGCCGGGTTCCTTTTCTCCGCCGGAGTCTTTGGGGCGATCTTCCTGCTCAGCCAGTTCCTCCAAGTCTCGATGGGGTACGGGGCGCTCGAAGCCGGGCTGAGGGCCACACCGTGGACGCTCGCACCCATGTTCGTCGCACCCCTCGCAGGCCTACTCGTCGCTCGCATTGGAGTACGCACCGTCCTGATCACCGGAATGAGCCTGCAGACACTCGCCCTGCTACTCATGACGCTTATCATCACCGCCGACGTCGAGTACCCGTTGATCGTCGCGCCAATGCTGCTGGCAGGGATCGGCATGGGCCTGAGCTTCGCGCCCCTGTCCACCGCAGTGCTCACCGGACGCCCCGACACAGAACATGGAATCGCCTCGGGCGTGAACAGCACACTCCGGCAACTCGGCATCGCAGTCGGCATCGCCATCTGCACCGCGATCTTCGCCACCACCGGCGAGTACCTGCCCGGTCAACCGTTCGTTGACGGCCTGCAACCCGCTCTCATCGTCTGCACCGTCATCCTCGCCGTCGCGACCCTCAGCGTCGCCGTGCTGCCCCAGCGCGCGAAGCACTTGGCTCACGGTTCCAAGGCCACCGAATGGAACTGAAGCCGCCAGCGTCACCTAGGGTTCCGGGAGCTACTTCCGGCGCGACTATGGATGCTTCGCTCAAGATGTTCGCCAGATCCATGGAAGAGGGCGATGTAGGACCACGGTCCTCGCCGAGGGCCAACCGAAGTGGTCGAACAGCTCGGCAAGCCTATGACTAGCCATGCAGACAAGAAGCCGCGCACTTGCTCGCAAGGACGTCCAATGCTGGTGCGGGAGCAGACAGCGTCTTCTCCGTCCGGGCCGGTACGAGTGTCGTCAGCGAAGGTGGTGTTCACAATCTCTGGCTGGGCACGGGTGCAAGGGCCGTCAGGCGATGCGTTCCTCGAAGCGGGGAGCATACTGACAATCCCACCAGGGATGGAATGTCACGGGTTCCCTGAAGGGTATACGCGGACAGTGACGTTCTACATTCACGCAGACTACCTGGCCGACCAGCTGCGATGGCTGCCCGTCACACATCCACTCGTGCACCACCTGCACGGTGCACTGAACGGGTGCGCCGATCTGCAGACGCTGCAACTCGCGTCGACGACAATGCATGCTCTCACACCTGCTCTACTCGGCCTGACCCAGCCTCGGGCCGACTGGCAGGGAGACTTCGCGATGTTGTCGAACGCATCCGAAGTATTCGATGCAGTGGGACGATTCAGCGGCGTCTCGACGGGAAATCGCGACGTTGCAGGGATGTGGCCCCGCCGGGAGATCGCCGTCGCGATTGCGTTGCTGCGAGCGGATCTGAGCAGACCCTGGAGGGTTGATGAGCTCGCACGCGAGATCTCGGTGTCTCCGGCACACTTGGCTCGGCTATTCCGCGCCCAGATCGGGATCTCACCGGCGGCGTTTCTTCGTCAAATCCGTGCCGACCATATGGCCGAGTTGCTGCTGACCACGGACCTCACCGTGAGGGATGCGGGTGCCGCTGTGGGATGGGAGGATGCCGCGGTCGCATCACGCTCGTTCAAGCAGCGACATGGGGTGGCTCCGCGGGTGTACGCGAGCACGTATCGGCGATCAGTGGCAAAGTTCGAGACTTTACCGCGCCAATCACCTAAGCCGTGACCAGCGACCCTTGCCCGAGGCGGGATGTGACTTCCGATGCGATTCGTCATCGTCCATCGTTGATTGCCGATCGTGTGTGGAAGAAAGCTGGCGCTAGAAATCAGCCAGCCGCAGGCACCTCTGGCCTGTTTCGTGCCATGTTTTGAAATCGTAAGACCGATATGAATGTTGACTTGCAGCTTTAGGTGGCACCAAAGCGTGATGTGGTTACTAAAAATAGGTATTTCGGTACGCTGAAGAGCATGGGATCACGATTCATTCGCAAAGTTCGCACCGCATCCGGTGCGATAGCAGTGCAAATCGTGGAGAAAAACGGCAGAACCGTGATCGGCATTGAGCATCTCGGCTCCGCCAACACCGACGAAGACCTTGCCGTCCTGCTTGCTTCAGCCAAGGAACGGCTGCTTCCTGGCCAGGACACCTTGGATTTCAGTGTCGAGCAAAAACCCGTCGCAATGGGTGATCTTCCGAACTGGACCGCTCAAGAACTACCCGCAGAAACACGCTCCGCAGGCAGGCCACGCAGCGCACCGGTTGCTGCCGACGCGAAGGTAATCGCTTCGCCAGCCACTGAGCTCTGGGAGATCCTCGAAGCAGCTTACGACCGGCTGGGATTCAACATCCTTGATGACACTGCATTCAAAGCCATGGTGCTGGCGAGGCTGATCGAACCCATCTCGAAAGCCCAGAGCATTCGAGTGCTCCAACAGATCGATGCACCCCACCCGTCCCTGCGTACGCTGTTCCGCAGCCTGGGCGCCTGCATCGAGAAGGACTACCGCGACCAGCTGGCCAAGGCCATGGTCGCCTAGCGGTCATTAACCGCAGGCTTGGCATCCTTAGTGATGTATGACGTGACCACCTTACATTTCGAGGCGAAAGACGAAGATAAGCTACGCAAAGTCGGGATGAGCAAAGAACGCCGCGTCGACCCGCAAATCCAGGTCGGGCTACTCGTGGACCCGGCAGGATTCCCGCTGGAACTGCACATGTTCGAAGGCAACAAGGCCGAAACGACCACCATCATTCCCGTGCTCCAAGCATTCCAGGCACGCCACGGAATCACCGACTTGGTCGTCGTCGCTGACGCGGGCATGCTTTCAGCAAACAACCTGAACGCGATCGAGGATCCCGGATTCAAGTTCATTGTCGGCTCCCGGCTGACCAAGGCACCCTATGACCTGCAGGAGCATTTTGATACGAAAGGCAATCGGTTCACCAACGGGCAGGTCCTGGAATCCACGCGGGTGATGGGCACCGGGAAAAACGCTCGGGAACGTCGGATTGTTTATCAGTGGTCGGCCAAGCGTTTTGCTAGAGATAACCGCAATATCAACCTCATGGAGCGCAAGGCTTTGGCGGTCGCCGAAGGGAAATCGCCGATGAAGAAAGTGCGGTTCTTGAAAGTGTCAGGGGCTGAGAAGGAGCTGGATGAGAAGGTCATCGAGCGGGCCAGGATGCTGGCCGGGCTGAAGGGCTATGTCACTAATATGCTCGTCGATTCTGTGCCTGCCACGCTGGTGATCAGTGCTTATCACGACTTATGGCAGGTTGAGGCGTCGTTCAGGATGACGAAATCGGATCTGCGGGCCCGACCGATTTTCCATCGTGAAAAGGATTCCATTGATGCGCATTTGACGGTGGTGTTCGCGGCGTTGGCTATTGGCCGGCATTTGCAGGAATTATCTGGTGTGCCGTTGAAACGGCTGATCACCGATCTGAAAGCTATCCGCTCAGCGAAAGTACTGATCAATGGCCAAGTGTTGACCTTTGCAGCGCAGGTCCCCGAAGGGTTGGAAGAAGTGCTTACGAAGCTTCGTGGTGGTTACTAAGGCATTTGGCACGACACAGGAGGAATCGTGTTCTTAGCAGGGTTAGTTATTGTAAGACTGTTGAAACGCGTTGTTACTAAAGAAACTTAGCAGCACTCTTCCGAGGTCTTTATGGCGTTTCTTCTGTATTGCATATTGAACTTAGGGATGCGCTTTTATTTGTTACATGCGTTGATCTCACGAATCGGCTTCGTCGATCGATGCAAGAATGAGTGGTAGCCTCGCGAAGATTGATGTGTTGATCTATTACTGATGAATCGGTGCCACTCTGTCTGTCAGGGTGGAGCGAGTCCAGCCCTTCGTTGCAACACCTCGCACCCAGACAAGGGCGTGTACCGGATGAATGGCGCTGGGTCGAGGTCGAGACGGGGGATTACATGTCCCTGCGTGCCTTCTGCCCGCAGGCTTGCTACGCCGACGGTCCGGAGAACTTCCGCTACCTGCTGTACAAGGATCAGAACCGCCAGGTCGCGTTGTAGGGCATTAAAGAACGCTGGCTGCGGAACTCGTTGAGTTCCGCAGCCAGCGTGAGCCTTGGGCGTGCCGGAGAGAAGTTCCGGGTGCGCGTGGGGCTTGCTACCAAGCAGGCAGGGCCGGGATCGGACCATCTGCCTCAATGTGCCGCGACTGGCCGCGGGCGAGCCATTCGATGAGGCCTTCGCGGTCCGAGCGGACCTTCAGCGCGCCGTCGCCGATAACCCATTCGTCGCCTTCTTCGGTGACCAGCGTCATGCCCGGGGCGTTCTTCACGCGCATGGTGCGTACCGCGGCCTCCACGGCGTTTTCTTGTGAATCCGGGTCCGCCTCCTCGATGGTCCAGGCGGTGTCCAGATCGTGGTGGTGGATGACGATCTCCGCGATCCGAAGCGCCACGATGGAGGTCGCCGGGATGATCTTGCCGTGCAGATCCACCTCTTCGACCGCCAGCTCGCCGGTGAGACGCTCGGACTGCTCGGCAAAGAACGTCGCCGCGTCGCGGAAACCCGCGAGCAGTTCTTCGCGGGGCAAGGCGGCAAGCTCGGCGATTTCTGCGTTGCGCGCCTCGGTGGACGCATAAAGCTGCTGCGGTTCGCCGGTAATGGCCCAATCGATGAGCTTGACCAGGGTGCGGCCGTTGGATGCGAGGTGGGCGATGACATGCGCTCGGCTCCAGCCCTCGCAGAGAGAATCGGCGGCCAACTCATCGGCGGACAGGGTGTCAATCGTGGCCATCATCATCGAGGTTTCACGGTTGAGTCGGGAGAGGTCTGAATGCAATCGGGCGGTGTTGATCATGCTGTCACCCTACCAATGGGTGGTTTGAAAATGACTCGGAAAACCGATCTATATCGAACGAGTATCGCCGCACCCGTCAGAAGTTTCAGTGCTTGGAGCCTAGCTCTGCAGCTGGATTTGAGTATAAGAAGTCGAAGTTTCAGGAGTAGGGGCTGATGAGTTCATACGCTTCGGTATTGCAATTGAAATTCAGAATCAGACGTACCAGTCCGCCGATCTGGCGCAGGGTTTTGGTTCCAGGTTCGATGCGGCTGGACCAATTGCATCAGGTGATTCAGTACAGCTTCGGTTGGTACGACGCGCACCCGCACCAGTTTGAGCTCAATGGTGTTAATGGGGTGAGCTTCGGTCCGGCTGGTTCCGAGATTAGATCCGATGTTGATGAGTCCACGGTATGCCTCGACGAACTTTTAAGTCACGGGCGGGGAAGGCTCGACTACGTCTATGACTTCGGTGATTACTGGGAAGTCCGTATCGAACTAGAAGGACTGCCACCGGTCGACGCTGCTCTGTTGCCGCGGTGTATTGGCGGACGCAGGATGGCTCCGCGGGAGGACTCGGGAGGTCCGTTGGGGTGGGCCATGGTGATCGAAGCGCTGAAGGACCCGGAGCATCCGGATCGGGCGGAATACCGAGAATGGCTCTTCTTGCGCGACGGTGAGCAGTTCGACGCTTCGCTTTTCGACAAGCAGCGCGTCAACGAAATGTTTGAGTATGCCCGCTAGCTGCTGACCGGACACATTGAGTCCCTCAGGTAAACGTGTAAAAAATTGGGCGCATTTTTCACACGTTTACCCGACATGTAAAAAACCTTTACATGTCTTCTTGGGTTCTAGCCTGCCAGTAGCTCGATGAAGCGGTGATTGATAAATAGCCACTCACGGCCTATTTTGATCTGCGTTAGTCGCCGATTGGAGCTGAATTCATTCAGCCATTTTGTCGCAGTCGGGCGCGAGATTCCACAGCGGCTGACTACGTCATTGATTCGGCAATAAGGCTTTTCGAATAAAAGATCAAGCAGTTCCGCGTTCGGTCCTGCTGAGGATTCAGTTCGCAGCTCGTCGCGCATGACTAGTTGCAACTCTTGGATGCTGTCAATTAGCTGCAGAGTCTCGTCGGCTGTCACTTGAATACCCTTAAGCATGTATAGCAGCCAGCCCTCCCAGTCATTGTCCTTGGTGACGGCTAGGAGCCTAGTGTAGTACTCCTCTTTGTGGCGAATGATGTATCGCGATAAGTAGAGAACTGGCTCCCTTAACAGCTCGACTTCAACGAGTAGGAGGATGTTCAAAATACGCCCGGTGCGGCCGTTTCCATCTGAGAAGGGATGGATCGCTTCGAATTGATAATGAGCGGCGCTCATAATGACCAATGGATCAATGTCTGGGTTTTCGTGAATGAAGCGTTCCCACTCGGCCAATTTTTCTTTGATCCGATCCGGGCCTTCGGGTGGTGTGTACCGGGCTTTGCCAGTCACAGGATTTCCAATGCAGGTGCCCGGAAGAGCGCGAACGTCCATGTCGCGGCCCTTGATATTTGTGCAAACTTCAAGCGCGGTCCGTGTTGTCAACGGACGGCTTTCGATGCTTTGGAGTCCTGTGAAGAGTGCCTCGCGGTAACGCAGAGTTTCTTTGGTGTCGGAGGATGCATGAACTTCTGAATCCGCTGCTAAACGAAATAGGTCGTCGGTAGTCGTTACGATATTTTCAATCTCGGAACTCGCTTGTGCTTCGAGCAACGGCAGTGAGCTTATGAGCACCCCGGGATTAGGTATACGAAGGACGGCTTGATTCATGGCGGCCAGTGAAGCCCGGGCCTTAGTTGTCGCTTTGAGTACCGGCCGGGTTTCAAGCTCACTTGCGGGAGGAGCTGCTAGATCGTTGAACGGTAGTTCTGCTTTCCACATAGGGACAGTCTATCTAAGCCATCAGGAAACGTGTAAAAAAATGTACGTATTTTTTACACGTTTATCTGATATGCAAAAAACCTTTACACGTCTTCTCGGCAATTTTCCCGCTGTAGGCCGAATGCCTGGTTTGTCTTGAGGCATGGGCCTTGGGCACACGGCTCCGAGGAGACGTAATGGCTGAGCGACAAATTTGAGGTGCCGGATCCAATCGCCGCTGCGGCATCGGTCAGACGCTAGATGCGGGCGAACTCGAGCAGATGGCGCTGGCCGGGGTGATCGGGCTTCCTCGCGCGCCCAACGCGAAGTTTTGAGTGCTTGTTACGATGCAGTTGAGCCTGGGTTCCGTGGCGCCGGGGCGATCAAGGAATCGGTCGAGATTGGGTTCTAGGGCCAAGATCGACCGGTAAAAGTAAGACTCCCCAGCAATGGCTTGGCCACTGCTGGGGAGCAAATGCGCTTGTAGGTAGGTTATCGCTGGGTTTCTTCGGGACTGACTTCTGTTGCCGGACCATCGGGGGTCGCCCCGCCTTCGTCGGTCCAGTCATGTCCCGCTTCGTCGGAAAGCGCAGGATCCGAAATGTGATCCTCCAGCGTCTTATCCGAAATATCGGTGGAATTCGTTGGGACGTTTTCGTTCATATCTTCTCCCTTTACTCGAACTTCCGCCACCAGCCACTTGCCTGCCAATAATGGCCAAGGACTAAGGGCTGAGCGATCCTTACTCGGCCAATGTAGCACCAGAATCGCCGGTACGCGAGCGTTTTGGAGCAAGCTCCCAGCTAACTAATCCAGTGCGCTCGGATGGGGTTGAGAAACGAACGGGAGGGCCCGCGAGTATTTATGGTTCCGCCGTTCGCCTTTCAGCGATGATGGGTACTAAACGAGCTCTGCCGCCCCGCCTTCAAGGTTGGTCGCCCGGCGCAGGAGTCCCTTCATAACCAGCATCAGGAGGGCGAACGCGCTTCCGCAGGTCGTGAGGGCAGCAATCGCCAGTGCAACACCAGGTCCGCCCACGCCAATAATTCCTAATAGGTGAACACCAAGAGATAGGGCCAGAAATGTGGCCACGGCGATTGACGCAATGATGGCGTTGACCCAGCCGAAGGCCCGCTGGGTGAAGATGGTCCGACGTTCCACCATGCTCAGCAACTTCCAGGTAGCAGCCAATGAGACCTGCAGGCAGGCAATTGCGACTATGACAACTACCGTATAGGGGGTGGCTAGGAATGCGACCTCGGGAAAGAGCGTCGCATTCTGCGCCGCAAGGGTCGGCACGACCCACGCTTGCCACAGCAGTCCGCCGAGAAAAATCAGCGTAAGGCATACTCGAAGCAGGACCATTAGCAATTTGTTCATAGAGTGATTATCAACAAAAACCTATCGAATATCAATAGGTTGTGTGGTTGAGGCGCTCCCGCGGCGAATGCGGGTTCGGCCAAGCCGTGCCAGCGCCCGCTATTGCCGCAGTGGTAGCTTGAAAGGAATCAAGGAATACCAAAAACCTCGGTCTTCCTCATCTCCCGGAATACGGGACGCCAGATTAGGGGGGCATGCGATGACAGCAACGCCAGAAACCGACATGAGCAATCTTGGGATTGCCTCGCGGGCGGCGCTCAGGCCAATTTCCGAGATCGCCGAGTCGGCGGGGATCCCTGAAGCCGCAGTTGAGTCCTATGGCAGGTACAAGGCCAAGGTCGACCCGTCGCTTTTGACTGCTCGCGGCGTCCGCCCCGGAAAGATCGTTCTGGTCAGCGGAATTTCCCCGACGCCCGCAGGGGAGGGGAAATCCACCATGGTGGTGGGTTTGGGCGATGCGCTGGCGGCCACCGGGGCCAAAACCATGATCGCCTTGCGCGAACCGTCCATGGGCCCGAACTTCGGCATGAAGGGCGGGGCCACCGGTGGCGGATACTCGCAGGTGCTCCCCATGGATGAGATCAATATGCATTTCACCGGGGATTTCCACGTCATCACCAGCGCCAACAACCTGTTGATGGCGCTGCTCGACAATCACCTGCACCAGGGCAATGCCTTGGGCATCGATCCGCGGCGCATCACATTCAAGCGCGTTCTGGACATGAACGACCGCGCGCTGCGCCACGTGGTCATCGGCCTTGGCGGACCAGCCGAGGGAGTCCCGCGGGAAACCGGTTTTGAGATCACCGTCGCCTCCGAGGTCATGGCGGTCTTCTGCCTGGCCACCGGGCTAGAGGACCTGCGCGCCCGGCTTGGCCGCATGACCATCGGATACACCTACGGCAAGGCGCCGGTCACCGTTGATGACCTGGGCGCCGCGGGAGCCATGGCGATGCTGCTCAAGGACGCGATCAAGCCCAACCTGGTCCAGTCCATGGGCGGCACGCCCGCCTTCATCCACGGCGGGCCGTTCGCCAACATTGCGCACGGCTGCAACTCGGCCATCGCCACCAACACCGCACGCGCGCTGGCGGACGTCGTGGTGACCGAGGCAGGCTTCGGTACCGATCTCGGTGCCGAGAAGTTCATGGACATCAAGGCCCGCTATGCCGGATGCGACCCCGACACGGTGGTGATCGTCGCCACCATTCGCGCGCTGAAAATGCATGGGGGAGTACCCAAGGGAGAGTTGGGCAAGGAGAATGTCGCGGCTGTACGCAATGGTTTATCGAACCTCGCCCGGCATGCCTCGAACATCAGGAAGTTCGGCATCCAGCCGGTGATCGGGATCAACCGGTTCACCGCGGATACCGAGGCCGAACTGGCGGTGGTCACCGGCTGGGCCGAAGCGCAGGGCGTTGAATGCGCGATTGCCGACGTCTGGGGCCAAGGGGGCGAGGGGGCCGGCGACCTGGCTGCCGCGGTCTTGCGGGCCATCGAAGCGCCAAACAATTTCGCTCCGCTGTACGAACTGGAGCTGCCCATCGAGGAGAAGATCCTGACCGTGGTGCGCGAGATCTACGGGGGAGCGGGCGTCGAATACTCCGCCGGCGCGCGGCGGATGCTCGAGCAGATCCACGCTAACGGCTGGGACGACCTGCCGGTGTGCATGGCCAAGACCCAATATTCTTTCTCCGATGACCCCAAGCTCCTGGGCGCTCCGGACGGATTCACCTTGCAGGTCCACGACCTGATCCCCAAGACGGGCGCGGGCTTCATCGTGGCCATCACCGGGACGATCATGACCATGCCGGGCCTTCCCAAGGTTCCGTCCGCCATGCAGATGGACGTCGATGGCAACGGGAACGCCGTGGGGCTGTCGTAGGACAGCTAGCCGAAGAATGCCCTATTTCCGAGCCGGAAGGGCCTATCCCACGTAGCCTTGAAACAAAGATATTCAAGCGTGTGAGGGAGACCCGGTGGCCAAGAAGAAGAAAAAGCAAGTAAAGCAGGGACACCCCGGACGCGTTCAGGCTCCGGTGGTGTCCATAGGTCGAGTGAAGGTCGACCGCGGGCTGGATGCGCTGTCGCCTGAATTCGTGCGCTGGTACGGCCAGCGGCGGCAGGATTCGGAAACCGCGTTGCTCGCCTTGGCGGCCGTGCGCGAAACGTTGGGGATGTACGCCGAAGTCGTAGGACTTGAATCCGTCACCGAGTTCAACGCACCCAAGCTGTTCGGGGTGTTGAACTCCATGATCGAATTCGAGGAAGCCGAAGAGCCGGAAGATCTTTCCGGGGAACTGCGCATGGTGCTCTACATGGCCTGGGCAGACTACCTTGATTTTATCGAGGATACCGGCCGCTGGACCCAAGACCCCGCCGAGCTGAGTTGGTTGCGCGGCAATCTGGAGACCGCGGATCCGTTTAGCGCAGAAGCTCTTTCCTCGCCCGGGAATCCTGGTGCGTTGGAGGAGCAGGCGCTCGCCGAACTGCGCCAGCTTCCCATCGTGGAATTGGGGCATGGGCTGGCCCGCTGGTGCATCGGGAAGGGCGCCGCCGAATGGGGTGCTGGCCCGGGAGAACAATTCCTGGCTGCCGCCGCCAAGGCCTTGGAGAGCGAACTTCCCAAGGGGCTGGACGAGGCGCAAACCGAGCTGGTGGTTTCCCAGGCCATCGCTTCGCTCGCGATGGCCGGCATCATCACCCTCGAAGCGCACGCGTCGCCGAAGGCCGGACCCGCCGCCGAGGAATTCCACAAGTCCGAGGGACAGCAGGCGTTCTCCGCGAACTATGCCTTCCTGCAGGCATTCCTCGATCTCTTCCTCGAAGCGCCCGAGGACGCCGATGAAGAAACCTTGGAAGCCTGGGGGCTGTCCAACCTCTGGCTGCTTGAAGCCATCGAAGGATCCGCGCATCTGGTGGCCGCGCCGCGAGATGAGCAATGGTCGCCGGCGGCCTGGGCACAGGCCCACCAGCGGCTGGGCGAATTGCGGATCCTCGGCTTGGTCGAGGAAGGCGAGCGCTACACCCTCCCGCGCCTCGTCGCGGCGACCCTCACCGACCTGGACGATGATGAGCTCGATGAGGAAGATCTGCAAGACGATGAGCTGGACGCGCTCTTCGGCTTCGATTCGGAAGAGCCCAAGCGGGAAAAGCGTGCCGAACCCTATGCGGGCAAGGTGCTGCAGCTGAAGCTGGGCCTGAAAGAGGCCAAGCCGCCGATCTGGCGCCGGGTGCTGGTGCCCTTGGATCTGCACCTGGGCGACCTGCACGACATCATCCAGGCAAGCTTCGACTGGTACGACGGGCATCTGCACGAGTTCCGCTCGGGCGGATATGGCGGCACCAGCTACGGGCCCGATATCGAGCATATGGAGTATGACGAAGACGAGTCAGGTGTCCTGATTTCCGAACTGCTCAAAGCCGAAAAGGACCGGCTGGACTACGCCTATGATTTCGGTGATGGCTGGGAGATCCGCATCGAGGTGGAAAAGGTGCTCGATTCCGAGGCCGGGGCGCTGCCGCGCTGCACCGGAGGCCGCCGCATGGCACCGCTCGAAGACAGCGGCGGCACCTGGGGCTGGTCGGAAAAAGTCGCCGCCATCGGCGACCCCGCCCATCCAGAGCACGGGGAAGTCATGGAATGGCTCGGAGATATGGGCCTCGATGAGATCGATCCGGCCGCCTTCAGCATGCAGCAGATCAACGAAGCACTAGACCAGGAGTTCTAGCCAAAGGTCGCTCAGCCGCACAAGCTTTGGCTAGCCTTGCGGTTGGTCGTTTTGACCGGAGCCTTTTCGGCGCCCTCGATCTCAAGATAGTCCTGGCCGAGGAGCAGCTGGACGCCTTCTATTGGCGCCTTGACGGGACGAAGATCCAGGTCAAGTTCCTTGGCCAAGGCCTTGGCCGTCTGCCGCGCTTCCTGGGTGTCGGCGGCCAGCAGCCGCGTTGCCGCCTGGGGAGCTTCGGCGGTATCAATTTCGGAGACTGAGAAGCCCTGCGCGGTTGCTTTGGCGGCGAACTGCGATGCCAGCTGATTCACTCGCGCGCCGTTGGTGATTTGCACGGCAGTCTCGCGCGAGCTGGCCGCTGGTGCCGCTTCAGCTTTCGAGCTCTCTTCATCGCCTAGATTTACCGGGGTGTCTGCGCTCAACCGCTCGAAGATCGTGGACGCCTCGGGGGCGGGGACAACACGGTTGCGGTTCTGCGGGGCCGGCTGCCAAGGCATGGTCATAAAGGTGATTTCCCCGGTGGGCACCGCTTGGATTCGGGTGGCCAGCGAGGCAAGCTGAGCCAGGGAGCTGAGTCCCGGATCAACGGTCATCGATGAGGTGACCGCATCCAGGAAGGAATAAAGCCGGTCCGGCCGGGTGAGCGTTTCACGGCTCGTGGCCCGTTGGGCGACGGCCGACATCACCATCTGCTGATGGCCCAGGCGGGCGATATCGCTGCCGTCCCCGACGGCATGCCGGGTGCGGGCCAAGGCCAGTGCGTCTTCTCCCTTGACTATTTGATTGCCCGCCGGGAGATCCAGGTTCGCCTTGGGGTCCTGCATCTGATCGGCCAGGCACACGTCGATGCCGTCGAGCGCGTCAACGATGGAAATGAAGCCCTCGAAATTGACTTCGATGAAGTGGTCGAGATCCACGCCGGTCAGGGATTCAACGGCGGCTACCGAGCAGGCGGGACCGTAGTTCAGTGCCGAATTGATCATCCCGTGGCCGCCTGTGTAATGCCCGTGGCCGGTATCCGCGCAGGCGGGAATCTCGAGCAATGTATCGCGCGGGATCTGCACCGCGTCGATGCGCTCATTGCCGGCGGCCAGATGAACGAGCACCATGGAATCGCTGCGCGCCGATCCGTTGTCCTTGCCGAATTCCGTTGAGCTAAAGGTCCGGCTGTCCGACCCCAGCAGGAGGATGTTCATGCCCCGGCTGGAATCGGGTACCCGCTGCTCCGTGGCGCGCATCGCGGCGGTGGAGATATTTCCCTGAAGCCGGAACCAGGCCGCTCCGACACCGACGACCAGTGCCAGGACCAGCGCCGCGGCGATGATGCGAAAATTGCGCTTGCGTCGCGAAGAATTTTTCCTGGTGGGCGTTGCGGGCCGCTGATGGGTCATAGCTCAGGTCTCCTGCGAAAGTCAGGCGGGAATATCTACACCAGCCGACCATGCAAGAGATGGATCGCACCAATAGCCAAAGTGTGCGGACCCATGCATTTTCCCTATGTATCTGCCCGCCACCCGGACTTTCCGCGGGAGCGCAGATTCCGCGAGATCTGCGTCTCACAGGTGATCCAGGAACTCCTCCAGGGCGGGGTTCTTGAACGAGTCCTTCCGGAAGATTGCTCCGATGGGCCGTCCGGCATCGGCGGCTAGCGGAACCTGCAGTCCGCCGAAGACTTCGGCGGTGCTGGCCAGCACCTGGGGAACCATGGTGATGCCGCCAACGGCGATGCTCAGCTGGACCAGGGCGTCGCGCTGCGTGGTGGTGATGATGCGTGGCGCGGTGACGCCGAGGTTTCGGTAGACCTCATCGGTGATCAGCCTGGTGGAGGTCCCCTGCGGCAAGGTGACCAGCGTGAGCCCGCCGAGCAGTTCGGCGTCCAACGCGGTGCGCACCGCGTGGGCCAAATCGGTGGAAAGAACCGCCGTGAACCTCTGCTTGCGCACGAAGCGCGCCTGAAGGTCGGCGGGGATGCGCTCGTCCACGCCGAATGCGAGATCTGCGCGTCCCAGGCGTACCGAGTCGATCAGCTGTTCGTGATCCTCGACGCTGACGATTTCGATTTGGATCCCGGGATGATTGCGGTGGAACGGGCCGAGATATTCCGGAAGGACTCCGGCAATGAGCCCGAATCCAGAGACCGGGTTGAAGAAGCCAGCGCATCGATCGAGGAGATCTCGCGCAGGGCTCGCCGCCCGGCCGGGATGATGCTCCGCCCGGCCTCGGTGAGCAGCATATTCCGTCCCGCGGCCCGGAAGACCGGCATGCCCAGGGTTTGCTCCAGCGCTCGAATCCTGCGTGACAGCGAAGGCTGGGAAATTCCGAGGATATCCGCCGCGGCGGTGAAGGATCCGTAGTCCACCACGGTGATCACGGCCGCGATCTGAGCTAGGGAAATATTGCTGGAGCTGAGGTGGTTGGCCATAAATCGGACGTCCCTTGTGAACTATGACTGCATCTGGCGTGATTGCAGGGAAACGGTAGCATGCTCCGGCGCTTCGCCGAGCTCCATCCTGTGCCTGCGGGATTATCTGGGGGAAGGCTCAGGAGCGTTGGCGGTGCCTATGGTGGAGGCTCGGATGACCAGCTTCGGGGTGAAGACAAACTGCTCGCGGACCGCATTTTCGCCGGCTTCGGCTTCGCGCAACAGGACATCGACCGCGGTGCGCCCGATTTCTTCGGCCGGCTGGCGCACGGTGGTGATCGGGACGACGGCCGACTCGGCGAACGCTATATTGTCGTATCCGACCAGCGCAATGTCCTCTGGAACCTTCAGCTTCCCGGACATCACGAACGCCTGCAGGATGCCTAAAGCCAGTAGATCGTTGGCGGCAAAAACACCGTCCGGGCGTTGCCCGGGCGTCATGGCCAAGATGCGTTCTCCGGCGGCGCGGCCTTCGATGACGCTCAGCTGCTTGGTAGGCAGATATTCGAGGGCTGCATCCGAAGTGCCGGCAATGACCGATTGCGCGCCTTCCAGACGATGCCGGACCTGTTCAATGCTTTGCGGACCGCCGACAAAGGCAATGCGCTTTCGTCCCAGCTCGACGAGGTGCTGGACGGCGATTCGGCCGCCCTCTACGTCGTTGACGGAGACCGAAGAGAAGCTGCGGTCTCCGCTTCCGCGGTCCACCAAGACCACCGGGGTCCCGGATTCGCGGATGCGCCAAAGCCGGCTCAGGTCGCTGTGCATGGGGGAGATGAGCACTCCGGCGACGCGCTGCTGATCAAAAAGGTCAAGCAGCTGCTGTTCGGTGGTCAGCGAGCTATCGCTGGCGCCCATCAGCACCGTGTAGCCGTTTTCCAGGGCCCGGTGCTGGGCTCCCTGGGTGACGTCCATGAAGAACGGATTTCGGGCATCGAGGATCACCAGCCCGAAGCTGCGGCTGTGCCCGGCCCGCAGCTGGCGGGCGGCGTCATTGCGCACGAATCCGAGCTTGTCGATGGCCTCGGTGACCTTGCGAACCGTCGCCGGTGCGACGACCTCTGGGCGGTTGAGTACATTGGAGACCGTTCCGACCGAAACACCTGCCGCGCGAGCGACTTCCTTCACGCTTACCGACACGTAGTTTCCCGCCTTTGCCCCGATGGTCTTCTCCCGAGTATATCGCGCGGCGCCCGCTCGGCTTGCCATGCGGTACAGGATTGAATGGATTCAATTAATTTTGGCAGATTTCTGGATTCTGCTTGAACTTGAGCCATGTTCTGGTCTAAAGTCGGTCAAGTTCGGTGATTGAAACGATTCATTAAGGGTCGATCATCACCGACTCAGCGTCACAAGCATTCAACGAAGAGGGCAACGCATGAACAGGGTTTGTTTTCAGCTGCAGGTCAAGCCGGACCGGCTCGCCGAATACGCCGAACGCCACGCCGCCGTCTGGCCAGAGATGCTGCGGGCAATCAACGACGCGGGACGCCGCAACTACTCGCTCTTTCTCCGTGCCGATGGCCTGCTGATCGGCTACTACGAAACCGCCGACGACGCAGCCGCCCAGGCCGCACTGGATGCGGATCCACGCACCTCGGCCTGGGAGGCGCAGATGTCCGAGTTCTTCATCTCCCTCCACGGACGCCCCGATCAGGGCGCGCCGCGCCTGAGCGAGGTATTCAACCTCGAAGACCAGCTGGCCCAGCTCTAAACGGCGACACCGGCAACCCAATTCCACCACCGCAGAAGGAGAGATCCATGGGCGCTAAGCTGACCCCCGAGATCCTGACCACCCTTGAACGATTGGCCATCGAAGTCCCTTCCTGGGCCTACGGCAACTCCGGCACCCGCTTTAAGGTGTTCGGCACCCCGGGCACCCCACGCGACGCCTATGAGAAGATCGCCGACGCCGCGCAGGTCAACCGCCTGACCGGACTGGCTCCGGCCGTGGCCCTGCACATTCCGTGGGATAAGGTGGCGGACTTCGGCTCGCTGCGCACTCACGCGAACGACCTCGGGGTGGAACTGGGAACCATCAACTCCAACACCTTCCAGGACGACGAATACAAGTTCGGTGCGCTGACCCACGAAGATCCAAAGGTCCGCCGGAAGGCCATCGACCACCACATCGAGTGCGTAGACGTCATGGACGCCACCGGCTCCCAGGACCTGAAAATCTGGCTGGCCGAGGGCTCGAACTACCCGGGTCAGGCAGATATGCGCGGACGTCAGGACCGGCTTTCGGACTCGCTGTCCGAAATCTACGCCCGGCTGAGCGGCGAGCAGCGCCTGGTGCTCGAGTACAAGTTCTTCGAGCCCTCCTTCTATCACACCGATGTTCCGGACTGGGGCACCTCCTACGCCCAGGTGGCCGCGCTCGGCGAGCGGGCGTTGGTCTGCCTGGATACCGGGCACCACGCCCCGGGCACCAACATCGAGTTCATCGTGATGCAGCTGCTGCGCCTGGGCAAGCTCGGCTCCTTCGACTTCAACTCGCGCTTCTACGCGGATGACGACCTGATCGTCGGCTCCGCCGACCCGTACCAGCTCTTCCGCATCATGGCCGAGGTGGCCCGCGGCGGCGGACTGGATATCGATACCCCGATCACCTTCATGCTCGATCAGTGCCACAACGTGGAAAACAAGATCCTCGGCCAGATCCGCAGCGTGCTGAACGTGCAGGAAATGACCGCCCGCGCGCTGCTCATCGACCGGGTCGCCTTAACCGAGGCGCAGCTCTCCGGCGATGTGCTGGCCGCCAACGACCTTTTCATGAACGCGTTCTACACCGATATCCGCAGCGAACTCGCAAACTGGCGTGAATCGCGTGGCCTGCCTGCGGACCCGATGGAAGCCTTCCGCGCCTCGGATTACCAGAGCCGCATCGAAGCCGAACGCGCCGGCGGCGTGCAGGCAGGGTGGGGTGCCTGATGGCAACGGCACTGGCGAAAAAGCGCGGCATCAGCGGCTGGAAAGCCACCATTGCGGTGGCCATGAGCAACTACATCGAAGCCGGGGCAATTATTGCCCTGGCCACCAGCCTGACCCTCTGGCAGGGTGCCTTCGGATTTGATGACGGCATGGTCGGGGTCATCGCGGCGATCTCCGCCAACGCCTTCGGCGCCGCGGTGGGTGCGCTGATCGGCGGCCCATTGTGCGACCGGCTAGGACGCAAATTCATCTACACCTACGACCTGATCGTGTTCATGGTCGGTGCGCTGATGATTACCTTCGCCGCCAGCACCGTGCTGCTGATTATCGGCGTGATCCTCATGGGCATCGCCGTGGGCGCCGGAGTTCCGGCTTCCTGGACCTACATTGCCGAGGAGGCTCCGCAGGAGTCGCGCGCAGCGCACGTGGGAACCGCGCAGCTGGCCTGGTCTTTCGGCCCGGCGGTCGGCTTTGCCCTGGCCATCATGGTGGCACCGCTAGGGGTGAATGGGTCCCGGCTGATCTTCTTCCACCTGTTCATCGTCGCCGCGATCACCTGGTGGGTGCGCCGCGGGCTTCCCGAATCCACCCGGTGGAAGCAGCAGCGCGCGGAGGAAATCGCCTCCGGAGCCAAGATCTCCTTCTTCTCCGGCATCAAGGGGCTGCTGGCCGAACGCAAGAACTGGTCGGCGCTGTTCTTCCTGCTCGGGGTGTACGGACTATGGAATACCGTGGCCGGCCAGGCCGGTATCTTCCAGCCACGCGTGTACGCGGCGGCCGGCGTCGAGTCGGCCACGCAGCAGAACCTGCTGCAGGTTCTGGTCTGGGTGCTCACCGCGGCCGCCACCTACTTCGGCTTCATGAAGTACGGGGACCGGGTCTCACGCCGCTGGCTGTACTTTGGCGGAGCCGCCCTGGGCGTTGTCGCCTGGGTGGTGCTGATCTTCGCCCCTCCGGGAGCCTTCTCCCTGCTGTTCTTCGCCTGCGCCTGGGGCATCTCCGCCGGTTTGGGAGCCCAAGCCTTCTACGGCCTATGGACCGCGGAACTCTTCGCCACCAAATACCGCGCCAGCGCACAGGGCGTGCTGTTCATGCTCGCCCGGGTCCTGGTCGGCTTGCTGTCCCTGGTCTTCCCGGTCCTGCTCTCCGGCATCGGGCTGGAAAAGCTCGGCCTGCTGATCATCGGCCTGCTGGTAGTTGCCCTGCTGATCGGCACCATCTGGGCGCCGGAAACCCGCGGCAAGTCCCTCGAAGAAATCGAAGCCCAGCGCTACGGCACCAAGATCAACGCCTAATACGACTCAAGGATTGAACACAGACATGTCGAGAGAAACCATGACCATCAGCACCGCAGAACAGCTCATCAGCCGTTCAAACCGCCTCGGTGCGGAAAAGAAGAACACCAACTATGCCGGCGGCAACACCTCGGCCAAGGGCTTCGAGCCCGACCCGGTCACCGGAGAACAGATTGAGCTGCTCTGGGTCAAGGGATCGGGCGGAGACCTAGGCACCCTGACCGAGAAGGGCCTGTCGACCCTGCGGCTGGACCGGATGCGCTCGTTGGCCAACGTCTACCCGGGTGTGGACCGCGAAGATGAGATGGTGGCGGCTTTTGACTACTGCCTACACGGCAAGGGCGGAGCCGCACCCTCTATCGATACCGCCATGCACGGCCTGGTGGACGCGCCCCATGTAGACCACCTGCACCCGGATTCCGGCATCGCCATCGCCACCGCCAAGGATGGAAAGGAGCTGACCGCGCAGATCTTCGGCGGCAAGGTGCTCTGGGTGGACTGGCGCCGCCCGGGCTTCCAGCTGGGACTGGATATCGCCGCAATCAAGGATGAAAACCCGAACGCCGTCGGCTGCATCCTCGGCGGACACGGCATCACCGCGTGGGGCGAGACCTCCGAGGAATGCGAAGCCAACTCGTTGTGGATCATCGACACCGCCGCGGACTACATCAGCGAACACGGCAAGGCCCAGCCATTCGGGGCCCAGCTGCCCGGCTTCGAAGCACTGCCGGAAACCGAACGCCTAGCGCGCGCCGCCGCCCTGGCACCGACCCTTCGCGGTCTGGCCTCGAGAGACAAGCCGATGATTGGCCACTTCACCGACGACGAGCGAGTCCTTGATTTCCTGGCGAGCGAAAAACTAGCCGAACTTGCCGCACTGGGCACCTCCTGCCCGGATCACTTCCTGCGCACCAAGATCAAGCCAATGGTGCTGGATCTTCCGGCCACCGCTACCCTTCAGGAGCAGCTGGCCCGATTGGCCGAATTACACGTGGAATACCGTGCCGACTACCAGGCCTACTACGACGCCCACAAGGATGAAAGCTCCCCGGCCATCCGCGGCGCCGACCCGCTGATCGTGCTGATCCCCGGTGTTGGCATGTTCTCCTACGGTGCAAATAAGCAGACCGCCCGCGTGGCCGGTGAGTTCTACCTGAACGCCATCAATGTGATGCGTGGCGCCGAAGCACTGTCAACCTACACGCCGATCTCCGACGCGGAGAAGTTCCGCATCGAGTACTGGGCGCTGGAAGAAGCCAAGCTGGCTCGCATGCCTAAGCCGAAGAGCCATGCCGGGCGCATCGCCCTGGTTACCGGCGCCGCGTCGGGCATCGGCAAGGCGATCGCTACCCGGCTGGCCGCCGAAGGTGCTTGCGTGGTCATTGCCGATCTGGATTTGGCCAAGGCGCAGGCCGCGGCCGCGGAATTGGGCAATGCCGATGTGGCCGTCGGAGTCGCCGCAAATGTGGCCGATGGCGCGGCCGTCCAGGCGGCCATGGACGCCGCGGTGCTCGCCTTCGGCGGTATCGACCTGGTGGTGAACAACGCCGGACTGTCGCTGTCCAAGAAGCTGCTGGAAACCACCGAAGCGGACTGGGACCTGCAGCACGACGTGATGGCCAAGGGCTCCTTCCTGGTGTCCAAGGCGGCGGCCCAGGTGCTGATCGACCAGCGCATGGGCGGAGACATCATTTACATCTCCTCCAAGAACTCCGTCTTCGCCGGCCCGAACAACATCGCCTACTCGGCCACCAAGGCCGACCAGGCCCATCAGGTGCGCCTGCTGGCCGTGGAACTCGGCGAACACGGGGTCCGCGTGAACGGGATCAACCCCGACGGAGTGGTGCGCGGCTCGGGCATCTTCGCCTCGGGCTGGGGCGCCAACCGCGCCGCCACCTACGGGGTAGACGAGGAAGACCTCGGCCAGTTCTACGCGAACCGCACCATCCTCAAACGTGAAGTGGTCCCGGAGAACGTGGCGGATGCCGTGTACGTGCTCACCGGTCCGGAGCTGACCCGCACCACCGGCCTGCACATCCCGGTCGACTCGGGTGTTGCGGCGGCCTTCCTGCGATGAGTTCGAATTTGGACACCGCACCTGTTGCGGCCATCGATCTGGGCGCCACCAGCGGCCGAGTAATGCTCGGCCAGCTGGTGGACGGCAAGGTTGAACTCAGCCTGGTGCATCGCTTCGCCAACGGCGCGGTTGCGCTGTCCACGTTGGGAGACGGGGCGGACACCGGGGCGCTGGCCTGGGACATCGACCAGCTGTGGGAAGAAATTCGCCACGGGTTGGCGATGGCCTTCGCCCAGCAACCCGACATCGCTTCCATCGGCGTGGACGCGTGGGCGGTGGACTATGCGCTGCTGAAAAATGGGCAACGTCTGGGGCAGATACGGCACTACCGGGATCCGCGCAATGAGCTCGCCGTCCCGGCGCTGGAAGCCAGCTTTGACCGAAAGGAGTTGTTTGCCCGCAACGGCTTGCAGTTCCTGCCTTTTAATACGGTGTATCAGCTGGAAGCCGAACGGCAAGAATCCCGGCTGGCCCAAGCCGATACGCTGCTCTTGGTCCCGGACTACATCAACTATTTGTTGACGGGAATGGCGCGCAGCGAGTGGACCAATGTCTCCACCACCGGGCTGTTGAACCTGAACTCCGGGACGTGGGACGCGGAACTGAGCGAGCATTTGCAAGTCGCTAGCTTGCTAGCTCCCTTGATTCGCCCGGGTGAAGTGGTCGGAAACTTGCGTGGATCGCTGGCTCGCGAGTTCGGAGCCCACGCTGAGGTCAGGGTGCTCGCTGTCGCCTCGCACGACACGGCAAGCGCCGTGGCGGCCACCCCGTTGGCGAGCGCGCATTCGGCCTATATTTCGTGCGGCACCTGGGGATTGGTGGGGGTTGAGCTCCAGTCGCCGGTGCTTGAGCCACGTGCGCAGGAAGCGGGTTTCACCAACGAGCTGGGCCTCGACGGAACCGTCAGATTCCTGAAGAATGTGACCGGAACTTTTCTGCTCAGCGAGGCAATACGAGAATGGAATGAGCAGGCCGAAACCGACGGCAGCGACAGCGTGAAGCTGGAGCAGCTCTTGGCGCAGGCCGAACAGCTGGGGGTCCCTGGCACGCTCATCGACCCGCAGGCCGATAGCTTCCTGGCTCCGGGGGCAATGCCCGAACGGATCAGCGACGCGGTCATCGAAGCAGGTGGCAAGAAGCCGGAATCCCGAGCTGAGATCATTCGAATCGTGATCGAGTCCCTCGCCGAGAGCTTCGCCACCCAGGCGTTCAGGGCCGCAGCACTTGGCGGGTTTGTGCCTGACGCGATTCACCTTGTGGGTGGTGGTTCGCAAGGCAGTTTGCTCTGCCAGCGTACCGCCGATCGTGCGGGAATCCCGGTCATCGCCGGACCGGTCGAATGCACGGCCCTGGGCAATGTGCTGGTGCAATTGCGTGCCATGGAATCGCGCCCCTGGACCACGGGGGAAGTGCGTGAGCTGGTACGAAAATCTGTTGATTGGGTGAGCTACCAACCCAGGCTGGCAAAAAACTTGGTATGAGATTCGTGTGGGCATCTCGTATCAGCGCTGTTCATAGCCCATGAATAGTGCCAAGACCTAGTGAACGAAGATCTTCTTCATTCGCTAGGTCTTGTACTTTAATGCGCCGTGAGACAAAACTGGCGCAAACGAAGGCAGCCGCAAATTCGGCGGCTGCCTTCGGCGAGTGTGTTGACCGTGCCTAGTTGCCGCGCTGCACAAATACGACAGTATCTTCCAAGGTCGCCGGTTTGCCGTCGGGATCGGTGACCTCGCGTTCGACAATTTCGGCTCGCAGGATTGTCCACGCATTCGAGTCCAGGCTCAGCGATTCCAGCTCGGAATCCGGGGTGGGGAATCGATGCTGAGCCATTTGTTCGTTGGAGGCCCAGGAGGGGGCCGCGGCGTGCGAAACCGCCAGCAAATGCCCGCCCGGGGCTACGAGCGAGGCGGCCTTCTGCATGATTTCTGCCCGCGGAATTTCGAAGGGGGCTTGGAAAAAGCTCAGGGTCACCAGGTCAAATCGCTCTTCGCTGTCCCAGGTGGTGAGATCCTCCGCGATGAAGCTGGCGTCTTTCTCGCTGAGTCCCTGCTCCTTTGCCGCGGAGCGTGCCCGTTCAACCGCGGTCGCAGCAATATCGACACCGGTTGCTTGCCATCCCTTGTTCGCCAGCCAGATGGTGTCTGCACCCTCTCCGCAACCGAAGTCCAGAGACCTGCCCGCGGGAAGATCTGCCACGATCTCGGCAAGCATTTTGTTGACGTTCCCGGACCAGATCCGTTCGGACTGTCCGTAGTGGCTCTCCCAGAAGGCCACCGCGTCCGGTGCTGTGGTGTGGTGGTGTTCGTGCATTGAGTCCCCGCTTAGCGATCATTGAAAGTAATGCCTTCAGCCTAAGGTGATTCCGCGATGCTGGCATCCGAATTTGCCTCACGCGCAAAAAGTGGGATCGCAATCGATGAAATTCACTCGTGGAGAGCCAAAGTTCGAGATAATTCGCACCCCGGTGGATGCGGAGCGAATGAGTGCGAGCCGGGCTCAGCCCGTAGGCTTTAACAAAACGAATCCGCACAAGAACCAAGGACATTTCATGGCCAGCAAAAAGAAGCAGGGCAAGAAGAACTCGGGCGCAGGAAACCCCGCAAAAGCAGCACAGCGCGGCCGCAGCGTCTTCAAAGTCCAGGCAGAAATTTCGGTAGATGCGATGCGCGAGGACTACGCCGCGTGGGTCACCGAAACCGTGCCGGCCTTCGGCGCCGCGGAAGCCGCTCAGATCGCTGAGATCCAGCTGGGCGTGGTGCGCTCGGTCGGCGCCGAATATGCCGAACTGGCGCGCAGCTCCAATCTGCGAGATATCGACCCAGAGCTCTTCGGACAGGTATTCGCCGAATTCTTGGTGAACCTGCCTGAGGGCCTCGAAGCCGAGCCAATCTTCACCGCCTGGCTGGACTACTTCTCCTTCCTGACCTCCCGTGGAACCTGGGAAGGCGGGGAAGAGAACCTCACCGAACTACGTGAACTGCTCGACGACGCGCTGAAGGGTTTCGCCGAGGAAGACGCGGAGCTGTGCGCACTGCTGCGCGGCACTGAACTGTACGCCAAGGTCAAGGCCTTCTCCGAAGCTCTGGGAGACGGCGTGGACATCAGCGCGTTCAGCGAAGCCGACAATGAGGCACGGGTTCGCGTGATGAACGCGGTCGGTGTGGACGCGGCGACGGTGAAGGTCGACGAGCCAGCCCCGGATGTGTTCGCCCACGTCTGGAACGCGGCCATACTCTCAGTTGTTGACCCTTCCGGCGGCAAGATCGTTCGCGACGAAGAGGCCTTCGCGCACTTTGTCGAAGGCGAAGAATCCGAGAGCGCGCAGCTGCTCTTCGAGATGGGCGTCGGCTGCGTGCAAAGCCACCTTATCCCTAACGATGCCTTCACCGAACGCGACGAAGCATTCTTCCTGGTGCTGCGGAATCTGCTGGTCACCGCCGTCACCGGCCGTGAGGCTGACTTCGAAGGGCTACGCCGCAATTGCGGTCCGAAGAACTTCGACGCGGTTCTTCCCGAAGCTCGTGAGGCACTGGCCTCGCTGGCGGCGTTCGGGCTGCTTCAGGTCAAGGGCGAAGAGTACGGTGTTGACGAGCGACTGCTACCGGTCATTTCTGCAGGCCTGAGCGAAGCGGAGAGCCTGATCGAAGAATCGGAATAGGCTTGCCGGCTACTCCGGGGAATCCTCCGCTCTGGCGAAAGCAATTTTGATGAGCTGACGCAGGATCTCCATGTCGATATCCTCCAGCTTTTTCACGTAAACACAGCCTGCTCCCTCGGTGTATTTTCCTAGCCGGGGGAGCAGTTGTGCGCCAGCTTCCTGATCTTTCAACCCGTAGATGGACAGTTGCGCCTTGCGGGGAGAGAAACCGGTCTTGAGCCAGATTCCGGTGTTCCTGGAGTTTGATGGTGAGACGTAGGTGTACTGCCCGTAGCCAATAATCGATGGCCCCCACAGCACCGGTTCAGCCCCTGTGACCTCGCGAAAGATGCTGTTGAGCAGTTGGCCGTCTTCGCGTCGTTTTATCGGGGTGGCCGACTGGATGAAGTCCTCCACGCTTGCGTTGGTAGGTCGGGTTTTCGCGGTGCTCACGTGGTCACCGGTTCGGGCGCTTGGAATATGGAAGAGATCTTGCGGTATTGCTTGCTGCCCATGGCCAGCAAGGCCGCAACCACCATGATTAGCCCCGCGCCGAGGAAGATGAGCGCGATACCTCGTGCATCACCCTGGCCTACAAGCCAGCCGAGGCTCGCATCGCCCTCTTCGGTTTTCATGAATGGAATGATCAGGTACTGGGCCACCGGGGCAATCATGAATGCGGTGATGGGTGCTGCCGCGGCCTCCATCATCTGCGCAAACCCGAAGACCCGCCCCTGGCGCCGGAAGGGTACGACTTTCTGGATCACGGTCTGCTCGGAGGCTTCAACCGCCGGGATCAGGATCATGTACAGCCAGATTCCCAGAATATAGAGCCAGGTCCATTCTCGAATGGTGAAGAGCGCACCGAGCATGCCCATCACCACCACGGCCAGCAAAAGGGTTCGAATCGGGTTCTTGCCCAGACCGAACTTGGCGATGAGCAGACCGCCAATGATGAACCCCGTCGAAGCTAGGCCAAAGACGATGCCCCAGGCTTCTACGCTCATGATCGTCAGCCCGTAGGGATCCATCAGCGCCATGTAGACCCCGCCGATGAAGTTGTTGAACATGGAGAATATGATCAGGGCGAACAGGCCAGGGATGGCCAGAACGGTGGTGAATCCGAGTTTGAGGTCGGTCCGCTTGGTATGCCCCGGTTCCACCTCGGGTGCTTCTTCGGGCAGCGAAACCGTCAGCAAATGTATGAGCGTCACCACGACCAGGACCAACGCCAGGGTGAGCGTCCACCCCATGCCCAGCAGGCCAATGGACAACCCGCTGAACACGCTGGTGACGATGAAAGCGATGCCCTGAACCGTACCGACCAGCCCATTGGCGTTGGCGTGGCGTTCCACGGGAATCAGCAGGGTTACGGTGGTCGACAAGGCGATGCCACGCATCTGCTCCACCACGGCGCCGATGAGAATGACTCCGCAGAACAACCAGAATTGCCAGCCGCCGATATTCAGAATGGATTCGGTGGGCAGCCACAGGTAGATCAACGCTGCCAAAGTGAACATGAGCGCGGTGAACACTGCAGAGAATACGAACACCGACTTCTTCTTGTGGTTGTCCACGATGGTTCCGAACACCATGGAGAACAGCGCAATCAGCAGCATAAAGGTACCGCCGATGATTCCGGTGGCCATCACGTTTTCGGTTTCGAGGTAGACCCAGAACGTCAGCGCAAACCACAAGTAGCTCGTGGTGAGGTTTGCTACCGCCGTGTTGACGAGGATATGCATGAAGGATCGTTGCCCGTCGCGTGGAACCCCTGGGTTCGGTGCGATCGAGTCTAGTTCACGATCCGGAGGTACATCGGTCATCGGAAGGGTCCCATGTTCATATGGTGCGCCAGTGTGTAGTAGTGAAAAGAATACTGACAACTACCGACAATGTCAGCGGGCCCGATAGGTAGCAACAGAACTTGTTGGCTCACTTGTCTTCGCGCAGATTATTATTCGGCAGGTCACATCCGGGAAATCAGGCTGTCATCGGATGTTGCAAGGCTATGAATATGGAAATCATCTTCAGGCACGTTAGCGCCTCCGATCCGGCCGTGGAATTATCGATCTCTGAGCATTTGCGTGAGATGAGCCCGACCGCGCCGCCGGAAAGCCGCCACGCGCTGAACAGCACACAGCTCGGGGAAAACCACATGACGATATTTGCCGGCTATCTCGGAGGCCAGATCGCAGCCTTGGGGGCGTTGCGGAACCTGGACAAGTCGAGAGCCGAGTTGAAAAGCATGCGCACCGCAGCGGCGCACCGCGGCAGGGGTTTAGGCCGAGCGATGCTGGAACGTTTGATCGGGCACGCCCGTGCGACCGGCATCAGCGATCTCTATTTGGAGACGGGAACACACGATCATTTCATTCCGGCACGCCAACTATATGCCTCGGCCGGGTTCACAGTTTGCGAACCGTTCGGTTCCTATGCCGAGGACCCGCACAGCGTCTTCATGCATCGTCGGCTCGACTGAATCGGGCGCTGCGCGCCTTAGGCGCCGAGTTTCCCGCCCAAGCGTTCGCGCATTCTCAGGCTTGCCTCGTTGAGGCCCAGTACCTGAACCTGCTTACCGTACTTCTCGTATTTATCCGTCACCGAATCCAGCGCTGCGATCGTGGAGGCGTCCCACAGATGGGAGGCGGACATGTCGATGATGATTCGTTGCGGATCACCGGCGTAGTCGAACTGGGTGTATAGGTCGTTGGAGGAAGCGAAGAACAATTCGCCGTCGACGGTGTAGATGGCCGCTTGGCCGTCCTCCACCCCGGTGACACTGCGTTTGACCGTCACGAAATGCGCTACCCGGTTGGCGAAGAGCACCACTGCGGTGAGCACGCCCAGGCCCACACCGATGGCCAGGTTGTTGGTGGCCACGGTGAAGACCACTGTGACAACCATGACCGCGGTTTCGCTCTTGGGCATCATCTTCAGCGTGCTCGGACGGATGCTGTGCCAATTGAACGTCGTGAACGACACGAAAATCATGATCGCGACAAGCGCCGCCATCGGAATCTGCGCCACGATGTCGCCGAAGAGTACCGCAAGCAAGAGCATGAACACGCCGGCAAACATGGTGGAGATGCGGGTACGCCCGCCGGAGGCCTTCACCCCGATCATGGTTTGGCCGATCATGGCGCAGCCGCAGATTCCACCAAAGAATCCGGTCACGATATTGGCGGTCCCCTGACCCCAGGATTCCCGGGTCTTGCTCGACGGGGTGTCGGTGATGTCATCTACGAGTTTGGCCGTCAGCAGCGATTCCAGTAGGCCAACGAATGCGACTGCCAACGCATAGGGCGCGATCACCTTCAAGGTCTCCACGGTGTAGGGAACCTGCGGGATGATGAAGAAGGGCAGCGAATCGGGCAGCTCTCCCTTATCTCCCACCGTAGGCACGGCGACCTTGGCGAACACGGTGATCAGGGTCAGCACCACGATTGCGACCAGCGGGGCGGGAACCGCCTTGGTGATCTTGGGGAAGAAATAGACTATGCCGAGCCCGAGCAGCACCAGCGGGTAAACGACCCACGGTACAGCCGTCAGCTCGGGCATCTGTGAGAGAAAAATCAGAATGGCCAAAGCATTGACGAAGCCGAGCATTACCTGTCTGGGGATGAACCGCATCAGCTTCGCCACACCTAGCAGGGCGAGGACGACTTGAAAGATTCCGGCGAGAATGACCGCGGCAAAGAGATAGTCCACCCCATGGCTGCGCACCAGGGGAGCGACCACTAGGGCCACCGCGCCGGCAGCCGCGGAAATCATCGCAGGACGGCCTCCGGTAAAAGCGATCACGATCGACATCGTGAACGAGGCGAAGATGCCGATTCTGGGGTCCACACCGGCAATGATCGAGAAGGCGATAACCTCCGGGATCAATGCTAGGGAGACTACTAACCCGGCCAGAAGCTCGGTTTTCAGAAGTCTCGGGGACTTCAGCGTGCGCCATACGGACTGGCGTTCTAGCGGAGTCAGGTCGGTGGCCACGATCGCCATAGGGGCTCCATTCAGTTAGACATCCCCGAATCGAAAATGCGGAGGGGACCTGACAGAATTATCTCATTTACCGAAGCCTCAGCGAGCGCCGAGTGCATGATGCGTACTACATGTCTTAGCCGAGCAGTCCAAACACTATTTTCGATTGGGGTCTCGGAGGATACCCCGAACTACGCTGGCTCTGTGGATGACGTTTTAAGTTCTGTTGGCGATCGGTGTGGGGTTTTCAACCCGGGAAGCCGGTGCGCCCTGTGGTGTGGGCGTGACGGCCATGGACGGCGCCCAACTGCCACCACCGTTTTCTCACGGAACCTCTCGCCGCTCGAGGGCGCCCGGCTTAACCAAGAATTCCCGCCGGCTAAGCCGGCGGGAATTCTAACGATCATCACTCGCACCTTCAATGAGGTAACTCCAGCCTAAGAGTCGACTCTGTGCTGGGGCTGAGTAATTCCGCGAGATAACCCGACAATCCAAGATCGGCCCGCTGACGAGGATTATCTTGTCGATTAACAAGAGCATCCCGCCGGTTGCCCGGCGGGATGCTCCCGATCATCACTCGCACCTTCAATGAGGTAACTCCACTCTAAGACAGGACTCTATGCTGGAGCTTTGGGTGGGCTCCGTATTCAAGCAACGGGTAGGTGGCACGCGATTTATCCCGGCACCGGATCCGCAAGAATTACGGATCCGTCTGGTGGCAGAAGAAGAGGTATCAGGTGAATGAGCTGGATGTTGGGTATTGGCGATCTCCGGCAAACACGGAATCTTGAGTTGGAAGGTCCCGTAGTACCGCTCGGTAGCTGATGCCGAAACGGCGGAAAGGTTTGCCGATCATTCCGTCGACAAATTTCGGGCCTTCGTCTGAACCGTCGGGCTCGGGCCGTCCGGTGAGTTGAACGGTTAAAAGTGAAAAGCTCCCGATGGATACAATCCATCGGGAGCTTTACGATCATCACTCGCACCTTCAATGAGGTACTTATAACTTTAAGCGCGCTTTCTGTGCAGGCACTTTGGCTGCGCTTCGGGTTTCCCGGTTCTAGAGCGTGCCGGGTCCAACGGGTATCTCTTCTCCGACATATACCTTGCCACCGCTTTCAAGGAACTGCCGGCTCTTCTCGGCCATCCCGGCCAATGCAGCCTGTGCCTCGGCGGATCCGTATTCATCCCGAATGTCTTGGGAGATCCGCATGGAGCAGAATTTCGGGCCACACATTGAGCAGAAGTGCGCGGTCTTCGCTGGTTCCGCCGGCAACGTCTCGTCGTGGTATTCCTGAGCGGTGACGGGGTCCAGTGAAAGGGAGAACTGGTCATTCCAGCGGAATTCGAAGCGCGCCTTGCTCAGCGCATCATCCCGCGCCGTGGCGCCCGGGTGGCCCTTGGCGAGATCCGCCGCGTGCGCCGCAATCTTATAGGTGATCACCCCGGTCTTCACATCATCCCGGTTGGGCAGGCCCAGGTGCTCTTTGGGCGTGACGTAGCAGAGCATCGCGGTGCCATAGCGGGCGATTTCGGTCGCGCCGATTGCGCTGGTGATGTGGTCATATCCCGGAGCGATATCGGTGACCAGCGGGCCGAGCGTGTAGAACGGCGCCCCGTCGCAAAGCTCCTGCTGGCGTTCCACATTCTCGCGCACCAGATGGAAAGGGATATGCCCGGGGCCTTCGACCATCACCTGAACATCATATTTCCAGGCACGCTTGGTCAACTCCGCCAAGGTATCCAGCTCGGCGAACTGGGCCGCATCATTCGCGTCCGCGATGGAGCCTGGACGCAGCCCGTCGCCCAGGGAGAATGCGACATCGTAGCGGGAGAAAATCTCGCAGAGTTCGTCGAAGTGGGTGTAAAGGAAATTCTCCTGATGATGCGCAAGGCACCAGCCGGCCATAATCGACCCGCCGCGGGAGACCATTCCGGTGACCCGGTTGGCGGTCAGCGGGATGTAGCGCAGCAGCACACCTGCATGAATGGTCATGTAGTCCACGCCCTGCTCGCACTGTTCGATGACCGTGTCGCGGAAGATCTCCCAGGTCAGTTCGTTCGCTTCGCCGTTGACCTTCTCTAGTGCTTGGTAGATCGGGACGGTGCCGATGGGGACCGGCGAGTTGCGGATGATCCATTCACGGGTGGTGTGGATATCGTCGCCGGTGGAAAGGTCCATCACCGTGTCGGCACCCCATTTGGTGGCCCACTGGAGTTTGGAGACTTCCTCGGCGATCGAGCTGGTCACCGCCGAGTTGCCGATGTTCGCGTTGATTTTTACCAAGAAGGCCTTGCCGATGATCATCGGTTCGGATTCCGGATGGTTGATATTCAGCGGAAGGATTGCCCGGCCGGCCGCTAGCTCGCTGCGCACCAGCTCGACGTCGCATTCTTCGCGCAGGGCCACATAGCGCATTTCCGGGGTGATGACCCCCTGCCGTGCGTAATGCATCTGGGTGACCCGCGTCCCGGGGGCCGAACGCAACGGTGGTGCCGAGCGCCCGGCCCATTCGGCGCTCGCCGTGCCGCGGCGGACCGCGGATCTGCCGTCGTCGTGCAGGTTGCGTTCGCGCCCTGCATAGTTTTCGACATCTCCACGCTCACGAATCCACGACTCTCGAAATGGTTTCAGCCCGGTGGTCGGGTCGCTTCCCGGGCCGCTGGTGCGGTACACCTGCAGCGGTTCGTTCGGCTCGCCGTTGGGGGCATCTGCCAGCTGGATCTGCGTGACGGGAACCGAAATTCCCGCAGACTCACGGTAGGCAAGGGTGTGGGCAGGGTGCTGTTCAAATTGTTCCACTGTGGGAAACTCACTTCCTTCGCCGGCATTACCCGGACAGGTTCAACGGTCGCGGACGGCGCTAGCCCGATCTCAGCCCCTGCGAGGGCACCCGTGTGGTCTCAAACAAGGTATCACGACTGGCAACGTGGTCTTGCAAGGAAGACGAGAAACTTTAAAGTGAAAGGCTCCCGTTGGGCAATATCCAACGGGAGCCTTACGATCATCACTCGCACCTTCAAGGAGGTGTCTACGACATTACCCGGGGTTTCTATGTCAAAGCTGAGCATAAACTCGGCAATTCCGAAGAGTCGGGGCGACTACTTGTTCAGGCTGAGTTCCTGCGATGCGTCGACTTCGATCGCGGGCTTCTTCCCGGCGTTAGGAATGCAGGCCGCCAAGATGGCCGCGACCACGGAAATGCCAGCTCCAAGTATCAGCGCCATGCGGAATCCGGATTCTGACGGTAGTGAAGCTCCGCCGAAATCGGTGGTCATCTGGGCCAGTACCAGGCCGATGACCGCGGCGCCTGTGGTGGTACCCAGTGAACGCATCAGCGTGTTAAAGCCATTGGCCGCAGCCGTTTCGCTGCGGGGGACTGCGCCCATGATGATCGCCGGCATGGCGCCGTAGGCCAGTGCCACGCCACCGTTGATGACGAGGCTGGTGAGCATCAGGCTCCACGCGCTACTCATGCCCAGCAGGGTCAGTCCGTAGCCGACGGCGATGACCGAAACGCCAAGTACCAGCGTGAACTTCGGGCCTCGTGCGTCGGAAAGCCGCCCGCCGACAGGGGAGAGCACCAGCATCATCAGGCCGCCTGGAGCCATCCAGAGGCCGGCTGCGAGAATCGACTGGCCCAAGCCATAGCCGGTCTGCGACGGCAATTGCAGGATCTGTGGCATGACCAGCATGCTGGCGTACATTCCGAAGCCGACGAAGATTGAGGCGATATTTGTCAGCAGCACGCGCGGAATAACAGCGGTGCGCAGGTCAACGAGTGGATCCTTGGTCCGTGTTTCCCAAATGCCCCAGAGCAGCAGCGTGAGGGCGGCGATTCCGAACAGGCCCAGCGTCAGCGGTGCCGCCCAGCCCCAAGAGGAGCCCTTGGAGACGGCAAGCATGAGCGAGATCAGGCCAATGCCCAGCCCAATGGCTCCCAGCCAGTCGAAGCGCTGTCCGGCGGCTCCTGCTGGCAGGGCAGGGATGAGTTTCCAGATGGCGATGACTACCAGCAGCGTGACTACCGCGCTGCCGTAGAACAGGGCGCGCCAGTTGGCGAAATCAATGACGGCGGCTGAGATCGGCATGCCAATTGCACCTCCGACGCCCAGCGTGGCGCTGACCGTGGCGATGGCCGAAGACAGGCGTTCCTTCGGAACCAGGTCACGGAGCATGGCGATGCCCAGTGGCACAATGCCCGAGCCAAGGCCCTGCAGCGCGCGGCCGACGATCATGACCTCCACCGTGGGGGCCATGGCGCACACGATGGAACCGAGGATCAGTGGCAGCGCCAGGATGAGCAGCATGCGCCGTTTGCCAAAGAGGTCGCCCAAGCGCCCGGAAATTGGTACTGCCACCGCGGCTGCAAGTAGCGTGGCGGTGATGATCCACGCGGTGTTTGACGCTGAGGTGCCAAAGATGCTGGGAAGCTGCGGGATCAGCGGCGTGACCATGGTCTGGGTGATCGACGACGCGATGCCCGCGGAGGCGAGAACGGCGACGGCTAGACCTGAGCCGGGAATCCCGGCAGAGGTGGGTTTGGACACGAGAGCCTCTCAGAATGAATGTGTAAGATACATAAAATGTTCATAATACATGTTCGGGTATGATCGAATGAGTAGAAGTGGAGAATTAGGTACATGAAACGCCGCACAGCAGATATCGAGTATGAGCAAACGCTGCTCAGCCGCTACACCATCGCGCAGCGCCGAAGCGGTGATGGCTTGGATCGCAGCGTCTATCTGCTGATGAGCCGCATCGAAGTCCAGGGGCCGATGTCGATCGGTGAAATGAGCACGGTTTTTCTCCTCGACGCCTCGACCCTGCAACGTCAAACCACCACCGCTGTGCGGGACGGCTATCTCGAACGAATCCTCGATCCGGCGGGCAGTGTTGCGCGAAAGTTTGCCTTGACCGAACTGGGGCAGCAGCGGCTCACGGAGGTTCGCGAGCATTCGGTCAGCGCAATCGACCGCATTACCTCGGATTGGCCGGCCGAAGAAGTCAACAAATTCGCAGAACTTCTGCATAAGTTCAACGCGTCAATCGAGGACTACCGCGAACAGCAGGGCGGTAAGTAGTCGGCTACGCGTCAAGGGTGCGTAATGCATATAAATCAGCTCGCTGGTGCTCAAAAGTATGTATGCCTGCCTATATTCCCGGGATTCAAGAGCACCTAATGTTGAGTCCATGACACAGCGCACGCCAGCCGCGGCCCAACCACTAAATGTGGCAATCGTTCCGGACTCCTTCAAAGGCAGCGCCCGGGCCAGCGAAGTCGCGGACGCGATCGCCGCAGGGGTGAATGCGGCTGCTACCTCTGTGGCCCGTACGGTATCGATCACCGCCGTTCCCTTTGCCGATGGCGGCGAGGGAACCCTCGATGCGTTGATCGACGCTTGGGGAACCGAAGCGAAGGTCGTTGAAACAACCGATGCGCTGGGCAGGACCGTCAACTCGCGTTTCGGGTTGTCTGCAGATGGAACGACCGCCGTGATCGAGGCGGCGGAAGCCGCGGGATTGCCCCAGGTCAGTGACGTACCGCGGCAACCACTTCAAGCCACCACTTTTGGGCTGGGCCCACTTGTCATTCAAGCCTTGGAGCTTGGAGTGCAGCGAATCATTCTTTGTCTTGGTGGCTCGGCCACCACCGATGGCGGAGCTGGATTGCTCGCAGCTCTGGGTGCGAAGTTCCTCGATGCTCAGGGCAAAGAATTGGCTGCGGGCGGTGGTGCGCTGAACGACCTGGCGAGCATCGATATCTCCGGTCTGGATTCGCGAGCTTCTCGAGTCAAATGGCAGATCGCCTGCGATGTCACCAATCCGTTGCTGGGAGAAAACGGGGCCGCCGCGGTTTTCGGACCGCAAAAGGGCGCCTCGCCCCAGGAAGTGGAAGCACTGAATGCGGGACTGGCTCGGCTCGCTGACACCTTGGAAACCGCGTCCGGTCGAAAGCTGCGCGAGCAGCCCGGCATGGGAGCCGCCGGCGGCTTGGCGCTCTGCCTTGGATCTTACTGCGAGGTTGAGCTCGTGCCCGGGTGGGAACTGGTAGCGCAGGCTTTGAACGCGCACCAGATTCTTGCCGACGCGCAGCTGGTCTTTACCGGTGAGGGGCGCCTGGATTCGCAATCCCTGCAGGGCAAGGTGGTCAGCGGGGTGCTGCAAGCTGCGCGCAGAGATGCAGACATTATCGTGATCGCCGGATCGGTAGACCTTGCCGAGGAGCTGCTCGCCGAGTCGGGAATTCTCGCAGCCTATTCGATAGCACAGGGCCCGGCCGATCTCGGTGAGCTTTCATCGCAGGCTTTGGAGCTCATCCGGCGCACCGCATATCAGGTGGCGCGCACTTACCTGCATTAAAGTAGGCGCCTATTCGGGCGCTTGCCGGATCGGCGCTGAGCAATCCGGCATTCATGATCACGCGCACCGGCTCCTCGTAATATTTGCCACTGTCCGCATGGCTCCCCGCGTAGTTCGGCAGAAGACCCGAATGATTACACACCTGAGTTGAATCCTTCACACCAAGATTTTCACACCAAATTGGGCGAGTGGCCGTGGTGTGCCGCTGCAGACGGACCCGACACAAACGCCTCGGTCCGGATCCAGCCCTATGGGCGTTGCGCAGGACCAGACGCCCGTGACGTGAAACGCGATGTTGAACAGGAGCATGCAGAGATTCTTGCTTCGGCCCTGGATCGCGATGCGCGATGGGCTGGTGAACTGTTGTGTAACGGCGCGGCGAGGCTCCCCTGTTCTCCGCACGAACCGTCCGCTTCCTGAACGCGTAGTTCAGGACGTAGCTGGTTGCGTAGGAGGGGAAGTCTAGGGCGAACAATCTGGGTCGGCCCGGAAATCGTGGTGTGTATGGAGCCAGGAACCGTGAAATTCAGCTGTTTTTGAGGCCAATCTTTCGAGTCTGAGATGCCGAGTTGGGGGAGTGGCGTAGCTTCAGAAGCGAGTCGCTCAGGGTGGGCGCGCGGATGAATAATCTTTTGAATTGCTCCGAGCAGGCGACCGGGCGGACAGCCGGGAATATCTAGCCTGCATCGTAGCTTGGCACCAGTATGGCAATCAATGACAAATCGGTACAGAGTGAACAACGCACAGCGCTCGTGGTTGGAGCGACGGGCATCGCAGGATCTGCACTTGTGGAGACCCTCGCCACCGCAGGATGGTCAGTTATTGCCTTGTCCCGCAGGCCGGGGGCTGATCGCGACGGAGTGCGCTGGCTTTCCGCGGACCTGACTTCGGCTGAATCAGTGGCGGCCGTTCTCGCTCCTGAACATCCGACGCACGTCTTCTTCACCGCTTGGTCGCGGCAGGACTCTGAGGAAGAGAACATCACTGTCAACGCAGGCATGTTGCGAGTTCTCTTGGCCGCGCTGCGGGACAAGCCGGTTGCCCATGTGGCTCTGATGACGGGGCTAAAGCACTACCTTGGCCCTTTCGAAGCCTACGCCGCCGGCGAGATGCCGGATACTCCGTTCCATGAAGAAGAACCGCGGCTGCCCGTTCGGAACTTCTACTACGCGCAAGAAGACGAGTTGTTCGCCGCGGCCGCCGAGCAGGGGTTCACCTGGTCCGTGCACCGCGCGCACACCGTCATTGGGCATGCTGTGGGAAACGCAATGAATATGGGGCTCACGCTCGCCACGCAAGCAACGCTGTGCAAGGAAACGGGAGAACCGTTCGTCTTCCCGGGCTCAGAAATGCAATGGAACGGGCTGACTGACATGACAGACGCCGGTCTGCTTGCAGAGCATATGCTCTGGGCTTCGACGACCCCTGCTGCTGCCAATGAGGCCTTTAATATCGTCAATGGCGATGTCTTTCGGTGGCGCTGGATGTGGCCGAAGCTCGCCGCGCACTTTGGAGTTGAATGGGAAGGCTACCAACAGGCGCCTCGGCCTCTCGAGCAGGCCATGAGCGGCCGGGAAAGGCAGTGGAGCGAGTTGGCGCTGAAACACGGGTTGGCGGAACAAAAGCTGGGTCGCATGGCTTCGTGGTGGCACACCGACGGTGACCTAGGGCGAAACATAGAAGTGGTGGCCGACATGGGGAAGAGCAGGGTGGCTGGCTTTACCGGGTATCGTCGAACATTTGATGCTTTCGTGGCGCTGTTCGACCGCTATCGCGTGGATCAACTCATCCCCTAAGTGGTGCCTATCTCTGGGCCAGAGAGACGAGCGTCGCCGCAACGGCTTAGCCGTCCACGTCGAGAATAAACAGGCGCAGCAGCTGGGAATGCGCTGTTATCGAAGCATTTAACCGGCCTGGGCGGGGGATCAAAGTCTGGTGAAAGCGGAATCTCCGTAGGTGGGAATTTTCGCGGGATTGCGGGCCGGCGTCGGGGCGTAGTTCTCCAGCGGAGAAATATGGCGGTTGAGCTGAGGGCGGAGTCATTCCCAGTTTTGTGCACAGAACTGGGAATGATGTACTTAAAACTCGGCACGATGCGCTCTTGACGTACGAAGAGGTTCTCGTAGCGATGGTCAATGACGAGCGAGATGCACAGCATCAGAACGAGTTTATGGAGTCGAGCGATGATCATTTCACCGAAGGCCACCCGTTCATGACGAAACTGTAGCCGGAGCAGGTTTGGGTACTTAACTTCACTGGAATTCCAGGTTCCATCGGCTGAGCAAGAACATGAAAGTTATTGTTAACCCAATGGATCAACTGGCTTAACTAGAACGTTCGCAAGAGTCACTTCCATGAATCGGTTAGGGAGAAGCTGAGTCTTTTGGGCTCCTACTTAAGTATTATTGACACGGTGAAATTTATTTGATTTATGATGTTTACCTGAGGTTAGTTAGATATTCAAAGAATAAAACTCGTAATAATTGAGAATATTCACCGCAGGAAACTCGTCCACTGTTAGTTTTATTTACATCAACACCCGTTGATAACGTGGACTTTTATTCACATCGCACTTTCTGGAGGAATCATGGATCTGGTCGATACTCTTTTGGAGATCATTCTCGGCCTTCTCGGTGGGCTCGGCGGCTAAAGCCCCGCAATGTAGTACTTTTTGATTTTGTCCCGCCGAAGGCAAAGCCTTCGGCGGGACATTATTTTTTATTTATGCATTGAAGAGACGGGTTAGTGGCTCGGGCTGAGGAGTCTTGGCCTCGACTCGACGCAATTCTTTATGCGGCGCCATCGGCACAATAGCGCGTTCCTGACGGGAATGTTCGGGCCAGATTCCTAGCTTGCCCGAGGGAGAATGGCTGTAGGATCCAGGGCATCCTTGATCTTTGGCCGTAGTCGGTGCGCAGTGTTGCGTTGAAAACAAATCCACCGAAACTGCGATCCACGTGCCTGCAGCATCCAGCAGCTCTGCATGCAGGGGATGGGTGTGGCGCACGCCGCCGATCGTCAATGCGCTGGGAACTCAGGATGCGGCTCTACTTGCGGGGGCCGTGCAGTGAGCGAACCGACGACTACTCGGTTCCTCGGCCTGGGGCAGGCCTCCATGGTCCTCCGCTACTGGGGGCGTGGTTCGGTCCGAGGCTTATCCACCGCCGAGTCCAGAGATCTCATGCCAGGGGTGGACTTGGAGTACGCACAGTTACACCCGTCCGCTGAGGACGTGGCGCCACAGGCTTTCATAGGCTTGTGTTGTGATGAAGAAAAACCTTGTTCCCTTGATAGCACTAGCCATTCCGACCACTTTGCTGCTGACCGGATGTGACGTCAGTCAGCTAACCGAAGACAAATATGAGCAGTCGGCCTCCAAAACCGCAAAGACTTCCGCAGAAGGCGTAGCTTCCGGGTTGCTTCCCAGCTGGGCTCCCAATGGTGGAACCGACGTCCGCCTGGAGCAACGCAGCACCGGGCACGAGCGAATTTTCACCATGGACTACTCAGGTGAACTTCCAAGCGGCAAATGCGAGCCGCTGGCTAACACCGGCGTTCCCAGCGCCAAGGAACTGGAAAAAGGCTACGCCGCCGATTCGCGGACCAAGGACATGGCACCAGAGGATTTCGTGACCTACCGAACCCTCGAAGCCGACTGGTGGCCGGCAGGCGCTGAATTGCAGAGCACCGCGCTCTGTGGACGTTGGTGGGTGCACCAAGATGCAGGCAAGCTGTACGCTTTCGCGCCAGATGTTGCCAGCGTGGCCGAGGCAATCGTCAAGGAGCGCGCCGAGGCCGAGTAAGCCCGGCCTAGGAGGAGGGCGGCAGGGTCAATACTTGAGGCGCCCCCTCGGTGATCAGTACCGTGTGTTCGGTATGCGCGGTACGGCAACCCGTTGCGCTTCGCAAGGTCCAGCCATCGGGATCGGTGATGAGCTTCGCGGTGTTTGTCATAACCCATGGTTCCAGCGCGAGCATTAATCCGGGAACCAGCTTATAGCCTCGGTTGGGCCGTCCGTTGTTCGAAATGTGAGGTTCCTGATGCATTGTCGAGCCGATCCCGTGGCCGCCGTATTCGGTATTGATCGAGTACCCGGCCTCGCGCAAGACTGTGCCGATGGCATAGGAAATATCGCCAATTTTGGCCCCTGGCCGGGCCGCATCAATTCCGGCAGCTAACGCGTGTTCCGTGGCTTGGATCAGCTGGGTGCTTGCGGTGTCCTGGGTCGGCCCCACGATAAAGCTGATGGCAGCATCAGCGGCGATGCCTTCCTTGGAAATCGCAAGATCCAGGGTCAGTAAATCACCGTCGGCCAGTGCGTAGTCGTGGGGTAATCCGTGCAGCGCCGCATCGTTGACCGCGGTGCAGATGTAATGGCCGAATGGTCCGCGTCCAAAAGCTGGTGCGTAATCGACATAGCAGGATTCTGCGCCTGCTCCGAGGATCATCTCGCGGGCCCAAGCGTTGATGTCCAAAAGGTTGGTGCCCACCACGCTGCGGTCCCGCAGGGTTTGCAGGATCTGCCCCACGAGAGCTCCGGTGACCTTAGCCCGGGCAGCTTCGTGGGAATTCAGGATCTCGATCATGCGAAGCCCTTCATAAAACCAATAACAATACCGTCCATACTATACCGGTACTATGATTGGTTTTATGGTTAGATTGCCCCTCACTTTTGAAGAACTCGAACGCGGCGAGCGCCTCGGCGCCCTCTTGCGCCGGGCAAGAGCCGAGCGGACCATGGTTGACATTGCCTTTGACGCGGGAATTTCCCCGGAGACGCTACGCAAGATCGAGTCCGGGCGAGTGGCCACCCCCGCATTCTCAACTATTGCCGCCATCGCGGGGGTCCTTGGACTCTCGCTGGATGAACTATGGAATTCCGTGCTTGCCCAAGAGCCGGACGCCAGCGGTGCCCGATCCAGCAGAATGGCGCGCGAGCGGCTTGCGAGCTAGTTCGCTGAAATGCTGCGCTTTCGAAGCGGATCACGCCCCTGGCGATCGCTCCGCTCTCCTGTGCCCAGTAGTCCTCATTGATCTTTTCCAGCGGAATCTCCTGCGCGGTCAAATCATCTAAGTTCAGCCGACCTTGTTGATGAAGTTCCGCTTAGTACGGAGCGCCCTGGCGGGCGTTCGAGGGGCCCTTTCAAATCCCGTGCAGGCTGCGTTGGTGCATGGGCATGCCTAGCATGGCATTGAGTCCTAGTGGCTTGCCCTGTGGCAACCCGATGAGGTGCACGTGCCCGCCGGTTCGATCTAAGCGAGGGCTTCCTTGCCCAGCGGCGGTCTTCATCGACTACCTGGATGCTGAAGCTGCCACCGGTGATAATGAGACGTGCTGAATGTATGCGTGCTCGGGTACATAGCCGCGGGCCTCGCAGAAGGTGCCGAACTGGTTACCTGCGGAGAACCGGTGAGCGCGGAGGGCTCTTCGTTCCGCCAACCGTCCTGAACAATGTGAAGCCGAAATGTCGGTGTCAAAAGAAGAGATCATTGGGCCGGAGCTCTCGGACACAAAATTCAGTGATGAAGATTCCCGCGCGGTCGTACTGCGCCAAGCCATCGGCAATGGCTACGGACTGAATTCGATCATTTTCACCCGAGACATCTCCGAGGCGTTGCTGATTGCGAAGAAAATCCAGGCTGGCAATCTCCGCGTGAATACCGGAGCCGGCATGGACGCGAACATGCCATCTGGCGGTTTCAAGCAGTCCGGCTGGGGTATGGAAAGGGTCCCAAGGCCTCGGACGGCTAGGATAAAACCATGAGCGAACAGGAGCAGCCCCGGTTAGGCAGCGCACTGGCGCAAAAGGTCGTCGACACCATCGCGCCGACGATTAACCGCCATGTCAATATCATGAATTCCCACGGGGTGATCATTGCTTCCACCGATGCGGCCCGCATCGGAACGCATCACGAGGGCAGCGCCGAGGCGATCCGCCGCAACCAGATCATCCGCGTCAGCCAGGCCGATGGCAGCGCCGGAACCCAGCCCGGGGTCAACGTTCCGCTCACATTGGATAATCAGCTGTGCGGGGTCGTCGGCGTCACCGGAGCCCCGCATGAGGTCGAGCCGCTAGCCGATCTGATTGCACTGACCGTGCAGTTGCTCTTCACCCAGGAACGCGAGCACTCGCGCAGTACCCGCCGTGAAACAGAAGCCCGGGACATTATCTCCGCGTTGCTGGCCGGATGGGCCGAGCCAGAAGCCATTGACCGGAGCCTGGCAGCGCACGGCTTGCGCGGACCAACGCAACTGGAGGCATGGATCCCGCGCAGCGCGCAGGATCCATTGCTGGATGTGCCGGCCGTTGAGGGCCGGCGCACTTCCTGGATCAACCTCTCCGGTGCGTTCTGGCGGATCCGGCTGGCGAACGAACCGGCCTTCGAGGAAGACCAAGGCGCAACGGAGCGCTATCTTGCCTCCGCCCCGGCAGAAGGCGCCGGACACCTGCTGGCCGAAGCCGAAGCCCTCCGTGCCCTCGTGGCGCTCCCGGCGCTGATACCCCAGCGACGAAACCGGGAGATCTGGAGCCCGGAAATCGCCACCGCTATCGCGCGCACACCGGCGCAGAGCCTGAGCCATATTGCCCGGCCCGCCCGGGACTTGAGCGAAGAGCAAGCGAAGACGCTGCTGGTCGTCACTGCCGCAGCATCGATGACCCAGGCCGCAACCGAACTGCACATACACCGCAATACCCTAGTGCAGCGTCTGGAGCGCGTAGCCCTGATCGCCGGGGTGGACATCCGCCACACCGGCCAGGCGGTGCGGCTGCAGCATGCCATCTACGCAGCGGTCGCCCTAGACCAGAAACACATATTCTAGGAATTTCCGGCATAAGAATATGGGCGTGCGCCCATAGGTGATTGAGTCCGCAGTCCCTAGTATTGGCAAGATGCTCGAAGTTGAGCGCCCGCTGAACCGGTCCTCCCGGCCGAAACAACCTTCGCAGGAAAAGCCTGAGCAGCTTGACCTGGCGGAATAGCGGGCGGCAGCAACGGGCCGGAACTCGCACCCAGAACGACCGCCTGCGCCATTGCAGGTTCGGGCTGGGGGCCACAGATATTGGCAAAGGAGCCAACTCGCCGTGTATGAACTCCTCGTTCTGCTGATCCTCGTGGTGGCCATTGTGCTGGTCACCGCACGCTGGAAAATCAGCCCCTTCCTCGCCCTCATCGGCGCGGCCATCCTCGCGGCCTTCGCCTACAAGATCCCCATCGCCGAGGTCGCCTCCACGGTGACCACCGCCTTTGGCAGCACCATGGGCAATATTGGCCTCGTAATCCTCTTCGGCACGATGATCGGCATCATCCTGGAGCGTTCCGGGGCCGCGATCTCCATGGCCGATGCGCTGATCAAGGTGCTGGGCACCAGATTCCCCAACCTGACGCTGTCGCTCATCGGCTACATCGTTTCCATACCGGTCTTCTGCGACTCGGGCTACGTGGTGCTCAACTCCCTGCGCAAGGCCATCACCCTGCGCACCGGTGTTTCCACGCTGGCCACCTCCATTGCCTTGATGACCGGCCTGTATGCCACCCACACCATGGTCCCGCCGACCCCAGGACCGCTGGCAGCCGCCGAGTCCATCGGCATCGCCGACAACCTCGGATTGATCATCGCCATCGGCCTGCCGGTGGCAGTGGTCTCGGCCATGGCCGGGCTGTTCTATGCCAGCCGCTTCAACAAGTCCACGTGGACTCCGCTGCCATCCGAGGATGAGAACGACATCTCCGAGCTCGATTACGAGCAGCTGCGTGCAAGCTTCGGCAAGCTGCCAAGCCCTGGCTTGGCCTTCCTGCCGATCCTCGTTCCGCTGGTCTTGATCTGCGCGGCATCGATTGCCAAGCTTCCATCGCATCCCTTCGGCGAAGGCTCCGCGCTGGAAGCGCTGTCCTTCATCGGCACCCCGGTGATCGCGCTGATCTTCGGTTTGCTCGCCGCGACCTTGCTCCTGAACGGCAATAGGAAGCTTGCGGACTTCAATGAGCAGATGCATGAAGCCGTGCGCACCGCGGCACCCATCCTGCTCATTACCGGTGCCGGCGCAGCCTTTGGTGCTGTGCTGGCAGCCTCGGAGCTGACCACAATCCTCTCCGATTCGCTCAGCGGTCTGGGTCTCGGCTTGGCTGTGCCATTCCTGATCGCCGCGGCATTGAAATCTGCGCAGGGCTCGTCCACCGTGTCGATGGTGACCACCTCGGCGCTGGTCGCCCCGATGCTCGGTTCCCTCGGTCTGGACTCCGAACTGGGCATGGTGCTCAGTGTTCTGGCAGTTGGCGCCGGCGCGATGGTCGTCTCGCATGCCAACGATTCCTACTTCTGGGTGGTCTCCCAGCTCAGCCGCATCCCGGTCATCACGGCCTACAAGACCTTGAGCGTGGCCACCGCCATCCAGGGCACCGCGGCATTCCTGACTGTACTGGTTCTCGGAGCCGTACTGCTGTAGCAGCACGCTTTCCAAGAAAGAAACGGATCGCACCATCGGCAGATGGCGCGATCCGTTTCTTTAAGCAGTGCTGGATTAGCCGAGGCCAGCCGCATCGACGCCCCGCGCGGCTTTATTCGCTTTGGCAGTCGAGATCACCAGCAACGCGATGGCGGCCAAGTAGCCGGTCCCGGTTGCGGCGAAGGCGAAACCGAACTGGCCCAGCACGCAAAGGACTGCTGCACTGGCCAATGCCGCCCAGCCGGCCAAGGAGGCCACGGCAATTAGGGGCGCAGCCTGCTGATGCCCGGCAAGCCAGGCACCATCGCTGGCCAAAGTGTGGCGCGTCTTGATGCCGATCGACGCATTGCGAGCGAGCTTTCGGTCCCGTGCCATCGGGGCGAGGAACGCTGCCACCAACGTTATGCTCAGCAACCCGAACATGAAGGCAATGACGCCTGCTGGATCCACTTTCAACCTATTCTGCCGTTTTGCCGTGAACAGCCATCCTATGCGGTCGCATTTGAGTTCCCGAGTTCAAACTTCGTCATGCGAGGGTCATATGACGGCCGTTCCGCCACTGATCCGGCAGGCATGTAGCTCGAAGATGACGACTTCTGACCGACTGTTCCGCCGAGTTACATCCTTCTTCCATCTGCTCATGCCGCGGTGTTTCACTCGAAGTACCAACCATCCAGAGCGGCTAAGAGACCTGGCTCGACGACGCCGCAGCAAGCCTGCATTCCGCAGCTAGTGCTAACGCCAGGTTCGATGGATCAGCAGAAAGCAACTTTCTGCTTCCTTCGGAGCAAGACTCTAAGGGAGAACGAAAATGACCGCACTGAGCACGCAACTGCCCCGGGTTCCCTACACCGGGAGCGCAGACGAGGCCGAGCTCGCCCACTGGCGCGAGATCGCCGGCCAGGTCGCGGCCACACTGGCCGCCGATGCGCTGGAGCGCGACCGCAAAAACGAGCAGCCCTTCGCCGAGGTGCAGCTGCTGCGCGAAGCCGGTCTGCTGAACCTGCTGGTTCCGGCCGAATTCGGGGGAGCCGGAGCGCATTGGGCCACCGCCTTTGAAACCATCCGCATCCTGGCCGCGGCCGACGGGTCCATCTCCCAGCTGCTGGCCTACCACTACATCAACCAGTCCGGCATCGCCTTCTACGCTCCGGCCGAAACCCAGGCCGAGTGGTGGCAGCGCACCGTGGCCGGCGGCTGGCTCTGGGGCGATTCGGTGAATCCGGTGGACCCGCAGCTGACGCTCACCGCGGAGGGCGATGGCTTCCGCCTGAACGGTGCCAAGCGTTTCTCCACCGGCTCCGGAGTCGGCGAGGTGATCGTCGTGAACGCCGAGGTCTCCGGAGGAACGCGCCACGGCGAAGTGCTGGCCTTTGTCCTCCCGCGCGACCGGGAAGGACTGGAAATCGTTGATGACTGGGATTACCTGGGCCAGCGCTTGAGTGCCTCGAACTCGCTGAAGTACCACAACGTGCGCATCGAGGCCGCCGATCTGCTCGGGGCGGTAACCGACGAGCCGGTGTCCACCCTGCTCACCCCCGGGATCCAGCTGGCCTTCGCGAACTTCTACCTGGGCATTGCCGAGGGCGCGTTGGCCCGCGGCAAGCAGATCCTGCTGGGCCGCAAGAACGCCTGGTTCCTCTCGGAGGCGGAGACCTACTCGCAGGACGTCGTCTTCCAGCGCACCGTGGGCGAGCTGAAGGCGCGCACCGCCGCGGTGGCCGCCCTGACCGAGAAGCTCGGCCGCAAGTTCGATGCGCTGCTGGCCAAGGCCGGGAATGTCACCCAGCCTGAACGCGCAGCGCTGGCGGTGGAAATCGCCGAAGCCAAGGTGGTCTCCACCGAGATCGGCGTGGAGGTCGCCAACCGCATCTTCGAGGTCACCGGTTCCTCCTCGACGCAGAATGATGTGGGCCTGGATCTGTTCTGGCGCAATGTGCGCACCCACTCGCTGCATGACCCGGTGGACTACAAGAAGATCGAGGTCGGCGCGTACTTCCTGCGCGGGGAAACCCAGCCGCTCTCGCTCTACACCTAAACCTCACCCCACCCACGGATTGGACCGAACTGATGACTGCACTTGCCATCTCGCGCAATCGCCTTGCCCAACTCAAGGAACGCTTCGCCCCGCACTTTGCAAAGATCGCCGACGGCGCCGCCCAACGCGACCGGAGCGGAGAGCTGCCGCACCAGCAGGTGGCCGAGCTGGCCGCCGCCGGCTTCAGCGCATTGCGCGTCCCGGTCTCCCACGGCGGGGCAGGGGCCACCCTGGCCGAGCTCTTCGAATTGCTCGTGGAGTTGGCCGCCGCGGACTCCAGCATCGCTCAGGCCTTGCGCGCGCACTTCGCCTTCGTTGAGGACCGCCTGGTCGCCGCTCCGGGGCCGGGCCGCGACAAATGGCTGGCCCGCTTCGCCGCGGGGGAGCTGGTGGGGAACTCCTGGACCGAGATCGGCACCGTGAAGGTCGGCGAGGTGATCACCAAGGTCACTCCGGATGGCGCAGGAGGGTTCCTGGTCAACGGCACCAAGTACTATTCCACCGGCTCGATCTTCGCCGACTGGCTGGATACCTACGCCGAACGCACCGATACCGGCAAGCGCGTGATCGCCGCGGTCAACCGCCACCAGCCCGGCGTGGTGCTGGCCGATGACTGGGACGGCTTCGGACAGCGCACCACCGGCACCGGAACCTCCACCTTCACCGACGCGGTCGTCGCCGAAGAGGACCTGATCGACTTCGACACCCGCTTCAAATACCAGACCGCGTTCTACCAGCAGGTGCTGCTGGTTGTGCTGGCGGGGTCCGCCAAGGCCGCCGAACGTGACTTCGCCGCCGAGCTGAAGGCCCGCAAGCGCACCTTCAGCCATGGCGCCGCCAACGTGGCCGCCGAGGATCCGCAGCTGCTGCAGGTCATCGGCGAGGTGTCAGCGGCTGCGTTCGCGGCGGCCGGAACCGTGGAACGCGTGTCGCAGTCCCTGCAGGGAGCCTATGAAACCGCGTTGGCGCTGCACGAGGGCGAGGTGACGTTGGAGGAAGACGAGGCGGCCAATGACGCGGCCGAGCTGGCCAGCGCGCAGGCCCAGGTGGTCTTAACACCTCTGGTGCTCAACGCGATCACCCACGCCTTCGACGCGCTGGCCGCTTCGGCCACCAGCGTTTCGAAGAACCTGGACCGGCACTGGCGCAATGCCCGCACCGCCGGAAACCACAACCCGTGGGTGTTCAAGGCCCGGCTGATCGGCGACCTGGCGGTTAACGGCACCGAGCTGCCGCGGGTTTGGGCCATCGGCGCCTCGAAGTAGCATCCCCGGATGCTGCAGGCCCAGCACACATCTGGAGTGCTGGGCCTGCTGCGTGTAGCGCATCAATGACCGAGCAGCTCTCCGGCACCCCCTGGATTCACCTCGCCGGCAACAACTCTCTGCAGATAATGCTCCGGGGATTCTTGGTCGGCGGTGTCCCTCAGATAGTAGGCAGCGCCCGGTCTCGGCGATTGCCTGATTCCGTAGCGGACGTCACCGTCTGCAATCCGATGCTTGCCGAAGACCAGATAGATCTCGAGGCGCGGTGCTGATCCGTTCCGGAAGAGGGCTCTCAGCGTATTTCTGAAGGTACTGCGTTGCGGCAACCTATGCCCTCGTCACTAGGCAGGCATGCCTGAAGATCACGGGCATTTCCATCGCAGGCGCCCGTTCCAAGGGGGCTCCGAGCAGGTTGTTTCGAACGGCTGCGCGCAGCGTGCTTTATGGAATCTGCTTCGGCGGGTCTGATGCCGCTGGCTAGACTGTGTGGGTGATCAACTACACCCTGCGTCAAATACAGTATTTTGTCGCCGTCGCCGAAACCGGGTCCATCTCCGCGGCTGCTGGCGCCTGCCACATTTCGCAGGCCGCCATGTCGCAGGCGATGGATGAACTTGAACGGGTGGTTGGATCGCAGCTGCTGGTGCGGCGCCGGGCGCGCGGCGTGGTCCTCACCGCGGTGGGTACGGATTTCCTCCATGATGCCAAGCAGCTGGTGCGCCATGCCGAAGAGGTGCAGGACCAGATCGTGGAGCGCCAGACCAAGCTTTCCGGGCCGCTGGTCATCGGCTGCTACTCCTCGCTGGCAGCCTTCTGGATTCCGGTGATCTGCGAACGCTTCACCAACGTGCACCCGGACCTGCAGGTGACCCTCATCGAGGGAGACGGCGCCGAGCTGCAGGAACGGATGCTGCAAGGGCATCTGGATGCGGTGCTCACGCATACCCGGCATCTCCTGCCCCATGTGGGGTGGCGCCGCGTCATGTCGGGGCGGCCATATGTCCTGGTCGGAGGCAATCACCGCCTGGCCAAGCGAGGCAGTGTGGCCCTGTCGGAATTGGCGGGAGACGATTTTGTGTCCCTGGACATTCCGACGGTACGCGATAACCAGCTGGTGAATCTGCGGATGTCCGGGCTGGATCCCAAGGTGCGTTGGAGTTCGCAGAGCTTCGAGGCCGTGCGCGGTTTGGTGGCCCGGGGGTTGGGCTACACGGTGCTGGTGCAGCGGCCTCCGGTCAATCTCAGCTATGACGGACTGCCGCTGGCAATCCTGGAAATTGAGGGTCCGGTCGGCGAGAGCGATATTTGTGTCGCCTATACTGCCTCGGACCGTCCGAGCCTGCGGCTGCGCGCATTCCTCGACTTCTGTGAAGAAGTTGGAGCCGACAAAGAAAACAGGGCTGGGTAGAGTCCTTGCGACTCCGGCCAGCCCTGGATCCTGTTCAGCGGACTACAGGTTTTCTGCTTCGAGATCCGCCTCGCGGCCCTCTTTCACTCCGCGTATGGCGAGCCCGGCGACAATGAATGCGCCCGCCCAGACGGCACCGGCGATCCACAGCGTTCCGCCACCGAGCAGCACCAAGCCGGTGACGATCATCGGGGTGAAGCCTGCCCCCACGGTGGAGGAGAGCTGGTACACCAGCGAGGCGCCGGTGTAGCGGATCCGGGTGGGGAACAGCTCGGCGGTGAACGCGCCGAAGGGTCCGAAGATGGTGGCCTGGATGATGCCGTTGGCGATGAACAGGGCGATGGCAAAGAGCCACAGCTCGCCCATTTCCAGCATCCACATGATCGGCAGGGCCATGACCGCGCCGGCGGCTATGCCAACCATCATGACCGGGCGGCGTCCGAGCCTGTCGGAGTAGCGGGCGGCGAACCAGATGCCGACGACGGTCAACGCAGCGCCGATGGCTTTCACATTCAGCACGGCCGTGCGGTCCATGCCAACCTCTTCAACCACATAGGCGACGGCCCAAACGGTCATCAGGCCCTGCACCGTGTAGGAGCTCATGCCGACCAGCGTTCCGCGGATCACCGAACCGGGGTACTTGGTGATGACCTCCAAGAATGGGGTCTTGCGTTCTTCGGCTTTGTCTTCCAAGGCGAGGAAGAGCGGGGACTCGGCCACCTTGAGCCGGATGATCAGGCCGATGCCTACCAGCGCGATGCTGATCAGGAACGGGATGCGCCAGCCCCAAGCCAGGAACTGGTCATCGGGCAGGATGGAGACCGCGGAAACGGCGAGGGTCGCCAGCACGGCGCCGGCCGGCCCGCCCATATTCGCGAAGCTCGCGGCGAAGCCGCGGCGTTCCTTCGGAGCATGCTCCAGCGCCATCAGCATGGCGCCTCCCCATTCGCCGCCCACGGCCAGGCCCTGGACGATGCGCAGCGTGATCAACGCGATCGGCGCGATCATGCCGATTTGCGCGGCCGGAGGCAGCAGGCCGATCAGCGTTGAGGCGCCGCCCATCATCACCATCGAGGTAATCAGCACGCCCTTGCGGCCCACCTTGTCGCCGAAGTGGCCGAAGACGATTCCGCCCAGCGGGCGGGCCAGGTAGCCGACGGCGAGAGTGGAGAAGGAGGCGAAGAGCGCCACGCCTGGGGTGAGCCCAATGAAGAACACCTTGTTGAAGACCAGCGAGGCGGCCGTGGCGTAGAGGATGAAGTCGTAGAACTCGATCGCGCTTCCAATGAAGCTCGAGGCGAGGATGCGCCGCATCTGCGGGGAATTGAGCGAGGGAACTTTGAGCTCGCCATCGCCTGTCGGCTGGTTTTGTGGCTTCACTGCATTGCTCATCGGGATGCCGCCATTTCACTGTGGATGCGGGAGAAGGATATTTTATCGAGGTCGTCGGGGACCAGGTAGGTCCCGGAGAACTTGCCGGCGTGCGAATGCCAGACGGAGAGCGGAGTGGTGCCCGGCACCAGGTGGTGCAGGGCCAGGGTGCGTGCCCCGGCTTGGGCCGCGATCTCGATGGCTTGTTCGGCCGAGGTATGGGCCCGTCGGTGATGGTCCATGGAGGCTTGGGATTCCAGCGTTCCAATCGGGCCGTAGGTGCGCTGTACCCACTCGAAATCGATGGCTTCATGCAGCAGCAGATCCGTGTCCCGGGCCAGGGTGACAAGGTTCTGGCAAGGCGAGGTGTCTCCGGAGATGGTGACCGAGCCTTCGGCGGTGTCAAAGCGGAAAGCGAAGGCCGGCGCGATCGGCGGATGCTTCACCAGCGTGGCGCTCACCGTCGCCAATTCATCTTGGTAGATCACGAATGGCTTGAACGCCTCCGGCGTCGGGTTCTCATTCGGGTGATAACCGGTGCCCGCAGGAATCTGGATGTCCTGGGCCGAGAAGTGATCCAGCGGGGAGGGGCGCAAGGCGTTGATCACCCGGTCGTTGAGGTCCGTTGCGTAGGCCTGCATCAGATGGTCGAACATCGAGGCGGTGCCCGGCGTCGGATTCTGCGGGTAGAGCGCCTGCGGTGGAACGCTCGCCCTCGGGGAGACCGGTGGTAAGGCGCCGCGCTCGCCGGGGCCGAGGATGGTGATGGGTTCCTTATCGGAGGGCAGCGTGAACAGTCCGAAGATGGCTAGCGAGGCCAGATCGATGCTGTGGTCGGAGTGCAGGTGGGTGAGGAAGATGCCGCGCAGGTTCGCCGGGCTGTACCCCGCCTTCATCAGCTGGTTTCCCACGCCGGTGCCGGCATCTACGAGATAGACGCTGTCACCGACGACTACCGCGGTGGAGATTCCTGCCCGCTCGCCGGCGTGCTCGCCGGTCCACCAGCGTGGACCGCCTGCGGTGCCGAGGGTGACGACGTGTGGATTCAAATTAGTGGAGGCCATGTCTCTGCGACCTTTCGTTGTTCTAGTATCTACCAATCATTCTTATGCCCTGGCTCACATTCGTAAAACTGTTTTTATCTACCATTAACAATGGTTTTACTTATGAACTGGTCGGTAGACTTCAATGCGACGCGAAGCATCTTCGGGCGATGAGCGAGCGTTGTGCATGATGTACTGAGTGGAAGAAACACGTACCTGTAGGAGTGGCATGTCTGATCACGAACGAAGCCGCCTCTCGCGCTGGGTCCTGCCTCATGGCGCAGAGCCGGATCCCCGGTTTACGCTGGCCAACGAACGTACCTTCCTGGCGTGGATCCGCACCTCGCTGGCATTCCTTGCCGGCGGCACCGCGCTAGAGGCATTTGCCGCCGAGGCTTTCCCCTCGCCGCTGCGCACGTGGCTCGCGGTGCTGATCATCGGCGTGGGAATCCTGATTGCCACAGGTGCCGCGGTCCGCTGGGTCCGCGTGGAGCGCAGCATGCGCACCGGGCGCCCGCTGCCGATTCCGGCCATCGTTCCGCTCCTGGGTTTCGGCGCCGTGGCCGCTTCCATCGCGGCCGTGGCCATGATTGTCGGTTCGCGGGCCTGATGCGCGAGCCCATCCAGATCGCCGATCCGGGGCTGCAGCCAGAGCGCACGGTATTTGCGTGGAGCCGCACCCTGGTGTCATTCCTTGTGGTCAGTGCCGTCTTCTTGCGCTGGCTGCCGCACTATGGCGTGGGCATCGTGTTGATGATCGCGATTTCCGCGACGATGGCGCTGGGAATCTTTGCCTCGCAGCGCGCTCGCTACCGGCGCATGGCGCTGGGCGTGAAATCCGAGCGGGTCAGGCCGGATATCGTCGCGGTGCTCATGACTACCCTGGTGCTGATCGCCATCGGCGTGTTCGGAATCATCTTGGTGCTCGGCCCGAGCTAAGCCAGGTCTGTCGAGCCGGGCCTCCCGGGCGAGCCATCTGGCTTTGCTGCCGCATATCCCGTTGGCGCTTGGGGTGTCGATTCGCGGTGAGCGGCGGTAGCGCACTGCGGTGTTGCGGATTTCACTGGCAAGTGAGACGCGCGGAACGCGGGTCAGGTTCTAGACTTAGTTGGATAAAATCAACTATTTAGAGGAGCGCTCCGGCTCATGAACGCTGAGACTCAACCCAAAAGCCCGTTTAACTTCGTTCAGGTCCTGATTGCCGCCGCTGGTACTGGCTTCCTCAACGTCATCACCTACTTCATTGGCAGTTCCGCAGGAGCCTCCATGGTGCTCGGTGAGAACACCGGTGAGCACATTGGCTTCGCTCAGGTCTACGGTTTCACCTTGCTGCCGATCCTCATCCTCGGTGCGGTGGTCTTTGTTATCGGCCGCGCCAAGCCAGCATTCTGCACGGTCGCCCAGTGGTTGGGTCTGGTCGTTGCGGTTGTTTCGATCATCTTGCCAATCATGGCCGCCGGCGACATCGCTACCGCGCTCACCTTAAGCATCATTCACCTGTTCGTGGGCCTTGGCTTGTTCTTCGCGGTGCACTACGGCAACAAGAGCCTGCACACGAACTAGCAACCGAGCTCCTGCAACTCGACGCAAAATGCCTGCTGCCCACGGATAGAAATCCGTGGGCAGCAGGCATTTGTGAGCTCGTAGTTATTGAGTTGTGCTCTAGAGCTGCAAGGCCGCGGGCCGGGACAATCCCAAGATTGTCCCGGCCCGCGGCCCTTAGCCTCGATATTTCATGA